>JBJTQH010000055.1:0-30390 GCA_046075505.1 Cyanobium sp. | reverse complement strand
CCGCGGTAGGTTGGCCTGAGATCGCGTGGCGGAAGCGAGGCAGGATCAACCGGGTGACAGCTGTACCGTCCACCGACACCAGTTCCAGCCGCGACAGCAGCCGGGTTGACGCCGGCAGCCCCGCCCAGCGCTCCGGTGGCGGGTCCGCGTCTGTTTCGCCTGTTGTTCTCTGCATCCTCGATGGCTGGGGCTACCGCCACGAGGACGCACACAACGCCATCCGCGCCGCCCAGACGCCGGTGATGGATGCCCTCTGGCATGCCTATCCCCACACTTTGATCGAAGCCAGCGGTGCTGCGGTCGGCCTGCCTGATGACCAGATGGGCAATTCGGAGGTGGGGCACCTCACGATCGGTTCCGGCCGGATCATCCGCCAGGAGCTGGTGCGCATCAGCCAGGCGGTGCGCGACGGCTCCCTGGCTCGTAATCCCGCCCTCAACGCTCTGGCCGATACCCTGCTGCAAAGCGGCGGAACCATGCACCTGGTCGGCCTCTGCTCCGACGGCGGTGTGCACAGCCACCTGGAGCATCTCGGTGGTCTGCTGCGGTGGGCGGTTGGCCGCGGCCTCACGGATGTGGCGATCCACGTGATCACCGATGGTCGTGACACGCCTCCCAACAGCGCCATCCCCTTCCTGGAACGGATTCAGGAGCAGATCGCCGCAGCCGGCGTGGGACGCATCGCCACGCTCTGCGGCCGCTACTGGGCGATGGATCGCGATAATCGCTGGGATCGCACGGAGAAGGCCTATCGGCTGCTGTGCGAGGAAGGAGAGCTGTGCGATCAGTCGCCGGAAGCGGTGCTGCAGGCCTCCTATGCCGAGGAGATCAATGATGAATTCCTCGAACCGGTACGGCTCGCGCCTGGACATCTGCGCTCCGGTGATGGCCTCATCTGTTTCAATTTCCGTCCCGACCGCGTTCGGCAGCTGATCCGAGCGCTGGTGCTGGATGACTTCCAGGGGTTTGAGCGCCAGCGCATCGCCTCGCTGCCGATCGTCACTTTCACCCAGTACGAGCAGGGCCTGCCGGTGCAGGTGGCGTTTCCACCGGAATCCCTCGACGGCCTGCTGGGCCAGGTGGTGTCTGAGCAGGGTCTGCGCCAGTTCCGCACAGCTGAAACCGAAAAATATCCCCATGTCACCTACTTCATGAATGGGGGCATTGAGCAGGCCTTCCCCGGTGAAGACCGTCACCTGGTCCCCTCCCCCCGGGTTGCCACCTATGACCAGGCGCCGGAGATGTCGGCTGAGAAGCTGACCGAAAGCTGCATCGCTGCGATCCAGAAAGGCATCTATGCCCTGGTGGTGATCAACTACGCCAATCCCGACATGGTCGGCCACACCGGTCAGATGGAGGCGACCACCCGGGCCATCACCATGGTTGACCGTTGCGTCGGCCGCTTGGTGGAGGCCACCAACCGCATGGGGGGCACTCTGCTGATCACCGCGGATCACGGCAATGCCGAAGTGATGCAGGGTCCCGATGGACGCCCGTGGACGGCCCACACCACCAATCCGGTGCCGGTGATCCTGGTGGAGGGCGAGAAGCGACGCCTCCCCGGCCACGGCACGCAGGTCAACCTGCGCGAGGGCGGTGGCCTGGCCGACATTGCCCCCACCCTGCTGGAGATTCTGGGTCTGCCGAAACCGGAACGGATGAGCGGCTGCTCCCTGATCGTGCCGGCGTCCAGCCCGGCCGGTGCCGGGGTTCTCCCCCAGGCGGCCGGGGCCTGAAGCACCTGCTACACAAGGTTTAGCAAACCGGCCATGGGCTCCAGCTGTTGCCCTGGTTGAGTTGCCGGGACCGGACAGCCCGGCGTTCTGGCACACCAGCCTTAAGGAGGGCTAAGATACGAGCTACAAAAGGGTTAGCGGGCCGCTGGCCTCGCGCTCGATGGAGACCCGACCATGCCGACCACCACCCTCTCCCCCAGATCCAGCTTCGTTACCCCGAAGTATCGGCGCACATTACCCGTGCCGTCCGTCAAGAATTGCGCTACCTATGCCTACCTAATCGGTAATCCGAAGAGCCAGGCGCCTGCCGCTCTTTCTTCGGAGGACTATCTCAGCAATAACACGTCCCCATCGGGAATCACGTTTCTCTCCTTCTGGAACGCCTCTTCCCTGGATAATGTTTCGCTTGATGTCGGTCCCAATGGATCTGGAGCGCTGGACTACGGTGACACCATCCTGATTGATAGCGACAAGGCAAAAGGGGTTGTGATTCGCAATTCCAGTTTTGTGACTGGAACTGCAAATTCCCCAGTCAGTAATGATAAGGATTTGGTGGCCTTTGGCACCAGCTCCTTCAAAGATAGCCAGTCGTGGAATGGCATCACGGGCCTCGGCGTGGACACGCGCGATGAAGTTGATCTTCTTAATTCGACTGTGCGCACTGGCAATGATAACGACACCATTGTTTTCGCTTCCCAGAACACTAACAGTGTGATTCAGGATTCCACAATTAGTGTTGGTCATGGGGCTGATTTTATCCACTTCAATTGGACTCAGTCGATTCGAGGCGGTAATAAAATCGATCTTGGTGGCGGTGCTTCCGGTGATGACCTCCGCGACACCATTGTATTTGCGACCAATAACTTCAGCGGTGTCTCCTCGGCGTCCCCATTGATCATCGAGGGATTTGAGGACAACGTTGATTTCTTCCGGGTCGGCAGCACCAACTACCGCACTCAGGCTGCGGTCAACCAAGCCTTTGGCAGTCGCATTGTCTTCAGTTGAGTCTGGTTGTCGCTGACTTCACTGGCGGCTGAGGCTCCATGGCGGCGCAGGCCTGCATGCCCCTTGCCCTGCAGGCGCATCAGGCCTGCAGAGCTGGTGATCTTCCGCGCAGCATCGCCTTGCACCGGCAGGCCCTTGCTCTTGATCCCGGCTGTGCCGACCTGTGGGCCAATCTTCTGCACGTGTTCTGGTTGGCCGATCTGCCCCATCAGGGCCTTGAGGCGTTCGAGCAGGCCTGTCGCCACCTACCGCCCCGGCAGCGTCCCTGGCTCAATCTCGGTAATCTGCTGCGTGATCTCAACCGCTATGAGCAGGCGGATGCGGTTTACCACCAGGCTGCCGCTGCCCTTGATCGCGACGCTCCTGCCAGCGAGCACGCCGCCGTGGCCTGGAGCCATAGTCAGCTGCTGATCGGCCTGGAACGTTACGACCAGGCCTATGCCCTGGCGGAGCAACGTTTCCGTCTCGCTCGCCACCGGGTGTGGCGTCCTCCTCCTTACTGGCAGGGCTGGCCCCCGGTCGCCGGTGCCGGTTCGTGGTCGGCCGGCAGCCGTGGTCAGATGCTGTTGTGGAGCGAGCAGGGGCTCGGCGATGCCCTGCAGCATCTGCGCTGGCTGCCGTTGCTGGTGCAACGGGGCCATCAGATCGTGCTGGAGGTCGATCCTCCCCTGTTGCCGCTCTTGCGCCAGGGGCTGTCCTGGTTGGCTCCGGCCCTGTCGCTGCGGCCCAAGGGCCTCGCACCTCACCCGCTGCCCTCTGCCTGTCAGGGCTCCCTGCTCAGCCTCCCCTGGCTGCTGGGGGGCGCCCCTGGGGCCGCGGCGCTCCCGGCTCAGATGGATCAGGAGGGCAACGCTCGGCCGTTGCAGGGGCTGCTGCGCTCACCCCGCTGGCTCTCCCCTCCACCTCCCGGTTCAGGTCGCTCCCCACGGGTCGGCCTGGTCTGGGCCTCTGGCCGCAAGCACGGCGATGCCTTCGTGCAGCGCGACTACAGGCGCCGCAGCCTTTCTCCAGAGGCGCTGCAAGCCCTGCTGGAGGGGCTGGATCAGGCCGGCGCCGCTCTCGTCTGTCTGCAGTACGGCGCCGATCGCCAGCGGGCTGATGCCTGGCGCGGTGCGTTCGCCGCCACCCTGGCGGACAGTGTCGATCTGGCCGAGACCGCCCGCTGGATCTGTGCCCTCGATCTGGTGATCACGGTGGATACCGCTGCGGCCCATCTGGTGGGGGCCCTGGCCCGGCCTGGCTGGCTGCTGCTGCCCTGGGCCGCCGATCCCCGCTGGTTGCGCTGGCGCAGCGACAGCCCCTGGTATCCCAGTCTCACCCTGCTGCGGCAGCCCCAACCCGGCGACTGGATGGGCCTGGTGCAGGAGGTGCTGCAACGCTTCAGGAGCTGGCGGCGGCTGTGGGACGCCCCATGAGCAGGGCTTCATAGGCGTCGGTGCAGGCCTCCAGGCTGTAGTGCCGTTCCACCGTGCTGCGGGCGGCGGCGCCGATCCGCTGGCGCAGGGGCGGATCCTGCAGCAGCTGCAGCAGCGCCTCGCTGAGCTGCTCCGGACTGTTGAAATCCACCAGCAGTCCGTTCTCGCCCTGGCGGATCACCTCCTGCACCGGTGCGCCGCGGGAGCCCACCACCGCCGCGCCGCAGGCCATCGCCTCCAGCAGGCTCCAGGAGAGGGCATAGGGATAGGTGAGATAGGTGTGGGCCGCGCTGACCTGATACACCCCGATCAGCTGCCCATGGCGCAGACGCCCCAGCACGTGGATGCGCTCCAGATCGAGCTGTCCCGCCAGCTCCTGGAGCAGGGCGCCGAGATGGCCGCCGGGATGGTCACTGGCTGTCCCATAGCCCTTGCCGTTCGCCCCGACCAGCAGCACCTGCACATCCGGGCGCTGTCGCTGCACCCGTGGCAGGGCCCGCAGGAGGGTGTGCAGCCCCCGCAGGGGTTCGAGATGCCGGCTGCAGAAGGTGAGTACCGGATCGCCGGGCCGCAGCACCAGATCGCGTCCCAGCACCAGGCAGCGCTGTGGATGGGGGGCGAGGGCCCGCACATCCACCCCCTCGTGGATCACCGTGAAGTGCTGGCGCAGATGGGCCGGGAAGGTGTCGCGCTGATGCCGGGTCGGGCAGACCACCGCATCGCTATCGGCGATCGCGGCGAGGGCCAGCAGATTGAGATGACGCATGCTGAGCAGCAGATCCTGCGGCGGCTCCCTCAGGCCGGCGTCGTAGCCGTAGCCCAGCACCCACGGCGTGCCGTAGAGCTCCGGGTAGGCCACCAGGCGCTGCTGCGGCCAGACCTCCCGCAGATACAGCCCCTCTCCCCAGCTGCTGTGGAACAGCACGGCGTCGGGGATCCAGCCCTGGCTGCGGAGCCTCTCGCAGGCCGTCTGCACCTGGATGGCCCGTCGCAGGGCCCGCTCCAGCTCCCGGTCGCTGCCGCCGTAGCCAGGGCCGGGTTCGTCGATCCGGTACAACCCGACCCGCAGATCCCTGGACACCACACCGGAGACGTTGCGGCCAAGGCCGATCACCTCATGGCCGCGGTGGATCAGCTCGCGGCTCAGGTGCCGGAACTGTCCAGGAACGTTCTGATGGATCAGCAGGATGCGCATCAGCGGTACGCCATGCCGCGGGCGCGGTTGGGGATCTGGTGTGGCGGATCCTCCGGCAGCGGGCAACCCCGGAGCAGCTCCAGCAGACTGCGCATCATGGTCGCCTTCGCGGCGTTCCGCCATGCCCTGACTCACGATGCCGCGCCCTCAGGTTCCGGTGTTGCGCTCACAGGCTGGTGTCCCACCCAGGCCATCTGTCCAGGTCAGGCCATCTGTCCAGGCCACGGCCATCTGTTCAGGCCACGGCCATCTGTTCAGGCCACGGCCATCTGTTCAGGCCACGGCCGTTCCGTCCGTCCCCTCTTCACCCGATGATCCGCCGTCTGCTCCGGAGTCTCCGCCCTGAACCCGCGTCTGCCGGTGCTGCGGCTGGCGCCTCCATCGATCTGGTCGGGACGGCCGGACTCCCGACCGACGCCTCGGCTTCGGTGCCGCTGCCGGCCCCGATCGGCCTGGGTGCTCCGCCCCAGCCCGCCGCCTGGAGCGTGGCCCGCCTGGAGCGGATCGTGCGCCGCTGCAATCTTCAGCCCGAGGAGGCCCAGGCCCTGCTGGAGGCCCGCCACGCCCGCCATTGCCTGTCGCAGTTCTGGCTGGCAGCCCCGATCGATCTGCTGCCCTCCCTCTATGCCGGGCCGATCGGGGCGGTGTACCGGGATCTGCTGCATGGTTGCCTGCCCAGTCAGCCCCTGGCTGCCGATGAAGCGCGCTGGAAGGAGAGGCTCGCCCATCGTCTGCAGCAGGATCTGGAGGCGCCGTTGCGGGCCAGCCTGCTGCTGGCGGTGATGCCCTACTGCGCTCCGGGCCGCCTGCGTCTGGCTTCTCCCCAGAGCGATCTGCCCGCCTGGCTGCTGGCCGATTACAGCCGCTGCTTCGATCCGGATCTGGCGCGTCGCAGCGATCGCCCCCTGGCGTTGCCCGAGCAGTCGCCTGTGGCCCTGTCCAGCCAGCCCAGCCTGATCGACCCGTCGCCCTGGCCGGAGGCCGGCCCTGCTCCTGTCCAGCCGATACCGGATCCGTCCCTGAGCTCCCGGATGCCGCCGTCCGGGCTGCAACCGCCGGCCGCGGCCGTGGCGTCGTTGCCGGCTCTGAGCGAACGGCGTGGCAACGATGCCTTCGCACCGTTCCAGGACAGTGCCTTCGTGGAGCGGATGATCGGGCTGATCAATCTGTTCCGCCTGGATCCCGGCGACCGCAGTGTGGCGGAGGAACTGCAGGGGCTGCGGCGCCTGATCGGGCAGGTGTGGCTTGATGTCGATGCCTCCAGCCTCGAAGCTCTGTATCACACGGCCCTCGGCGAGGTGTATCGCGCACTGCTGGCCAGCGATATCGGCTCCCTGCCCCTGCAGGGGCAGGATCTGGCCCTGCGCCAGGCCCTGACCGCGGTGGCGGTCGACCAGAGGCATCCGGCCATGGTGCAGGCGATGCTGGCTGTGATGCCGTTCCATCCCCAGGGGCGGATGCGGCTCGGGGAGGGACAGAGCCGGCTGCCCCTCTGGCTGCAGGAGGAGTTCGCCGGGCTGTCGGGGCTGCAACGCAACCGCTGAACGGTGACCCGTTGTTGGGCCACCGCTGTGCAGTCCACCCGGCTGTTTCCCAAGGGGCATGGGGCGGATGGCTATCGCCTCAGCGGCATTGCCGCTCGCTGCGACTGGGTGGTGCTCAGCGATGTCCATCCTCCCTGCACCGTGCTGGTGGAGCAGCGCCCCGGTCCGACACCGCGCCATGTGTTTCTGTCGCTGCGGGAGCCCTTTGCAGCCCTGGCCTTCTTCCAGCAGCGGGTGCTGCCCCGGATCGAGGCCCCCTTCCGGCTGGTCAGCGGCTCGGAAGATGTGACCCTGCCGCAGCAGACGGATCGTCGCTGGCGTGCCTACACCGCCCAGGAGAGCGCGATCATCACCGCGATCCTGGACGATCCGAGAGTGCTGTGCTGGGCTGCGGAAAACCTGGTGTCACGGGAGCATCCCCGCTGGCGGCCCCTGCCCCTGGGGCTCACCTTCCCCGACGGCGAGGCGTATCGCAGCCTGCAGGTGTGCGGGTCTGTCGCGCCCCGGCAGTCGCAGCGGCCGGTGCGCCTGCTGTGCGCCCATCGCATCCGATCGGGAGCGCAGTGGGACAGACGCCGCCAGGTGCATCGCCTCTGCCGGGAACGGCTGAGCGCCTGGGCGACGGTGCTCGAACAGGAGGTGAGTGAACAGCGCTACCAGCAGCTGCTGCGGATGCATGCCTTTGTGATCTGCGCCGAGGGAGGCGGCATCGATCCCTCCCCCCGCGCCTGGCAGGCTTTGCTGCAGGGTGCGATCCCGATCATGCGCCGATCTGCCCTGGAGGGGGCCTACCGGCAGCTGCCGGTGGTGATGGTCGAGGCCTGGAGCGAAGTGGAGCTGCATTGGGATCACCTGCGCCACTGGCAGCAGGAGCTGATGCCCTGGTTCGATCAGCCAGCACTGCGGGCCGAAGTGCTGCAGCGGCTCAGCCTGGAGCACTGGTGGCAGTGGATCAACAGCGATGACCCGGAGGCCGGATTCCCCTCGGTGCGTGATGCCGCATGGCCCCGATGAAACGGCGGCTGTTCTCTCATGTCCATCGGTGCCATGATCCAGAACGCCGTTCTCCGGAAGCGCAGCGGCCCTGATTCAGGTATGCATGCAGGGACCTCTGGAAAAACCATCTCAATCTGGCAAGCTTGTGTCATGTTTTTATGAACTATCGCGTGCTCTTGATTCGTTTGACGTAGCTTCTCGTGAATCGGTCTTTGTCGCTCGCTTTTTGCTGCTCGCCCTTGATTGAATCGCATGGAACTGGTTTGCCGCGCATGGATTTGCCATCCTTGATTTATCTCACGCAGGATATTGGCGAAGGTCGCATTGATGGTGGCGGAGCAGACATCCTTTCCTACCATGTTATGCAACTTTTGCTGGAGTGGCAAAATGCATCGGGGCTGGCTGGTGATCTGGTTGAAATCGGCGTATGGAGTGGCCAGACATTTGCGCTTCTGGCGACCACGACGCGAGCAGGGCAAAATGCAATTGGCATTGATATCTCAGAGGCGTGGTTATTGGCAAGCAGGGATCGAGCCACTCACGTGTGCAGAAGGCTTGGCGTCAATTCTGGCATCCAATGCATTCAGGGGTCTTCGGCGCATCCTCTGATGGCAGGCCTGCTTCAGAAGGTGGTCGGTTCTAGCGGTATCCGCTTTGCTCATATAGACGGCGAACATTCATACGATCTTGTGCATTCCGATGCGCGCCTCTTGCAGAACTTGATGTCACCCTGGGGAATCATCTGTTTTGATGATTGCTTCTCCCTGGCCTGCCCCGGCGTGGCCGAGGCGTTCTTCAGGTTCTCCTTTGAATCCGACTGGGTTCCTCTCTTGTTTACCCCCAACAAGGCGTACTTGGTAAACAGGAGATACTTTCGCTATTATAGAACCCATGTTATCGAGATGCACAAGACTCTCGTGGAGGCCCGGGGTTTTCCTGCGTCCATGAGCTCTTCTTCGTATTACCCAGATGAAGGCCATGTCAGTATTTTTTACTCGAGGGAAGTCTTCTACCAGGTTGTCAATAGGGCGTTTGACAGCTATCAAGATTACGCCGCCTTCGAACCCGGAATCAACGATGTCTCGAGCTGCAGATTGCTCTCTGATGTTTGAGATTTCCAGGTCGTCGCCGCGATCGCTGGTCCGGCGGCATCCGTTTCACGCTGTGGCCAGCGGACCACTTGGCTTTGAGTCGGTCTGCTCTAGCCTGATCTTCTCTGGTCTGCTCCCGTCATGAGTGAGCCGCAGCTGCGTGTGTTGCACCATTGGGCCTGCAGTGGTGGAACGCTGATCAGCAGGTGTCTGGCCTGTTTGCCTGGGGTCGTCTTCCTGAATGAACTCCATCCCCTCGCCCACCTGCGGTTGTTGAGGGACCCACTCGATCGCCTCTATTCACCCACCGATATCTGCCGGCAGCTCTCCCTGAGCCACAATGGCAGCGATCCCAGCCTGGTGATGGCCGCCTTCACGGGGGCGTTGTCCGCCCTGCTGCTGAAGACGAGCCAGCAGGGCAAGACTCTGGTTGTTCGCTCGCACGATTACATCGATTTCTTTGTTGGTGCGCTGCCGCTGTCGGGGTTTTCCGTGCATCGAGCCATGCGCGATTGCGCCTCACTTCTATCTGTGCTGACGCTGCGTCATCCGCTCGATTGCTGGCTGTCCCTGCTGCAGACGGAGTGGTATCGCCAGATCAGCCAGTACAGCCTGGATGAATTCTGTCGTCGCTGCCTGCTGATGCTCGATGCCGCCGCGGACATGCCCTGTATTTACTATGAGAATTTTGTGGCCGATCCGCCGGCCAATCTCGCGACTCTCTGCCGCCACCTCGCGCTTGAGCCTGATCCGCAGGTGTTGCTGGATTGCCACCGCATTCAGATCTCGGGGGATAGTGGCCGCCGCTCCTGCGTGATTGAACCGCGGCCGCGCCGCGCCGTCAGTGGCCCGCTTCACGATGAGATCAGCAGATCGCAACACTACGACCAGCTCTGCGCTCGCCTCGGCTACCAGCCGGATCCCGATGCGCCGTTCCCTCATCTGAAATAACCTCCTCCACAGGTGGCTCCTTTCGCTCCTTTGCCCCTTCGCTCAAGCCCGCTGTGATGCCCCCGACAGATTCGCCGCCATCCTGTGCGCGCTGCCAGCAGCTGGAGGATCAATGGCTGCAGAGCGAGCAGATGGCCTTCGATCAACTGCAGACGCTCAGCGATAGCAACCGCCAGCTGCAGGAGCGCTGCCAGCAGCTGCAGGAGTCGTTGCAGGAGGTGGAGGCGAATCGGGCCACGGAGGCGCGTCACAGCGCCGAGGCGCTGGCGGAAGCCACCGGTCGGCAGCAGGATCTGGAAGACGAGAACGAACTGTTGCTGCAACAGCTGCGGCAGCTGCAGGAGGAGCTCGCTACCACCTTCCTCAGCCTGCAGGAGCAGCGCCAGCAGCATCAAACCCTGCTGGCTGAGCAGCAGGAACTGCAGCAGGAATGTGGTTATCTGTTTCGGCATTGCGCGCTGCGGGAGGGCCTCGACCGCCGCCGCATCGCCCGGATCCTGGCGCTGGTGCGCCAGTCTCTGCAGGGGTGAGCGCTCCTGCTCCCGCTTCGTGGCCGTTCGGTCTCGAGCGGCAGCGTTCCAACACCATCGAGGGCCTGCCGGGACGGATCCGCGATGTGCAGGCGTTCTTCGTTGATCCCGATCGCATCGCTGCCAGACGATGGTGTGTTCCTCCGCCCCCGAGTCCCTCACCGCGATGCGTCAGGTGGGACACCATCGACCCGAGGCCGCGGCTTCGCTCTCGGTGCTGATGTCCTGCCGCAATGGCCTGCCGTTTCTGCAGGAAGCGATCGACAGTGTGCTGGCTTCACCGCAGGTGCTGGAGCTGCTGGTTGCCGATGGCGGCTCCAGTGATGGCTCCCTGGCGCTGCTGCGTCAGCGGGCTGCCGAGGATCCGCGGCTGCGGTTGGTGTCGCTGCGGGATGCCGGTGTGGCCGACGCGCTCAACCGGGCCTTCCCGCAGGCGCGTGGCACCGTGATCGGCTGGCTCAATGCCGACGACCGCTACCTGAGCGGCGCCCCCGAGCGGGCCCTGGCGGCCCTGCAGCAGAACCCCCACTGGCTGATGGTCTACGGCGAGGGCGATCACATCGATGCCGAAGGCACCGTGCTCGAGCCCCATCCCACCCGACCGGCGGCGGTGGGGCTCGACGGCTTCCGCGACTACTGCTTCATCTGCCAGCCGACGGTGTTCTGGCGCCGCAGTCTGGGGGTGATGCTCGGGCCGTTCGACACCCGCCTGCAGACCAGCTTCGATTTCGATTACTGGTTGCGGGCCTTTGCCGCGGTGCCGGAGCGGATCGGCCATCTGCCCTGCCGCCAGGCTCAGACCCGGCTGCATGACGCCACGATCTCCTCGACCCGCCTGCCGCGCGCCGTGCTGGAAGCGACGCTGCTGCAGGCGCGCCACTTCGCCGATGCCCGGCCCCACCTGCTGCAGACCTACCTGCGCCAGATCGAGGCGGGCAGCCTCAGCCTGCCGCCGGGAGTGAGCCGGCGGCAGCACGGCGGCGAGCTGCTGGCCACCGCCGAGTCGCTGGCGATGCCAGCCCGGCAGCTGCAGGCGATTGCGGCGCTGCTCGCCCCCTGGCTCCAGGGCGCTGAGGAGAACTCCCATGCCGTCCCGGCTGCCGCCGGTGGTCCAGCTTCGGCGCCAGCGCGTCACCAGTCTGCAGAGGTGCATGTCCATGCCATCGCACCGGTTCCTCGCGATGCCGTGCTGGTGCTGGGCACCCATCGCTCCGGCACCTCCTGTCTGGCCGGTTGCCTCAGCCGGTTGGGCTGCGAGGCACCGCGGAGCCTGATCGAGGCCTGCGAGACCAATCCGCGCGGCTTCTACGAATCGCAGCCGATTCACGACCTCAATGAACAGGTTCTGGCGTTTCTGGAGTCCGATTGGGCTGATTGCGGGCCGCTGCCGCTGCAGCGCCTGTTCACGCCGGCGGCGGCAGCGCTGCAGCATCAGGCCGAGGCGATCCTGCGGCAGCAGTTCCCGGGCCGTGGGCCGATCGTGCTCAAGGATCCACGCCTCACCCGGCTGCTGCCCTTCTGGTTGCGGGTTCTGTCCGCCAGCGGTTTCCGACCCCGTGCCCTTCTGATCCATCGCCATCCGCTTGAAGTGGCCCTGTCGTTGCAGCGGCGCAATCGCTTCAGCCTCGAGCAGGGGCAGCGCCTGTGGCTGGTGTCGGTGCTGGAGGCCGAGCAGGCCAGCCGCAATCTGCCTCGTTGCGTTGTCAGTTACGGCCAGGTGCTGCGCCAGGCGCCGGCGATCTTCGCGCGGATCAGCCGGGAGCTGCAGCTGATCTGGCCGGCCTGCCGGACTGTGGAGGGCCAGGCGGCGGCCACCGCGGCGATCGCCGCCTTCCTCAGCCGTGACCTTCAGCATCACCATGCGCCCCGCGGCGGCCCCCAGAGCCCGACCGGATCGCTGGCCCTGCCACCGGAGCTGGCGGACTGGATTGCGCGCACCCATACCCTGCTGGAGCGTCTGGCCTGGGGCGGGGCCGACCCGGGCGATCGGGCGGAGCTGGACCGCCTGCGCCATCAGGTGCAGCAATCTTTCGCCCAGGGCGATCCAAGGCCCGGGCCCCCGCAGGCCAGGGTGATGGGCCCAGCGCGCTGCGGCTGATGAGCGGCCGATCAGGAGGCGGACCGGCGTTGCCTGGAACGCCACTGCCACGGCCATGCCCACGGCTGCAGCAGCAGAGAGCGAGCCGCCCGCACCGGTGCCATCAGTCTGCGGCGCTGTGAGGCCGCGGCCGAACGACGCAGCACCTCGTTGACCAGAGCCTCCATCCTGGCCCGCTCGGGGCCTGAGGGGGGAAGCTCGTACACCCTGCGGCTGACGCTCTGGGGCGGAAACAGCTCCGACCAGGGTTGTCCCCAGACCCGCTGGGCGAAACGGGCATTGGCGGCGGCGTAGTGATGCGCGATGCGCTGCTGCAGCTCGGCATCCAATCCCTGATAGCGCTCGGCGATCCATCCTTCGCGCTCGGCGATCTGCCGGATCGTGGCGCTGGCCTTCAGCAGGTGCTCCCAGCTGCCGTGACGCTCCTGCATCTGCCGCATCACCGCCTGGGCCAGCCAGACGCCGCGACAGCCGGGCTGAATGTTGCCCTGGCTGGGATCGGCTGGACGCCAGGGCTGGGGTGAACACCATCCTTGGGACTGCATCAGGCGCTCGTAGGGATCACCAAGGCCGGAGGCAAACGGCAGAAAACAGGTCTCGATCGCTGCCGCATCGAGCAGCCGGGCGAAAAGGCGTGAATAATTGTAGATTAATTCTCCCTCGTTGAGCTGTTGCTCGACATAGCTTTCAAACGGCTGACAGTGGTAGAGACGGCGGGTGGAATGCACGAAGCGGGCATTCATGTAATCAGGCTGATCCCGCAGGAAGACCACGATCCGCAGCCGAAAGCCATGCTCGGCCAGCAGGCGCTGCAGGCGCCGGAAAATGCGGGGCCTGGCCAGGGGCTGGGTGAACTGTTCGGCGCTGATCAGGACCTGGGCTTCCTCCTTGGGGACGTTTTGCAGAAACCGCCTCCAGACAGCCAGCTCCCTGGAGCCGAGGTCTTCAGCCAGGGGCTTGTGCTTGCGGGCGATGTCGCCGGGATAGCTGACGTGAACACCCGCGGCGGCGAGCAGATCCAGATTCGCCATGATGCGACTCTGGATATAGGTGGTTGCGGTTTTGTGCGTGCCGGCGTGGATGACAAACAGGCGCTGCTCGCCGCTGTTGGTGAGTGTCGCCATCTCTGATTGTTGCGCCGCGGGTCTGTCACTGTCGCATGCGCCATCGCAACAGCGCCTGGGCTCTGATCCTGGTCCTGGGGCATCAGCCCGGCGACAGGCATCGGCAGGTTGGTGGTTGTTCGGCCTTGAGGCCGCGAGCCGTGGCCTGTCGCCGGTCCACGCTCAGGCTTCGGATCGGCCGTCGCTGCTGAGGCTGCACCGCTGCACATCGGAGGGCGATGCTGCGGCCGGGCTTGCTGAGCCGCCGTGATCGCTGCCGGGCCAGCTCTCGATCGCCGGTGGCAGATGGCGCAGGCAGCGCTGATGCAACCGATCCAGAATCAATCCGAGCAAGCGCTCACCCAGAAAGCGCAACAGTGGCTGCGGCAGCGGTCCGACACCGCCTTCCCCCACATCGAGGCTGGCGTTGGCTCGCAGGGCCAGGCCGCCCTCACAGGCGATCATCTCGGCCTGAAAGCCATAGCGCACCCGGGTTTCCAGAAACTCCAGGCCGGGCAGGCTGTAGTCCACCAGATGGATCTGCAGGCTCGGGGCACACCACTGCGCCTGCAGGCGCACCTTCGGCTCCAGGCGGAAGCCCCCCAGCTCGATCGGGCGGGGCACATGGCGGAACAGGCCCGGTCGCAGCTGTTTCAGTCGGCGGTTGCGCAGCAGATCCATCAGCACCCGCTGCGGGCAGCCCAGATAGGAGGCGATCCGGGCCTGCCCGATCGGCTGCGCTCCAGCCTCCAGGGGCAGCTGCAGATGGAGCTCCTTCTCCAGGATCATCGCGTGCCGCTGTCGCCGGCCTGCGGAGCGCTGGCCTGGCCGGCCTCGACACTGGCCTCTGCCGCGCTGGCGGGGGCTGCCGGGGTGGGGGCAGCCGCCAGCAGATCCTCCAGCTCGCAGACCGGGAAGCGGTTGATCGCCCGCAGCGCCTTGCGGGCATGGCTGCGCAGCTGCTCGGAGACGCCTTCGGCATAGGGCACCTGGGCCAGCAGATCGACCGTGCGGCGCAGCACCCGCACCACATCGCCCTCATCGAGGGAGGTGGCGCCGATCAGTTCACTCCAGGAGGCCCCTTCGGCCCAGGCATGTACCAGACCGGTGAGCTCCGGCTCCCACCAGATCGGGATCACCAGTCCGCGGCGCTCCTGCTGCCTTCCCAGCTCCCGCCGCAGCGAGCGCAGATCGTGCATCGCCTCTTCCACCAGAGGTGGTGGTGGCCAGGCGCACCACAGATCGGGGCGGTTCACCTCGGTGGAGATCGCCTCCAGCACCGCCGCCAGTTCTGAGGGGCTCAGTTCATCGAGATGGCCGCTCATCAGCGCCAGAGCCAGCCACAGTTCGTTGTCGCCGCGCAGGGCCGCCACGGTGCGTCCCACCTCGGTGGGGGTGAGGCCGTCGTCGCCGGCGAGGGCCCCGAAGTGGCGCAGCACCTCGATCAGTTGCAGCACCGTCTCCCAGTGGCGATGGGAGCGGTGATGCAGCAGCCGCTGCCGCTCCTCGATCTCGGCCTGCAGCTCCTCCATGCGGCGCCGCTGTTTGCGCAGCTGCTGGCGGTCGCCGCGGCGATGGGCCGGGTGGGCCTCCAGGTCGCGCTCCAGTTCCTGCACGTCTGAAGCCTGTTGCCGCACCTCCTCCTGCAGATCCCAGCGGGGTGTGTGCATGTCGTGGCGGCGGGCCAGGGAGGCGACCGCCAGGGCCAGCCCGGCGCTGGCCTCATCCCCATGGCGCAGTTCACCGGCGTGGTGCAGCTCCGGCGGCGACAGCTGGTTCACCTGCAGGCAGGACAGCTCGGCATGAAGCGCCACCACGGCATTGCAGGGCAGCAGCACCCAGACGTTCTCCTCGCTCAGGCAGAGCAGCAACGGGAACTGCCCCGGGCCGGGCACCTTGGCCACGATTACCGCCGGCGTGACCCGTGAGCGCAGCTGCGGGCTTTTCAGGCTCACCAGGGTGCCTTCGCTGGCGAACTGCAGCGCCAGGGTGAGTTCGTGGGCCACCGTCTCCTCGGCCTGCTGCTGCAGGATCCGCAGCAGCCGCCTGGCTTCCTGCAGGCGTTCGCGGCGCTTCTCGTAGTCCTCCAGCAGCTCCCATGGCACCTCACCGCCCCCGATTTCCAGGCTGGTGAGCTGGGCGCCCAGTTCGGCGATGCGGGCCTCATCTTCCGCCAGATCGAGGCTGGCCAGGTAGCGCCCGAAGCTGCGCTCCACCAGCTCGCGCGCCTTGGCCAGGTCGTAGCGCTGCAGCAGGTTGAGCACCATGCCGTAGCTGGGGGTGAACTGGCTCACCAGCGGATCGGCCGGTGCCAGCGCCAGCTGCCCCGCCTCGCGCACCCCCTCGAAGCGGCTCTGCACCGTGACGACATAGCCCTGGGTGTCGAGGCCGCGGCGACCGGCCCGGCCGGCCATCTGCAGGAATTCGCTGCCCATCAGCGGCCGGTGGCCGCGCTCGGTGCGCTTGGAAAGGGCCGAGATCACCGTGGTGCGGGCCGGCATGTTGATGCCTGCCGCCAGGGTTTCGGTGGCGAACACCACCTTGATCAGGCCCTGCTGGAACAGCTCCTCGATCAGCTCCTTCCAGGCGGGCAGCACGCCGGCATGGTGGGCGGCGATGCCGCGCAGCAGCGCCTCGGCATGGCCGCCCTCGCGCACCGCCTCGGGCGCAGCCGCCACAAAGGCGTCAAGGCGCGCCTGAATGCGGGCCTGCTCCTCCGGCGTCACCAGAGAGGCCTTGGACAGATCGCGCAGCGCTTTATCGCAGCCGCGGCGGCTGAAGATGAAATAGATGGCCGGCAGCATCTGGCGATCCGCCATCTGCGCCACCACGAAGCCGATCGGCGGCGCCTCAGGCTGGGGTGGCTTGGGCAGCTTCGGGCCTTTGCGGCGGGTGGTCTTGGGAGGGCGCCAGACCTTGCAGTTGGGATGCAGGCCGGTGCCCTCGTCGTTGAGCAGCGGATGCAGGCCCTTGGCGCTGCAGAAGCTGAAGGCCAGCGGCACCGGCCGGAAATCGCTCCACACCAGCCGGGTGGGGCCATGCACCCGCTCGAGCCAGTCGGTGAGCTGCCCGGCATTGGCCACCGTGGCCGAGAGGGCCACCAGCTGAATCGACGACGGGCAGTGAATGATCGATTCCTCCCAGACGGTGCCGCGCTGGGAGTCGTTCATGTAGTGGCACTCATCGAGCACCACCGCCTCGACATCGACCAGCGGATCGTTGTCGGGGTGATCGATCTCCGCATACAGCATGTTGCGGAAGATCTCGGTGGTCATCACCACCACCTGGGCCTCGCGATTGAGGCTGAGATCACCGGTGAGCAGGCCGACGCGATCGGCTCCGAACTGCTCGCGGAAATCGCGCAGCTTCTGGTTGGAGAGTGCTTTCAGCGGTGTGGTGTAGAACACGCGGCGACCGTGGGCCAGGGCGCGGTGGATGGCATATTCACCCACCAGCGTCTTGCCGGAGCCGGTGGGGGCGCTGACCACCACCGAGTGGCCCTGGTTGAGCGCATCGATCGCCTCGAGCTGGAAGGCATCCAGCGGGAAGGGGAAAAGCTCCGCCAGAGCGATCGGAGCGCCGGAGCCGAGCGAGGCTGCCGGGGCAGGAGCTTGCAGCGCCAGCGACGGTGACCCCGACTCCGGAGAGGAGGCTTCAGGAGTGGAGGCGGCAGGAGCAGCGTCGGCTCCGGTCCGCCCGGGATCATCCACGGGCATCCGGGCATCCTAGGAGGGTGCGGCCTCGGATCCGGCCTGCCCCGTCCTCAATCGGGCCCGGCGCCACCTGACTGCAGGTCAATGGGCAGGCCTCCGGGCAGGATTCGCACCAGAGACAACCGCAACAGGCCGCATCAGGCAGTTGACTGGTGGCGCTCTCTGCAGCACCGGGGCGATCACCTCCTCCCTCAGCCAGCTTCAGGACGCGGTGGCCCTCAAGCAGGACGGGCGGCGCATCTCACTGGAAGGGGTGCTCACCGGGGCCGCGATCGGCATTCTGCTGATCTATCTGCTGGAGGAAGCCGCTGCCGCCGTCGCGGCTCCGGTTGGCCCCGGCCCGATCGAGGGACCCGGCGACATCGAGCTGGGGCCGTTTCAGGGCTATGCCGGCCGCATCCAGGTGGCGCCGCTCGAGGAGATCGACCTGGGCCTGCTGGGCGAGCGCGCCAACCCGGGCGGTGGCGGTGATCCCCAGCCCCAGGAGCCGGGCGGAGCGGCCGAGATCGGCCTGCCGCGGATCCCGGCCGTGCCGCTGTCCCCCTCCCCCGATCTCGCCTCCCTGGCCAGCACCGCGGCTCCGGATGCTCCCCCCGGCACCCCAGATCCCTCCACGCCGCCCCCCGTTCCGCCACCACCCCTGCCGCCCGACCCTCCCGATCCTCCGGACCCTCCCGATCCTCCCGACCCGCCGGATCCCCCCGATCCGCCCCGGCCCCCGGATCCGCCCGAGCCGCCGCCGGAGCCCTCGGGGCGGCAGCTGCCGCAGCTGGTGCTGGTGCTGGTGAGCTCCGATGCAAGCGGCGCCAGCCGCGCCCTGATGGCCCGCGCGCAGGTGCAGCAGCTCACCGAGCAGCGCGGCATCGAGAACAGTGTGATCAACCTGCAGCAGACGGCTGGCTCGGGCCTCTCCCTGCTGAGCGACCGTCAGGTGCAGGGTGGGGCCGTCTCGGAGCTGGGGGATGCCGCCCTCTAGCAGATCGCCGCCCACCTGGCCCTGCTGAACAGCCGTCTGGAGGGCAGCAGCAGCGGTGACGCCTATCTGCTCACGGCCCGCGAACTGCTCAGCCTCGCTCTGCTCTCCAGCGGCACGGCCACCGCCCGGGTGCGCAGCACCACCACGGCGATGCGCGGCAGTGAAATCAGTGATGACGGCGGTGATGACCTGGTGGGGCTGCAGGCCGACACCGAGCTCACCTTCCAGGGCCTGGGGGACAGCCGTCGCGCTTCCCTGGCCTTTGATCTGCTCAGCCAGGGCCTGCGCGACAGCGCCATCTCTCTGGGGGTCGGCGCCGACACGGTGACGATCAGCAGCGGCTTCTATCGCGGTGGCGAGGGGAGTGGTGGCGATACGGGTGGTGGTTCCCCCTCGTCGTCGTCGGCTGCAGCGGGTGCGATCCGCTTTGATCTGGGCGCTCAGGCGGCTGAGCTGGCGGCGGCGCAGGCCTGGTCCCTGCGGCTGAATGCCACGGCGATCGGCATGGACAACAGCCGCATCAGCACCGGCGCCGGCAGTGATGCGGTGACCATCTTTCCGCGCATCGACGACAGCCTCGCCCGTGATCTCGGCGCTCTCTACAACGTGGCTGACACGCAGATCAGCCGCGAACGGATCGGCCTGCGCCGCTCGCGCATCGATGTGGGCGGTGGCGACGATCTGGTGCGGATCAGTGGTGCTGTGATCGACTCCACGATCGATCTGGGCCCCGGCGACAACGTGCTCATCCTCGATGGTCCGATCGATGGCGACAGCCGTATCCTCTCGGGCCGAGGTGAGAATCAGATCCTGATCTCCGGCGCGCTCGGGGGGCGGGTGAGCGGCAGCAGCGGCGATGATCGCTTCGATCTCGAGGCCCTGCAACTGGCCGGTGAGCTCGATGGCGGCGCGGGCAATGACAGCCTCAGCAGCCGCGCTGCCGACATCCGCGATCTGGCTGTGATCCAGGAGCCTAATGCCGGTTTACTGGGGGGGCTGCAGTTCCATTCGATCGAAGGCCTCGATCTCGGCGATGGCGAGGATGTGGCCCTGATGAGCCTGGAGGGCACCCTCAGCGGTCAGCTGCTGGGGGGCGATGGGCTCGATCGGCTCGAGTTCAGCAACTGGGAGCTGCCGGTGACGGTGGATCTCGATCAGGGCAGCGCCACCGCGATCCGCAACGGTGCGGTCGGTGCGATCCGCGGCTTTGAGCAGGTGATCGGTGGCACCGGCGATGACCTGCTGGCTGCCTCCGGAAGCTTCGCCGGGCTCGATGGCCAGGAGGGGGACGACACGTTGTTTCTGCGTTGGACGCCCTGGCTGTCTCCCTCCCCGGACGGGCTGGAGCTGCGTGGCGGCGGTGGCGACGATCGCTTTGTGATCGCCGGGCTGGAGGGCCCGATCCCGACCGGCTGGGATGGGCGCTTCGGGGTGCCGCTGCTCAGTGATCTGCTGCTGCAGTCGTCCCCGTGGGCGGCGGAGCCGGGTGCCGGGGGATCGGATGCCGATGTCGACCGGCTCTCCTGGCTGCAGCAGATCCCGACGGCCGGGGGCGGCAGCGACGAGATCCTGATCGATCTCACCCCCTCCGGACCTGAGGGGCTGGGCGATGTGCGCCTGCTGCCGATCGCCCCGCTCGAGCAGCTGCTCAGCGGCATCGGCGGCAGCAGCTCGCAGCTGGCGATCGCCTATGACCCGGCGCGGCCGGATCTGCCGGGGGAACTGCGGCTGCTGGGCATCGATGGCCCCGGTCGCAGCCGCCTGATCGCCTATGTCCCCGGCGAGTCGCTGCAGCGCACACCCCAGATCGAATCTTTCAGCTGAGCTGGCGGCATCCCCCGCACCACCGTCAGCGGATGCTGCGGGTGGAATCGAGGAAGCCGGTGAGGCGATCGCCCAGCAGCGAGATCACCGGCCGCGGCCCCAGCTGCAGCAGCGCCGTCACCGCCATGCCGGGCCGCAGCACATGGGTGTGACCATCGCGACGGAGGCTGTCGCCCGACAGGCGCACCACCGCCTCGAACGACTCCTGGGGATTGCTGGGATCAGGGGGCAGGACATCGGCGCTGAGCCGCACCAGCGTGCCCCGGAGGGCGCCGTACTCGGTGAACGGGAAGGAGACGACGCGCACCTCCACCGGCATTCCCAGGCGCACGAAGCCGACATCGCGGTTGGAGATCGCCACGTGCGCCTCCAGTCCCCCCTGGGGCACGATCTTCAGGGCGGGCCGGGCCGGACCGGCCATTTCACCGCGGCGCACGCTCAGATCAAACACCCGCCCGGCCAGCGGTGCTGTCAGACCGCTGAGGCTGATCCGTTCCTCCAGTTCCACCAGCCGGCTCTGGCTTTCGCGCAGCTGCTGGCGGGCGTTGTCGAAGGCGGTGAACAGCTGGCGCAGATTGGCGGCCTGGATCTGCATCGCCTTGTAGGTGCTCTCCCGTTCGCGGCGGCGACCCGACAGCACCTCCTGCTCGGTGTGCGCCAGGGCGGTCTCCACTTCGATCTGGCGTTCCCGCTGGCGTTCGAGCTCCAGCAGGGAGATGCCACCGGCGCTCTGCAGCCGCTGCAGGCGTCCGCTGATCTCGCGGTTGATCGCCAGCCGTCGGCGCAGGCCCTCAAGATCGGAGAGCTGCTGGCGGGTGCCGATGGCGCTGCGGGCCCGCTCCTCGAGGGCGGCGAGGCGGCGCAGCCGCACCTCCAGCTCGTTGGCCTGCAGCTGTCGCAGGGCCGTCTCATCATTGGGCAGGGTGGAGGGCAGGCCGAGCTGATGGGCCAGCAGCGCCACCTCCTTGCTCCAGGCCGCCTGGATCGCCAGCAGCTGGCTGCGCTGCTGCAGCAGGGCCTGATCACGCAACCGCAGCAGCGGCTGGCCGGCCCGCACCAGCTGCCCCTCGCGCACCAGTACCTCGCTGACCAGGCTGTTGAACGGTGGCGAGACGCTGGTGAGACCACCGCCGGGCCTGAGCTTGCCGCTGGCCTCGATCGAACTGTCGATGCGGGCGATCAGGCCGTAGATCGTGCCGAACACCGTCAGGCCGATCAGGGTCCAGACGATGCTGCGGCTCCAGCCGCGGGTGGCGCGCGGCAGGGTGGTGCGGCGCAGGCGATGGCCGCGGGGCCGCTGCGCTGCGCTGGTCTCGGGGGCTGGCGGCGATGCTGCGCCGCCGCCCAGCAAGGGATCGGTGTCCGCGGCGAGCCCCGCTGCACGGCCTGGATCCTGCCCGGATTCACTGCTCGGATCCGGGCCCGGTGGTCGGTTCTGGCGGGAGAAGCCGCTGGGCCCTGAGGTCATCGCTGCGGGCCTCTCACTGGCTGGCACCGAGGCTGAGCGGCAGGCCCGCCGCCGGTGGCGCTCCGGACGACGAAGACGAAGACGACGACGAGGATGACTTGCCCTGCTGGCGGAACAGCACGTAGTACGGGCCGCGGGCCGCCATCAGCTGCTGATGGGTGCCGGCCTCGAGCACGGCGCCGCCTCCCATGCAGACGATCAGATCGGCATTGACGATCGAAGACAGGCGATGGGTGATGAACAGCACCGTGGAACCGCGCAGCGCCTGCATCAGGTTTTCGCTCACCACCCGCTCGGTCTGGTAGTCGAGGGCGGAGGTGGCTTCATCCATGATCAGCATCCGCGGCTTCTGCAGAATCGTGCGCGCGATCGCGATGCGCTGACGCTGGCCGCCGGAGAGACCGGAGCCCCGTTCCCCCACCTGGGTGGAGTAGCCAGCGGGCAGATCCATGATGAACTCGTGGGCACAGGCGACCGTGGCGGCCTCGATGATCTCCTCGCTGGAGGCCTCCGGATTGGTGAGGGTGATGTTCTCCTCCACCGAGCCATCGAACAGCACGGTGTCCTGGGGGACAATGCCGATCTGGCGGCGCAAAGAATAAAGCTCAACCTTCTGGATGTCGATGCCATCGACGAGCACCATGCCGCGCTCCGGCTCATAGAGACGGGCCAGCAGTTTGGTGAGGGTGCTCTTGCCGGAACCGCTCGTTCCCACCACCGCCACGAACTTGCCCCGCGGGATGCTGAGATTGACACCTTTGAGTAGCAGCGGCGAGGAGGGCTTATAGCGGAAGCTGATGTCCTGAAACAGGATGTTTCCTTCGATCGGCGGCATGATGATGCGGCTGGCATTATCCTCCGGGGCCTCCTGAGGATGGTCGATTACATCGGCCAGGCGTTCCAGCGACAGGGCTGTTTCCTGCACGGATTGCCAGATCGAGGTCATGCGCAGCAGCGGCCCGGTGACATAGCCGGAGATGATCCGGAAGGCGATCAATCCCCCGAGCGACAGCTGCCCCTGCAGCACTAAGCCAGCACCGCCCCAGATCACGATCAGGCTGGAGAGCTTGTTGAGAAAGCCACTGATTGAGCCCGAGGTGGTGGAGAGAAGGACATTATCAAAGCCCTCAGCCACATAATCGGTGTAGAGATCCTGCCATTTCCAGCGGCTACGCAGCTCGATGTTCTGCGCCTTCACGGTCATCATGCTGCTCAGCACCTCCACCAGATGGCCCTGGGTGCGGGCGCTGGCCACGGCGCGGCTCTGCAGCTGCTTGCGGGCGATCGGCGAGACAGCCAGGGTGAGAGCCACCAGCACCGGGATCACCGACAGGGTGAGCAGGGTGAGCTGCCAGCTGTAGATCAGCATCACCACGATATAAAGCAGCGCGAACACGGCATCGAGGATCGTCGTCAAGGCTGTGCCGGTGAGAAAGCCGCGCACTTTCTCCAGTTCGGCGATGCGGCTGCTCACCTCCCCCACCGGCCGCCGGTCGAAATAGCCGAGCGGCAGGCGCAGCAGGTGATCGATGATCTGGGTGCCGAGCGCCAGATCGATGCGGTTGGTGGTATCGATGAACAGGAAGGTGCGCAGGCAGAGCAGCAGACCTTCGAAGATGGCGAACACCACCAGCAGCACGCCCAGCACGCCCAGGGCGCTGGGATTGCTGTTGATGATCACCTTGTCGATCACCTGCTGGATCAGCAGTGGATTCACCAGACCGAACAACTGCACGAAGAAACTGGCGATGAGCACCTCGATCAGCACAGCCCGGTGCTGGCGCAGCGCCGGCAGAAACCAGCTGAACCCGAAGCGTCGCCTGGGGGTGAGCGCATTCACCCGCAGTGTCAGCACCTCCCCCTCGTCGCCCCACTGCTCGCGCAACTCCTCCAGGCTCAGCTCCTGGTTGCCGCTGGCGGGCACGCCGAGCACCAGGCCGCGGGGGCCGATGCGATAGATCAGCGCCAGGCCATGGCCCCAGCGCACCATCAGCGGCGTGTCCAGCCGCTGCATCGCCTCCACACCGATCTGCAGCAGCTGTGTGTGCAGCCCGATCGATTCGGCCACCGCTCCGGCCAGGGCCAGCGAGGCCTCACCGTGGCGCTTCACCTGATCGCTGAACACGCGCCGCAACAGTTCGCGGCGGTAGGGCAGCCCGAGGTGATCGCTGAGCATGCGGAAGGCGGCGATCGGCGACTCCAGCGCCCCGACGCCCCGGTGCCAGGGGAAGGCCTCAGCGGGCTGATGGCTGAGATCGGGTGGCTCCTCCACCTCCACCGGCCCCAGCTCGGGCGCCGCCTGGATGGCGTCCTGCTCCAGCGTGCGCCGCTGCTCTTCCCAGCGCTCCAGCAGCAGGTCCTGCCAGCCGGGTTCCGCCGCTGCCCGGCTGCGCACCTCCGGGGGATCGAGGCAGGCCGCCAGGGCGGTGCGATCCAGGCCGAGCAGACGCAGCGACGGGCCGGCGGTGGCGGCGGGCAGCGGCGGCACCAAGGCCCCGAGCGGCAGGGCCCCGCCGGCGCTGAGCCAGAGGCGCTCCGCCGGCAGCGCCGTGGCCGCCAGCTGGGCGATGGAACCCTCCAGCACCACGCTGCCTTCCGCCAGCGCTGCAGCCGCCTGCACCACCTCATGGGCCAGGCTGCGGGGATGCTGGCGCAGGTGCTGATCGAGCACCGTGAACAGTTCGGAGGGGTTGACGCTGGCGCGCACCCGCTGCGAGAGCTGTGGATCCCGCCCCATCTCCTGCTGCAGGGCCACCTGGGGCACCGCCAGCGTCACGCATTCGGTGGAGGCGATCAGGATCTCGCGGTTCTGGCCGCAGCTCAGGGCAGTCCAGCCCAGCACCGCCCCGGGTTCCAGACGCGCCAGGGTGGCGACCCCCTTGGGCATTCGGCTGGCCATCACCACCGAGCGCACCGTGCCCTGCAGCAGGAAGTGCACATGCACGGGCGCTTCGCCGTGGCGGCAGAGGGGCTGGCCGAGGGAAAAGCGCAGCAGCTGCGCCTGTTCCACCAGTCTGGCCAGCACCGGCTCGGGCTGATCCGCCAGGAAGGGAAAGGAGCGCAGCAGGGTGAGGAGCTGGGCGGGATCAGCCATGGCTCAGGTCCCGGCTGGCGGCTCTGAGCCTGGCGCCGGCAGAGGCGCCGGAGGCGGTTCAGGCGCTGGCGGTGGCTCTGGTTTTGCTGCGGGTGCCGGAAGCGGCGCGGTCGGCGTGATCGGGGCTGATGCGGCAGCGGCTGGGCTCTGCCCGACAGTCGGCCCGCCCACGGCGGCGATCGGGGGGGCTGCAGGCGGGGGCGTGGCTCCAGCGCCAGCGGTGGCTCTGCCGACAGCCGTGGTGCTCGCCACAGCCGTGGTGCTCGCAACAGCCGTGGTGCCCGCAACAGCCGTGCCAGCCGCGGCCGCGGCCGTTGGAACAGCCGGGCCATTGGCAACAGCGGGAGCCGCGGGAGCAGCCGTCGCAGTGGCAACAGTCGTGGCGGAGGAAACAGCCGTGGCGGAGGAAACAGCCGTGGCCGCGACGATGGCGTCAGACGGCAGTGCCGCGACCGGCTCCGCCCCTCCCTGGCCGGACTCCGCCGGTGAGGGGGGGAAGAGGGCGAGCAATCCCGGATACAGCGCCGCCAGCTGCTCGTCGAGCACCGCTTCGAGATCCTTCTGCAGCAGCTCCTGGGACAGCTGCAGCAACGTGGCGTCGTTGAGCTGGGCCGGCTGGCGATGCTCCATCCGCACCAGCAGCACCCAGTTGTCCACCCGGAAGGGCGGATGCAGATCCCCCACCGCCAGTTTCTGCAGCACGGCGCGGATGGTGGGATGGGGCTGGCTGATCAGCATCGGCCCCACCAGGCCGCGACTGAAACGCTCCTCGCCGAGGGAATGGACGCGGGCCAGTTCACCGAAATCGGCCTGATCATCGAGCAGTCGCAGATAGAGCTCCTCGGCGGCGCCCTGGTTGCGCACCCGGATCATGCCGTACACCACCTGCCCCAGGTCGTCGCGGCGCTCCAGGAAATAGGGCTCCACCCGCTCGCGGTAGGCCTCCTCCATCCATTTCTGCAGCCGGATCTGGTCCCAGCGCTCCCGGATCGGGCCCTGCACCATCGGCTCGAGCGCCTCGATCCAGCCCGGCGCCAGGCTGGTGGGCGGGATGGTGGCCAGCCCCTGCCAGAGGCGGGCGATCACCAGCGGCTCCTCCTCGGCGCTGAACACCACCGTGTCGCGCAGGCGCCGGCGCAGATGGTCCGCCGCCAGCCGCCGCAGGATGCCGTGCTGCAACAGCAGCTCCGCCAGGGGGGTGGCGGCGAGCACCGCGAGGGAATCGCGGAGATCCGCCTCGAGGTCCTGGGAAGGGATCATCAGACGCTGACGTTGCCTTGTACGGACTGGGCCTGATTAGCAGCCCGCGACAGGCTCTGGACATCCAGATCGGCGTTGCCGGCGATCGTCAGGGCCGCCTGGCTCAGCCCGAGGCTGCTGACGCTGAGGTTGCTGCTGGCATCACCGGCCACCGACAGCGCCCGGGCGATGGTGGTGTTGTTGGCCAGGGCGGCGATGGCGCCGTTCTGGGCGAAATCAACCGGCAGGGCCGTGGCATTGTCGCTGAGCAGGCCGAGGGCGCTGGTGGCGGCGTTCACGCTGGCGGCATCGCCGACGGCAAGGGCTTCGATCTGGTAGCGGCCCGTGGCGCTGCTTTCCACGCGGCTGAGGTCAGCGCCGAGGCTCAGGGCCATGTCGTGGATGCCGCTGACCACGGCGGGGGCGGCGCCGGAGACATCGGTCAGCGAGGCCGCGGCGGTTCCTGCGGCGGCGACGGCCTGGATCTGGAGATCGCTGCTGGCCAGCGCACGGATGTCCCCCTGGCTCGTCCCCACCTGCAGCGCCGAGAAGTCGCTGCTGCCGCTGTCGTAGTGGCCCAGGATCCCCGTCACCTGAGACGCTCCCTCGGCGACGGCATGGCCGGCGGCACCGCTGAGAGCGCTGATGATCACCGGCGCGGCGGCACTGCCGAGGCGGGCGGTGGCCGCCAGATCGCCCACCCCCCCGATCGTGATGCTGATGCCGGCATCCCCGGCCCGCAGACCCGTGCTCTCAAGCGCCGCCAGGGCCTCGGCAGCGCCGCTGACCAGGGTGGCGCTGCTGCGGCCGTCGATCGCCGCATCGGCGCTGATCACCCCCCGGCTGCCGAGACGGATGTCCTGATCGGCCTGGGCGGCATCGATGGCCCGGGCCGCCAGGTTGAGCGAGCTGGGGCTGGTGTCGAGCAGGGCGTTGTCGCCGGTGCTGGCGGCCTCGGCCACGGCGTTGATCGTGGCGCGGGCGTTGACCGTGCCGGCCTCCGCAGCTGTGATCGCCACCTCGTTGAGGCCTTCGGCCACCAGGCCGGCGCTGGCGGTGGCGCTGCTGGTGGTGTTGCGGGCCAGGGCCGTGACCACCCCGTCGGCCGCGGCGGTGATGGCGTTGTCGGCACCGGCGAGCAGGGAAAGCAGACCGCCGCCGGCCGCCAGGGCGCTGCCATCGAGGCCCTGCACCCGGGCGAGATCGAGCGTGGCCGGATCGGCCAGGGATGGACCGCTCTGGCGGCTGCCGGCGAAGGCGAGCGACTCAGAGGGCAGGGTGAGGCTCAGCCCCGATTGGCCGGCCGTGAGGTTGGCGACGGTGGCGGGCGCGCCGGGGGTGGCCGGCGGCTGCAGCAGCTGGAAGCGATCGGCATCGACCAGCTGGTCCGCCAGGCCAGTGCTGTCGGGCGTCAGATCGATCACGGCACCGCCGGGGGCCGTGGCCAGCTGGAAGGTGGAGCCATTGCCCACCACGTAATAGGTGGTGCCCAGCTCCAGGCCGTAGCGGCTGGCGCTGGCGTTGGCGGCGGTGGTGCTGTTGAGCCGGAAGCGGATCGCATCACCGTCGCTGTAGGTGATGTCCGTCGGCATCGTGATCGTGTTGGCGGCGGCGTCGACGGCCGTTGAGGCCAGCAGGCGCACCCGGTAGGAGGTGTTGGCATCGAGCCCCAGGGCCGTGGCATTGGTGGTATCGAGCTGGACCTGCTGGCCATCGGCCAGGAGCTGGGGCCCGATCAGGCTGGGGGTGCTGGCAGCTGGATCAAAGGTGGAGAGCACGGTGCCGCCCGCATCGCTCCACAGGGAGCTGAGGGTGGTGGCCCCTCCTGTGCTGCTGGCGGCGGCGTTGAGGTGGAGGCTGGCGTTGGCGTTGAGGCTCAGATCGCCGCCGGCGCTCTGGCTGCCATCGCGCAGGGCGGCGGCGATGGCGTAGGTGTCGGCATCCGGCAGGGCGTTGCCGAGGGCAGCGGAGGCGCTGCTGCTGCCGGCTCCAGCCCCGGCCCCGCTGCGGGCCTCGGCGCGGCCACTGGTGCTGCTGGCCTCGGCCGTCAGGCTGAGCGTGGCGCTGTTGAGCAGACGCAGGTCATCGCCGGCACTGCTGGCACTGCGCTCGGAGCCGAGCACCTGCACGTTGCCCTCGGCCAGGGCATCACCAGCGGTGCTGGCGGCCTGCAGCAATGCCGCCTCAGTGGCGATGGCCTGCAGGTTGGTGGCACCGTCGCTGAAGCTGGCGGTGTTGGAGAGGGAGACCACCGGGCTGACCGGCGACCCATCGAGGTTGTCGAGACCGCCGAGACGGTTGAGGCCGGCGGTGGCCTCACCGGTCACGCTGCTGGCGGTGGCGCGCACGCTGTCGCTGGCGCTGGCCTGCAGGTTCAGAGCGCCGCCGGCCTGGAGCCCGCCCACACCGACGCCGCTGCGGTTGAGATCCACGGCGGTGACGCTGCTGATCGCATCGGCGCTGGCGATCGAGGGCCGGAAGGCCTCCAGGCTGGTGTTGTCGTCGGCGAGCAGCACATCGATCGGATCCCCGGCCGGGGTGGAACTGAGCTGGAACTCACCGCTGACCGGGATGACATTGAGAACGAAGTAATCGCGATTCGCTTCCAGGCTGCTGCCGGCGGGGGTGCTGGCGAATCGGATCCGGTCGCCGTTGATCAGCGGGAACCTGGCCCCCCAGAGTGAGGCCGGAACGGTGAAGCGGTCGGTGCTGGCTACGCCGTTGTCCACCAGGGTGATCGCCCCCAGGGCATGGCTGTTGGTGCTGCGGGCCGCCACCTCGCTTGTACTGGTGGCGTTGGCGCTCAGCTCAAGGCTGCCGCCGGCCTGCAGGCTGTCGGGGTTGGCATCGGTGAGATTGGCGTCGTCGATGCCGTAGGTGCGGCTGGCGAGGCCGGCGCTGGTGAGGCCGGCGCTGGTGGTGGCATTGACGCTCTGGTTGAGCGTGCCGCTGATCGTGGTGCGTAGGTCGCCGGCGGCGGTGAGGCTGCTGTCGCGGCTGCCGGCCGCTTCGGCGGTGCCATTGGCGGTGACGACCCCGCTGCCGGCCTCGGCGACGGTATCGGCGGCCACGCGGCCCGTGAGGTTGAGCGTCAGATCACCGCCGGCGCTGAGGCTGCTGCGATCCACACCGAGGCCATAGGCGGAGAGCACGGCATCGGAGCGGTCATCGACGGTGATCGCACTGGCGGCGGCGTTGTGGTCGGCGCTGGCCGTGCCGCTGAGATTGGTGCCGCTGCTGATCACCACCGCATCGGCACCCTTAACGCTGTTGGCCTGCACGAAGGCCGACACGAGATCGGCGCTGGAGAAGGCCGTGGCGCTGGAGCTGGTGAGGGCGCTGGCGATCAGATCAAGAGCGCCACTGCTGGTTGTGTTCACCCCCTGCAGACCGATGCTGCTGTTGAAGGTGAGGGCGGCCGGATCCCCCTGCAGGGCGTTGTAGAGAGCGGGGGTGACCACCGCCACACCACCGCTTTCAAAGTTGGTGGCGGTGAAATCGGCCTGATTGCTGCGGAAGGTCTGCCCGGTGGGTGCATCGATGTAGTTCTGCACATCGGCGACGCACAGACCGCTCTGGTTCAGCCTGGCGAACTGCTGGAAGGTGAGGGTGAGTGTGATCGCATCGCTGCCGGATTCACCGTCGTAGCTGACCTTGATGCCTTTGCTGGTGGGTGCGGTGCCGACGCTGTCGTCTCCGGCTCCGAGATTGACATCACTGATGTTCTTGAAGGCGGTGCTGCCGAACTGATAGTCGTCGTTGTTGGTGGTGCCGTTGATCGTGTCGTAGATGGTGACACCAGCACTCACCTCGGGGTCGCCACCATCGAGCAGATCGATGCCCTGGGCGCCGGGATTCCAGGTTCCGGTGGGGGCAGCGATCGCGGTGGTGTTGGCACTGCTGCCATCGCCATTGAGTTTGAAGATATTGATCCCATTGGGATCAACCGCAAAGGTGTCCTGGGCCAGATCGCTGCTGGTGATCAGAATGGTGTTGATGCCTTCACCACCATTGACCACATCCGCATCTTCGCCCGGGATGATGTAGTCATCACCCTTGCCGCCGTAAATGGTGTCGGCTCCGCCCAGGCCGGCGATGCGGTCGGCACCGGCGTTGCCGGCGAGGATGTTGTTGGCGTCATTGCCAACGATGGCGTCATCAGCAGCGCCACCGATCACCACCTCAAAGTTGTTGACGCCATAGGCACCACCGAAGGCACTCTCCACCACCACTGGGCCACTGGGGCTGCCACCATCAGCGGTGGCACCCTCTCCCGTGGACGCTGACGCCAGGGTGGAGATCCCAATGGGGTCGACATTGATGTTGGTGGCCGAATAGGCATTTTCAAGCGCGATCTCCCCGGCGGTGGTGTCGATCGTGCCGTTGGCATCGAAATCGAACTCATAGGCAGC
>JBJTQH010000054.1:0-28025 GCA_046075505.1 Cyanobium sp. | reverse complement strand
CGATCAGCTGGTGTTTCTGGAACATGGTGCCCACTACGCGATCGGGGCCCTGGGGGTGGTGATGCTGCTGCAGGTGCTGCTGAATCCACAGCATCTGCACATCCCGGAATGGTTCACCGGCCTGATCGGCATCGTGCTGCTGCTGCTGGCCAGCCTCGATTCACGCCGCCATCGCCGCCGGCAGGGCGTGCCTTCGGTGGAAGGGCCCTGAGCGGCTCGGCCGAGAGACGAGGTGTCGGCACACAAGACCTGGCCACCGCGAAGACCGGACGGCGCTGATGCGGCACCATGAGAAGGAGCGGAGGGCCTCTCTGATAAGAACGGGGCTGAGATGGGGGTGCGGCGCGGCGGCGGCAGCTGGGCAGTAGCCGCCGGTGGCTCCCTGAAGGCCCGGAGCCGCAGCCTGCAGCCGCAGAATCGCTTCCGCCGTAATTGCCTCAGCCCAGAAGCCGGGCAGCGCCGATCCAGACAGCCCTGTAATCCTTACAGCTTGAACCACAGACAGAGCAGCGCCGGCACGGTGAGCGTCATCGCGATCGTGAGCGGGAAGCCGTAGCGGGCGAAATCAAGGAAGCGATAGCGACCGGGGCCGTACACCATCAGGTTGGTCTGATAGCCCACCGGGCTGAGGAAACTCTGGCTGGCACCGAACAGCACCGCATAGATGAACGCCATCGGCGGCTGCTCGAGGCCCTGGGCCAGCTGGCCGGCAATCGGGATCAGCATGGCGACTGTGGCGGCATTGCTCATCACCTCGGTGAGCAGGGTGGTGAACAGAAACACCACCAGCAGGGCGCAATACACCGGCCAGTTGTGCAGGCCGATCAGCAGGGTCTTGGCCAGCGCTGCCGCCAGGCCGGTCTTCTCCAGGGCCACACTGAAGCTGGCCAGCGAACCGAGCAGCAGGATCACATCCAGGCGAATCGCCCGCTGCAGTTCACCGGGCCGGAGGCAACCGCTGGCCACCATCGCCACCGTGCCAAGCAGCACCGAAGCCACCAGCGGGATGATCTCAAAGGCCGGCAGCAGGATCACCAGCACGGAAATCAACACCGCGATCCCCTTGCGGCTCACCGTGGGCAGATCCTTCTCCAGCTCCTCGAGCACCACCAGGTCGTTGCTGGCCTGCAGGCCGCGGATCGCATCCTTGGGCCCCTGCAGCAGCAGCACATCACCATCGCGCAAAGGGATCCGCCCGAGGCGCTCCCGCAACACCTCATTGCCGCGGCGCAAGGCGAGCGCGGTGAGGTTGTAGCGCTGGCGGAAGCGCAGATCGCGCAGGCAATCGCCGGCCAGGGTGGAGCCGGAAGGCAACAGGCCTTCCACCACCCGCTGATTGTTCTGCTGATCCGGTGTCGGCGTCTCGGCCTCCGGCGTCGGTGCCAGCACCACGGTATGTTCCTGCTGCAGGCGCAGCAGATCCTCGCGGCTGCAACGCAGCAGCAATCGATCGCGCTCCACCAGGGTGCGATCGGCCAGCGGCGGCAGGAAGCGCTCCTTGCCGCGATGCAGCTCGAGCACATCGAGATCGAAGCGGCGCTGCAGGCGGCTGCCATGCAGAGACTGACCGATCAGGCTGGAACCAGCCGGGATCTGCACCTCGGTGAGATAACCACTGCTGGAAAGATCGGCGATCAGCGTGTCATCACCGCTGCCGCGATCGGGCAGGAAGCGATCGGCCAGCAGCACCATCATCACGCCCCCTACCAGCCAGACACCGATACCGATGCCGGTGAAGCTGAACAGGCCGAATTCGCCGTAGCCCCCCTTCTTGCTCACCTCGCTGGCCAGCAGGTTCACCGAACTGCCCAGCAGCGTCATCGTGCCGCCGAGCACGGTGGCAAACGACAGCGGCAGCAGCACCTTGGAGGGGGAGATGCGCCGCCGTTTGCACCAGCCCTCCACCACCGGCAGCAGGCTGGCCACGATCGGTGTGTTGGGCACGAAGGCCGAGACGGGCCCTACGGCCGCCACCATCAGGGTGATCATCCGCTTGGGGCTGCGGATCGCATCGGAGCCGATCAGGGCGCGCAGCCGATCGAGGCCACCGCTGCGGAACAGACCGGCGGAGAGGGCGAACAGGCCCATCAGGGTGATCAGGGCGGGGCTGCCGAAGCCCTCCATCGCCTCGGACGGTTTGAGCACCTTGAAGGTGACCAGCAGCGCGGCGGCGAGCAGGCCGGTCACTTCCGGTGCCAGCCAGCCGCCCACGAACAGCACAATCGAGCCGAGGATGACCAGCAGCGTGATCAGCCCCTGCGGCGTCAGGGCCGCAGCGAGAACGGGATCCAACAGAAGCAGGCAAACTGGGCGACTTTACACCGGTAGCTGGATCGGGTTAAGGAGATTTCCGCGGATTCAGACCCGCCACCGGCTCGATGTCAGGTGGTGCGATGTGGTGGCAAGCCGCGGTGCTCCACCTGCCGGCCACAATGCGGCGCCCCCGCACCACCCGCTGGGCTGCGATGTCCGCTGGGCAGTGGTCTGTGCTGTTGTCTGTTCTCTCCGCTGACGCGCCGCCTCGATGGCCTATCCCTCACCCCTGAGCGTGCTGCTGATCCTGCTGGCGGGTCTGGCGATCGCCCGGCTGTCGGCCGGCCGGCTGGGGCGCTGGGCGATTCCGGCGATCCTTGTGGAACTGCTGGTGGGCTTCCTGCTCGGCAACACCGTGCTGCCCTTCCCGGCGGTGGCCCCGCTGCAGGGCCTCACCGAACTGGGGGTGCTCAGCCTCTTCTTCCTGGTGGGTCTCGAGGTGCGGGGCGATCTGCTCGTGGCCCAGCGCCGTTCCCTGCAACGGGTGGTGGCGATCAGCGCCCTGGCCCCCCTGCTCTTCTTCTGGCCGCTGCAGACCCTGTTCCGCCTCTCCACCCCCACCACCCTGCTCTGTCTGGCGGTGCTCTGCGCCACCGGCACCGGCGTCACCCTGCGGGTGCTGGCCCAACGCCAGGCGCTGCACACCCCATCGGGGCGACTGCTGGTGGGGGTGTCGGTGCTCGATGACCTGCCGGCGATCCTGCTGCTCGGCCTGGCCACCGCCCTCGGGGCCGGCACCGCCCTGGGCCAGCAGGGGCCCGGCTGGATCGGCCCTCCCGTGGGCCTTTTGCTGGGGCTGCTCAGCCTGTGGGGTGCCGATCGCTGGGCGGCGCGGCGGCCGGAGCGGCCCACCAGCCCGCTGGCGATCCTGATGCTGATGCTGATCCCGGCCTGGCTGGGGGAGACCCTGGGCCTCACCAGCCTGTTCGGGGCCTTCTGGGGCGGGATGCTGCTGGCACGCCTCTGCCCCGATCCGGAGCACGGCCTGGGCACCGCCCAACCGGTGCTGGCACTGCTGAGCGACGTGTTCCTGCCGCTCTATTTCATCAGCGTCGGCATGCGCATCGAGGCGGCCACCCTGCTGCGACCCGAATCCTGGTCGATGGCGGCGGTGCTGGTGCTGATGGCCCTGATCAGCAAGCTGGTCTGCGGCCTCGGCGTCGCGGCACCGGAGCGGGCAGCGGGGGTGGACCGGCGCCTGGTGGCCTATGGCCTGATCCCCCGCGGCCTGCCCGGCCTGGTGTTCGCCACCACCGCCCTCAAGGCTGGGGTGGTCACCCCCTCCCAGTTCTCGGCCCTGGTGCTGATGGTGAGCCTCACCACGGTGCTGGGCCTGCTGCTGCTGGAGCATCGCCTGCAGCACCTCGGTCGCAGCAGCACCACTGCTGGCCGGCTTCAGAGATAGATCACCTCCCTCGGGAAGCCCACCCGTGTCGGGGCCCGACGGGCATACACCGCCGACAGCAGCAGAATCACCCCCAGCCGGCCGGTGAACATCCCCACCATCAGCACCAGCTGACCCCAGCGGTTCAGCTCGGCGGTCACCCCCAGATCGAGACCAACGGTGCAGAAGGCGGACATGCAGGTGAACAGCTTCTCGAGAAAGCTGAAGCTGGTGCGAGCCGCCTCGCCGCCGGCGGTGGGGCCGATGCCGAGCAGCAGCGCCATCAGCAGCACGAACACCGCCGAGGCCAGGGTCGCCCCCACCGCCTTGACCAGCAGATCTCCGGGAATCTCGCGGTTGCGGATCACCACCTGCTGACGGCCCTCCAGGGTCGACTGGGTGGCGCCGATCAGCAGGGCCACGGTGGTGGTCTTGACACCACCGCCGGTACCGCCGGGGCTGGCGCCGATGAACATCAGCACGATCATCAGCAGGATGCCGGCCTCCGAGAGGGTCTGCACCGACAGGGGCACGGTGTTGAAGCCGGCGGTGCGGGTGGTGACCGACTGGAACAGGGTCACCTGCAGCCGCTGCCACAGGGTGAGATTCTCCATCACACCACCGGCGGCGAACTGCTCGGTGAACAGCAGCCCCAGGGCACCGATCACGATCAGCAGCGCCGTGCTGCGCAGCACCAGGCGGGTGTGCAGGCTGAGGCAACGCAGGCGGCCCAGCCGGAACCGCTTGCTCCAGACATCGTTGATCACCCGCCAGCCGATGCCGCCGATCACGATCATGCTGGCGATCACCCCGTTCACCACCGGGTTGTCGCGGTAACGCACCAGGTTGTCGCTCCAGAGGCCGAAGCCGGCGTTGTTGTAAGCGCTGATGCAATGGAACAGCGAGGCCCAGAAGCGCTGCAGCGGGTTCTCGATATCGGTGAACCCGAAGGCGTAGAGCACCACCGTGCCCAGCCCCATCACACAGAAACCCGCCAACAGGATGCTGTTGAACGTGGGGCCGATGCCGCCGACGCCGAATTCATCGAGGGCACGGCCCTTGTCGAGGCGGTGCCTCAGGCCGGAGCGCCCCTGCACGAAGCCCTGCAGGAAGGTGGTGATCGCCATCAGGCCCAGGCCGCCGACCACGATCAGCCCGGCGAGCAGCACCTGGCCGGTGGCGGTGAGCTCCTTGCTGATGTCAATGATTGAGAGGCCCGTCACCGTGATTGCCGAGGTGACGGTGAACAGCGCCTCCCACAGGCCGACGCTGTCGCTGGAGCAGAGCGGTGAGGCGAGCAGCACAGTGCCGCAGGCGATCACCAGCAGACCGGTGACGATCGTGAACTGGGGCACCGTCAGCTGGCGGCGCCAGTGATCGAGACGGACCAGCGGTGCGGAGCCCGGCGGGATCGCCGGCGGGCGGGCGGTCATCGGTGCGGGCAACAGCAGGCGCTCCAGTCTGCGGCCAGGGTGAGCCGCCAGCCCTCGGAGGGGCCGTTTAGCGTTCGGCGACTTTTCTCAGCCCCCGTGACCAGTACCAGCCCGGCGAGCGCTCCCGCGTGGCACGCCCTAGAGCCCCGGCAATGCCTGCAGCGGCTCGAGGTGGATGGTGAGGGACTGAGCACCAGCCAGGCCGACGAGCGCCGCCGCCGCCATGGCGCCAACCGGCTGGAACTGAAGGCGGGCCGCAGCAATCTTGAGATTCTCTGGGATCAGTTCAGCAATGTGATGCTGATCATGCTGCTGGCGGTGGCGGTGGTGTCCGCCGGCGTCTCGATCCACCAGCAGGAATTTCCCAAAGATGCCCTGGCGATCCTGGTGATCGTGGTGCTCAACGGCGTGCTGGGCTACCTGCAGGAAAGCAAGGCGCAGCAGGCGCTGCTGGCGCTGCGCGACATGGCCCAGCCGCTGGTGCAGGTGCGGCGCGATGGTCAGTGGCAGCGGCTCGGCAGCGAGGAGCTGGTGCCCGGTGATCTGATCCGCCTCGAGGCCGGCGACCGGGTGCCGGCCGATGCCCGCCTGCTGGAGGTGGCCGACCTGGGGGTGCGCGAAGCGGCCCTCACCGGTGAGGCCGAAGCGGTGTTCAAACGGGCCGATCTGGTGCTGGAACCCCAGACCCCGGTGCTGGAGCGCCAGAACTGCCTGTTCCAGGGCACCGAGGTGGTGCGCGGCCGCGGCGTGGCGGTGGTGTGTGCCACCGGCATGGCCACCGAACTGGGCCAGATCGCCGAGCTGATCAACAGCGCCGGCGGTGAGAGCACACCGCTGCAGGAACGCCTCGATGGCCTGGCCAAGGTGCTGGTGGGCAGTGCCCTGGCGCTGGTGGCGGTGGTGGTGGTGCTGGGACTGCTGCTGAAGCAGGACCCGCTCAACCTGCTGGAGGTGTCGCTGTCGATGGCGGTGGCGATCGTGCCCGAAGGCCTGCCGGCGGTGATCACCGTGACTCTGGCGATCGGCACCCAGCGGATGGTGAAGCGCGCCGCCCTGATCCGCCGCCTGCCGGCGGTGGAGGGCCTGGGCTCGGTGACGGTGATCTGCTCCGACAAGACCGGCACCCTCACCCAGAACCGCCAGGTGGTGCAGGAGCTGCGCCTCGGCAGCGAAGCGGTGCGCGTCAGTGGCCAGGGCTACGACCCGGAGGGCGCGATGACAGCCCAGACCCTCACCCCGCCGGCCGGTGCCCATGCCGGCCTGCCCGCCGGGGCGCTGCAGCTGCTGCTGGAGGCCGGGGTGCTCTGCAGCGATGCCGAACATCGCCAGGCCGCCGACGGCAGCTGGGAGGTGCTCGGCGATCCCACCGAAGGAGCGCTGTCGGTGGTGGCAGCCAAGGCGGGCATCGATGATTTCGAACTGCGCAGCCGCTACCGCCGCGCCGCCGACATCCCGTTCAGCTCCGAACGGCAGCTGATGGCGGTCTGGATCGAGGATCCCCAGGGCAACCTGCAGGCGCCCCTCGGCTCTGTCGCCGGGGCCTCGCAGCGGCTGCTGATCAGCAAAGGAGCGCCGGAGGTGATCATCGGCCTCTGCGACCGCTGGATCGATGGCTCCGGTGTGGTGGGGCTCAGTGCCGCCCAGGGCCAGTGGTGGCTCGATCAGGCGCGGGAGCTGGCGGCAGCGGGCCTGCGGGTGCTGGCCTTCGCCTGCGCCCCCCATCACCAAAGCCCTGAACAGGAGCTGGAAGGGCAGGTGCTGCTCGGGCTGATGGCCCAGCTCGACCCGGCCAGGCCCGAGGTGGCGACCGCCGTGGCCACCTGCCGCCAGGCCGGCATCCGGCCGGTGATGATCACCGGCGATCACCCGCTCACCGCCCGGGCGATCGGCAGCGCCATCGGCCTCACCGATGCAGCCGGCGAGGTGATCCTCGGCCGCGAGCTGGAAACGATGGAGGAGACGGCCCTGCGTCAGGCCGTGGCCCGCTGCAACGTCTATGCCCGTGTGGCCCCCGAACAGAAGCTGCGCATCGTGAAGGCGCTGCAGGCCAACGGCCAGGTGGTGGCGATGACCGGCGATGGCGTCAACGACGCGCCGGCCCTGAAGCAGGCCCACATCGGTGTGGCGATGGGCATCACCGGCACCGAGGTGAGCAAGGAAGCAGCCGACATGGTGCTGCTCGATGACAACTTCGCCACGATCGTCAATGCGGTGGAAGAAGGGCGGTTGGTGTACGCCAACATCCGCCGGTTTGTGAAGTACATCCTCGGCAGCAATGTCGGCGAACTGATCACGATCGCCGCGGCACCCTTGCTGGGCCTCACCGGTGTGCCCTTGACGCCGCTGCAGATCCTGTGGATGAATCTGGTCACAGATGGTGTGCCCGCCCTGGCCCTGGCCCTGGAACCGGGTGAAGCGGGTCTGATGGACCGCGCACCGGCTGAACCGGGCGAATCGATCTTTGCGCGCGGCATCGGCCGTTACATCCTGCGTGTCGGGGTGGTGTTCGCCCTGATCGTGATCGCCCTGATGTGGTGGTCGGCCAAGCACGGCCAGGGCGGTGATTCCTGGAAAACAATGGTGTTCACCACCCTCTGCCTGGCCCAGATGGGCCATGCCCTCTCGGCCCGCAGCGATCTGCCGCTGCTGCGGGTGGCCCCCTTCTCCAATCCCTGGCTGATCTGGGCGGTACTGCTCACTTCGCTGCTGCAGCTGGCACTGCTGTATGTGCCCGCCCTGGCGGCGTTCTTCGGCACCACTCCGCTCTCGGCTCAGGACCTGTTGCTCTGCGTGGGGGTCAGCTTCGTGTTCTTCCTCTATCTGGAATGCGACAAGCTGCGGCTGCAGTGGAGCCGCCGTCGCCACAGCGATGCCTGATGCCGCCGTCTGAAGCGGCCTGACTCCGTATCAGGCGACATCAGTCGACCAGGGCCCGACCGGGGCCGCCTCCTCAGGGGGCGGTTCCGTGGGGCAAGGGGGCCTTATCCAGCAGCACCGGCGCCTTGGCGAACTGACCGGTGGTGAGCTTGCGGATCTGGGCCCTGTCCTTGGGCAGCTCCGGCTCGAGGGAAGGGCCATAGGAGAGGAAGGCGAGCAGCAGCAGGAAGCCGCCCATCGCCAGCAGCAGCAGGGAGGAGCTGAGCGGATGGGCCACAGCGATCAGGCCGCCGGCGGGGGACAGGGGCAGCGGCGTGCCGCAATCACTGCAGATCAGCAGGCCGCTTCGGCCCGGCACCTTGGTGACCATCCGGCCACCACATCGCTGACAGGCCATGGCCGCCACGCTCCCAACGCGATCAGTGTTCAGGGCTGGAGTCTCCCACTGCTGAAGCAACGGGCACCAAAACGGCCATCCGCCGCAGACCTGCCGCACCGGGGCGGCTTGTCACAACGAACGGCCACGACTGATCAGCAGTGCTTGACGCCGGCATAGGACTTTTCTGTTGCAACACCCAGCCGCGGCAACCTGGCGCTGCTTAGGGTGCTGCGCCAAGACCGCCCGCCGGCCCCGAACGCCGCCGCCATGACCCTGCTTCCAGCCCAGACGGCCTGGCTGATTCCGCTCTACCCCCTGCTCGCCTCACTCCTCTCGCTGCTCTGGTCGCCGGGGCTGATCTCCCGCACCGGTCCGCGCCCCTGCGGCTACATGAACCTGTTGGTGGGCCTGGTCGCCTGTCTGCACAGCGTGGCGGCCCTGGTGGCCCTGCATTCCAATTCCAGCGCCGGCTCCTCGGCCATCTACCGGCCGTTCACCTTCGGCTGGACCTGGCTGAACACGGCGGGGCTGCGCATCGGTTTCGATGGATTGATCACCGAGCCGGCCCTGATCGCGATGGTGGTGATCACCTCGCTGCATGTGCTGGTGCAGATCTATTCGATCGCCTACCTGGAGATGGACTGGGGCTGGCCGCGCTTCTTCGGGTCGCTCAGCTTCTTTGAAGCCGGTCTCTGCGCCCTGGTGCTCACCGATTCGCTGTTCTTCAGCTACGTGATCCTCGAGCTGCTCACGCTCGGCACCTACCTGATCGTCGGCACCTGGTACAACCAGCCCCTGGTGGTCAAGGGTGCCCGCGACGCCTTCCTCACCAAGCGCATCGGCGACCTGATCCTGCTGGCCGGCGTCATCGCCCTGCTGCCGCTCACCGGCACCTGGAACTTCCACGGCCTGCAGGCCTGGGCCGCCGATCAGGCCAACAACCACCTCGCCCTGCCGGCGGCTTTCCCCCTGATCGTGCTGGCGCTGGTGGCCGGTCCGATGGGCAAGTGCGCCCAGATCCCCCTGCACCTCTGGCTGGATGAGGCGATGGAGAGCCCCCTGCCCTCAACGGTGCTGCGCAATTCGGTGGTGGTGGTCGGTGGCGCCTGGGTGCTGCTGCGCCTGCAACCGCTGGTGGAACTGGTGCCTCTGGTGCAATCGCTGCTGGTGGTGGTCGGCGGTACCACGGCGGTGGTGGGTGCCCTGATCGCCCTGGCCCAGATCGATGTCAAACGGGCCCTTTCCTTCCTGGTCAGCAGCTGGCTGGGGCTGCTGTTCGTGGCGGTGGGCCTCGGCGGCATCTCCGTGGCGGACCACCTGATGCTGGTCTACCCGCTGCCGATGGCCCTGATGCTGATGGCGATCGGCGCCATCGTGCTCACCAATGTCACCCAGGATCTGACCCAGCTCGGCGGCCTGTGGAGCAAGCGGCCGCTGATGGGGCTGGCGTTTCTCAGTGGTGCAGCCGGCCTGATGGGCCTGCCTCCCTTCGGTGGCTTCGCGGCTCTGCGTGAACTGCTCGCGCTGGTGGCCGCCAGCGGCCATCCTCTGCTGCTCGGGGCTCTGGTCCTGGTCACCAATGCCCTGATCAGCGCTGGCCTGATCCGGGTGTTCGGACTGATCTGGGCCGGCCATCCCACCACCTTCACCACCCGCTCACCGGAGGTGCTCTGGCTGATGGCACTGCCCATCCTGCTGTTGATGGGTCTGGTGCTGCATCTGCCGCAGCTGCTGGTGCGCAATGGCGTGTTCCAGCTCGATCCACTGCCGGGCTGGGGACCGATGGCCCTGCCGCTGCTGCTGTCCACCCTGGTGGGAGGCGGCCTCTCGGCGGTGTTCTATCTGCGCCCCCACCCGCTGGCGCAACTGCCCGCCACCCTGGGCGGTCTGCAGGACTGGCTGGCCCACGACATGCAGACCGAGCGCTTCTACCACCGCACCGTTGTCGCCCTGGTGCTGGCTCTGGCCCAGGTGAGCCGCTGGTCGGAGCTGCGTCTGGTGGATGGCTTCAGCGGTGCCACCGGTGCGGTGACCCTGGAGGGAGCCCGCCGCCTCAGCCTCACCACCTCGGGCCGCTCCCAGGCCTATGCGCTCACCCTGGTACTGGGGGTGCTGTTGATGGCGGCCTGGCTGCTGGCCGGCCCCCTCTGAGCACTCCATACTGCCGGGCGAGCCAGCCGCCGGGCCGCCCCGGCCGGCTGGCCTGGCGGCTGATGACAGCTTCACCACAACGGTTGAGATTGTCGGGGGCACCGCTAGTGTGAGGCTGCCTTTTGAAGCAGTCGGGGATTTCAGTGGCGCAGCGGTACCGCCAGCCTGGTCCAGACCTGCTGCAGACCATTCTCCGCTGGCTTCAACGCCTGCCACTGTCGCTCTCCCGCCCCGATGCGGTGCTGTGGCTGTTGTTGATCAGCCTGCTGTTTCTGCCTGTGGTGATGTTGAACAGCATCTCCAGCGCCACGGTGTCGCAGATGAAGATGCAGGCCGACGAGATTGCCACCCTGGCCACAGGCATCCGCGCCTACTACGCCGATAATGTTATCGCTCGCCTGCAGGCTGCCGAAGGGCAGGCGGTGTACTCAGAAAATTATCGCGATATCCACGGCGGGATTCCCATTCCGGCCACCTTGTCGATCGAGCTGGGTGCCCTGTTTGATAATGCCCACCGCGACGGCCGCATTTCCTATGAGTTCATCTCCGATTATCCATTCGCCAAGCGGGTCTCCCGTTCCCTCGACCGCTTTGAGAACGAGGCGATCACCAGCTTCCGCAACAGTCCGGATCGCAAAACCTACACCGAACTGATCGGCAACGGTCTCGGCCGCTCCACCTACAGGCTGGCCACGCCGGTGCTGATGCGCAAGGCCTGTGTCACCTGCCACAACAGCCATCCCGATTCGCCGAAGCGCGACTGGAAGGTGGGCGATGTGCGCGGCATTCAGGAGGTGAAGGTGCGGGGCCTGCGGGTGGAAGGATTCGGCCGGCTCGGCTTGCTGATGGGGTATGTCGGTCTGCTCGGCCTGCTGTCGGTGGCGGCCACCTCCATCTTTCAGCGCCAGAGCCGCACCCTGGAGCGAGCGAATGAGAAGCTGACAGCTGTGCATCAGCGCGAATCCGAACTATCGACCTGCATGAGCGATCAGCTGCAGGAGCTTTCCCTGTTTGCCACCGCTGTGGACAATTCGATTGTCGGGATCGCGATCGCCGACATGCGCCAACCGGACTGCGCTCTGGTTTACGTGAATGATGCCTTTACTCAGATCACCGGGTACACGAAAGATCTTGCGATTGGCTACAACTGCAGATTCCTGCAGGGCACGGATACCGACCCACAGGAACTGGCTCGGATCCGCGACGCCCTGCGAGCGGGCTCCCCTTACAGCGGCGAACTGCTCAACTACCGCCACGACGGCAGTCGCTTCTGGAATCGTCTCACCCTCTCACCGGTGGGAGGCAGTGAAGGCAAACCGGATTTCTATGTTGCCAATCAGGTCGATGTCACCCACCTGAAGCTGGAGCGGGGCGTCTCCCTGTCCGAGCTCGGTGCCATCGGCGATGATGTCGCCACCGCCCAGCAGAGCCTCGCGGATGCCCATCGCTTTGCGGAGGCCCTGCTGCGCCATCTGCACGCCCAGAACGAGCCACCGGTGGAGCAGGAGGCCCTGCTGCGCTCGGAGCAACAGGCCCATCGCCAGATCCAGGAAAGGCTCGATCGCCTGGCGGCCATGGTGGATCGCTACCGAGGCTCGTGATGCCGGCTGCGCTCCCCTCCGTACCGTCGTTGCTCAAGGGCTCCTCGAGGTTGCTGCGCGACCTGCTGCTGGCCCATTGGCTGGGATCCACGCTGCTGCTCACCGCAATTCTGGCCACGATCGATCTATTTGATCATCGCTGGCAGGTGCAGCGGGAAGTGGATCTGGCCGCTCACATCGTGGAATCGGTGCTGCGCACCCCGATGCCTGATATCAATCGCCAGCAGTTGCTGGAAGCCTACGATCAATCGACGCGGGTGCATCAGGCCGATGTGGTGAATGTGCTGATGGTGCTCGATCGCAGCGGCCGCATTCTCTACTCTTCCCGCCCCACCTGGCGCTCCCTGAACATCGATGATCCCCTGTTCAGCCAGATGGGCAATGACGATCCTGCCTTTGCCACGATGCTGCGCTGTTTCCGCAGCTCCGACGCGGACGACGATTGCACCTCGGGAAACCATTCCCGCTGGCAGTTGCATCTCTCCGGCTACACCGATGTACGCGCTGTCTCCCTGCCCGGCAATGATCTCGGCCTGCCGCGGCGCTCCTTTCTGGTGGTGGTGAATTTCGACACCGGCATGCTGATCGCTGACTTTCTCCAGGATCTGCCGCCACTGCTGCTGTTGAGCGCCCTGCTGTCGCTGCTGCTGTGCATCGTGCTCTGGTTGTTGATCTCCACGCGGCTGCTGCCCCAGGTGGTTGAGACCAGCCAGACCGATTCCCTCACCAACCTGATGAATCGCACCTCCTTCATGGAGCTGGCCATGGATGTGCTGGCCGAGGCGGAGGAACGCCAGGCGGATCTGGTGTTCGCCATTCTCGATATCGATCATTTCAAACGCATCAACGACACCTATGGTCACGGCTGCGGTGATGCCGCCCTGGCCTCGGTGGGTTCGCTGCTGCTCACGGTCACCAGGCCCGAGGATCTGGTCTGCCGTTTTGGAGGCGAGGAGTTTGCCATGCTGCTCTCCACCGGCAGACAGAGCGGCACGAAGGTGCTGGAACGCTTGCGCTTGCAACTGGAGATGAATCGCGTTTCCTACCGCGGCCATAAACTGCCGATCACGGTGAGCATCGGAGCAGCGGCCACCCATGAGTGCGGCTTCAATCTCGACTTTCTGTATAATTCCGCCGACAAAGCCTTGTATGCCGCCAAGCATGGTGGCCGCAATCGCCTCGAATGGAACAGCGGCAAACTGCTCTCCAGCCGCCTGCCCCTCTCGCCGGTGAAGGGGAGTTGAGCATGGAAGCACCGCGGATCCCCACCGATGAAGTCGCCAGGCTCGAAGAACTGCAGTCGCTGGCTGTGCTCGACAGCGAAGCCGACCCCCATTTTGATGACATCAGTGAGCTCACCCGCCGCATCGCCGGCACCGAGATCGGGATCATCAGCCTGGTCGACAACAATCGACAATGGTTCAAGAGCTGTGTTGGTGCGCCGCTGGGTCAACAGGAAACCCCGCGCAATATCTCCTTCTGCGGTCACACCATCCTGCAACGTGATCCCCTGATCATTGAGGATGCAGCTGCTGATCCGCGCTTTCTCGATAATCCCCTGGTCACCGCTGAGCCGTTCATCCGCTTCTATGCCGGCTTCCCCCTGATCACCAGCCAGGGTTATGTCGTGGGCAGCCTGTGTGCCATCAGCCGGGAGCTCCGCCAACTGAACAGCCAACAGATCGACAGCCTGCGGCGCCTCGCCTCGCTGACGGTGCAACAACTCGAGTATCTGCGCGACGCAGCGCTGCTCGCCTCGCGAGAGGGCACCCTGGAGGTGGAGCGGCTTCCGCAGGGCAGCCATGAACGCCTCCCCTCGCTGGAACGGCTGATCAGCCGCGATCAGATGGTGCAGATGCTGGATCTGATGTATGCCACCCAGAACCAGGCGCCGTTTTCACTGCTGCGCTGTGCCTTCCGCGACTACGAGCGGGTGAATTCCACCCTGGGCGGCATCGTGGCGGAGGAATACATCAATGAAGCGGCGCGACGCCTGCTGGCAGCGGTACCGCGAGCGGCCTCGGTGGCACGCTTTGCCGATGCGGAACTGGTGGCCCTGATTCCCTTTGCCGAACAGGAAGAAACGGTGCAGAGCATCGCCGAACGCATCCTCGCCTTTGCCAATCACGTCTATCGCAATGGCATGCAATCTCTTTCGATGACTGTATCAATCGGGATTGCGATCTGCCATCAGAACTATGACACCTCCGAGGCGATCCTCGCCGATACGAGCATGGCGGCACGCATGGCCGGGCGCACCAGCGGCAGCGCCTTCCGGTTCATCGATGCCGAAGCGCGGGTGGCGGCGCGCGAAAGCTACCGGATGGAATCGGAGTTCCGCGAAGCGGTGGTGGGGAAGGTGCTGGAGCCCTTCCTGCAGCCGATCGTTGATCTCAGCAGCGGCGAACCGCTCGGCTACGAGGCGCTGGCCCGCTGGCCCCATCAGGGCACCCTGCTGATGCCGGGCACCTTTGTGCCCCTGGCCACCGAATGTGGGCTCACCGGCGAGCTGGATCTGCTCATCTTCGAGAAGAGCCTGGCGGCAATTCCGCTGCTGGCCCAACCGATTCCGGCCCGCGAGATGGTGATGAGCGTCAATGTTTCCGGCATCCTGCTGGAAGATCGCGACCTGCGCGCTCGCCTGCTCACCCTGGTCGATGAATCACCCCTGCCACCTGGCTGGACACTGCAGGTGGAGCTGGTGGAAGATATCTTCCAAGACAGCAGCGAAGACTTCGCCCGTTTTCTGGATGCGCTGGTCAGCCGTGGCGTACACGTTGCCATCGATGATTTCGGCACCGGCTACTCCTCGCTCGCCCGTCTCATCTCCCTGCCGATTCAGGGGGTGAAGGTGGATCGGGCCTTTGTCGCCAAGCTGCGAGATCGGGAGGATTCAGCCAGCACCTTGCTACGCACCATGCTCACCATGTTGCGTGATCTCGGTCTGGAGGTCACAGCCGAAGGCGTGGAGAATCCCTTCCAGCGGGACTGGCTGATTCAGAACGGCACCGCCAAGGGCCAGGGGTATCTGTTCGATCGCCCGATGCCGATCAGCGAAGCGATCCTCTCGCTCCAGAAACTCGATTACCGGCCCCGGGCGATCCCGGTCGATCGCCATCGCATCCGCGCCGTGCGCCGCAAACGCCTGCGCTCCCTGTTCCGCTTCCCCTTCCTCGGCGGCCGGCGCAGCACCGATTGATCAGCCCCGCCGGCACCGCCCCGTCGCCCTGGGCCCACCCCGCGCAGGCCCATGAGCCCCGGCGACCACGACATCGTGCGCGATCGGATCAGCCGTGGCAGCCACGGACTGGGGCGCAGGGGCACCTCTGAGCTGGCACCGGAGCCATGGAGCTATTGCCGGAGCCATTGCCGGAGCCGCAGCAGCTGCCGCTCCCCTGGCCGGAACACCTCAATGGCAGCGCTCGGCAACAGACCTCGATGGCCGCTGGCGAGGGCGAGCGCCGGGACGCCGCGCCCCAGGCCGAACGGCCCACCGCCTCTGATCAGTATCGCTTGTTCTTTCCATTGGTATCGCCGTGGGCTGGATCTCGCCAGAACCAAGGGCCATGTCCCTAGCGTCCCCCGCAATCCGGTTTCAGCCGGGCCGCTGACCCTCCAGCGCCATCCTCTGGCCCCATGCCTTGATGCCTCCGCTCACTCTGCTGTTGCTGCTGGCACTGCCCCTGGCGGCTGCCCTGCTGATCCAACTGCTTCCCGCTGAACGCCCCAGCCTGCTGCGCCCCCTGGCAGCGCTGGCCCCCGTGCTGCAGCTGCTGCTGGCCCTGGCCTGCTGGCGGCTGCCGCCCGCCGATCTGCAGCTGCGCTGGCTGCCGAAGCTGGGGCTGGAGCTGGATCTGGGCCTCGATGGCCTCTCCCTGCCGCTGCTGCTGCTCACGGCCCTGATCACCGCCGCGACCATCCTGTCGGTGCCCAACGAACAGCAGCGGCCGCGCCTGTTCCATGCCCTGCTGCTGGCCACCAACATCGGCGTCTGTGGCTCGTTCCTGGCCCGCAACGCCCTGCTGTTCGTGCTCTTCTTTGAGCTGGTGCTGATTCCCACCACCCTGCTGGTGGCGATCTGGGGCGGTGAGAGGCGGGCCGCCGCCGCTGTGCGCTTCCTGCTCTACAGCGCCGTTTCAGGCCTGACACTGCTGGCGGCGGTGCTGGCCCTGGGTTGGCTCAACGGTGAGAACTTCGGCTTCGATTCCCTGGCCCAGCTGGCCCTGCCCCAATCCACCCAGGCCTGGATCCTGGCGCTGCTGCTGATCGGCTTCGGTCTGAAGTTGCCGGTGGTGCCCCTGCACGGCTGGCAGCCACTCACCTACGGCCAGGCGCCCACGGCCGTGGTGATGCTGCTCGGCGGCGTGGTCTCGAAGCTGGGGGCTTACGGGCTGCTGCGCTTCGGGGTGGGTCTGCTGCCGGAGGCCTGGTCGGCCTGGTCCCCCTGGATCGCCGCCGCCGGCGCGATCAGCGCCGTTTATGGAGCGCTCAATGCCATCGCCCAGGACGACATCCGCCGCCTGATGGCCTACAGCTCCCTGGGGCACATGGGATTGCTGGTGCTCGCCCTGGCGGCGGCCACACCGCTGAGCCTGCAGGGTGCCGTGGCCCAGATCCTGGCCCATGGCCTGATCGTGGCGCTGCTGTTCGCCTGCGTCGGCATGATCGAGCGCCGCACCGGCACCACCCGCATCCCGGAACTCTCCGGCCTGCTCAATCCGCTGCGGGGTCTGCCGTTCACCCTCGGCATGCTGCTGCTGGCGCTGATGGCCGCCGCCGGCATCCCCGGTCTGGCCGGCTTCCCGGCGGAGCTGATGGTGTTTGAAGGCAGCTGGACCGCCTTCCCGCGCGCCACTCTTGTTTCCCTGATCGCCTCGGGCTTCACGGCGGTCTATGCCGTCCGCCTGTTCAACCGGGTGGGCTTCGGGCGGCTCGATAACAGCCGCGCCAACTGGCAATCCACACCCTGGAACGAACGGGCGCCCGCTCTGGTGCTCACCCTGCTGGTGGTGGCCAGCGGCATCTGGCCCACCGCCCTCACCGCCTGGAGCGGCACCGAAACCAACAGCCTGGCCCTGCGCTCCCAGCCCTTCCTGCTGGCCCAGGGACCGGCACTCTCGCCGCTGGCTGCCACCGTTCCCCCTGCTCTGGCTGCCGGCGTTCCGCCTGCGCTCACCGCCCTGTCCCCAGCATCCGACGCTCCGGAGGCCCTGCCCGCATGACCGCCGCCAACGCCCTCCTGGAGCCCACCTCCCAGGACCCCTTGATCCCCCCTTCCGAGCACCGCTGGGCGGAGGTGATCCATCGGCTGGAAGCCGGCGGCTCGATGCTGCCGGACACGCCGGAAAACCTGATGCAGATCATCGGCATCTACAAGGCCTATGCCGTGCCGATGGATTTCTACTGGCGCGATCTGCTTTACATCGCCGAGCGGGTATTCCTCAATCCGCTGCCGGCCTTCAAATACTTCATCAGCCAGGAGTATCTCGATCGCCCCAACAGCTATGCCGGCGATCAATCGCAGCTGCGCATCTGGCGGGGCGGCGAGAAGGCCCATCCCTATCTGCTTGCCTTCATGGAGCGCGTTGAAACCGGCCGGATGCTGAAGCTGTGGCATCACCTCTGGCACGACCGCATCAATATGGAGTTTGCCGAGGCCTGCATGCAGGCGATGCTCTGGCACCAGGGCATGGGCGGCCGCTTCAACGACTATCTGGAGAGCGACGCCTACCGCGCCAATGCCGATCGGGCGATCAAGGCCTACTTCCGCGGCAATCCGGCGATGCTGGGGTTGTACAAGCTGTTCCCGGAAATGTTCATGGAACAGGTGAAGCAGATGAGCTATTACGCCAATCTCGGCCTGTTCTGGGAAGTGATGGCGCCGGTGTTCTTCGAAATGAGCGATATCTATGATGAGGGCGGCTTCAAGGGTGTTCCCGATGCGATGAACTTCCTGGTGAACGGCATCTTCGCCGTCGCCGGTCGGCCGATCTATCACCACGTCTACGTCGGCGATGAATGCATTGAGGTGATTCCCAAATCGGAGGGGTTCACCTGGCTCTACGAAGCAGCACTGCCCTACGTGGAAGCTGTTTTCTATCGCACCTCACCCTTCCGCGGCACCAAGAGCTACAACGCGCAGGCCGGTCAGGTGCCGTCCGAGCAGGCTGATTTCCATTACGGCATTCTCTACGCCGATGTCTACCCGGTCGGATCCGCCGGCATCCCTCCCACCCTGCTGATGCAGGACATGCTCCATTTCCTCCCCCCCTACCTGCAGGAGCTGTACACCATGCACCGCCGCGGCGAGGAGGATCAGCTGATTCAACTCGGCATCACCTTCCAGCGCTCGATGTACAACGTCACCTCGGCGGTGATCCAGGCTCTGCGCTGTGCTCTGCTCTATCCGCTCGACGACAGCGATCCGGAGCATCTGATGGCCAACCGCCGCTTCTTTGAAGCCCAGATGGATCGCTTCCTGCGCCCGGAGGCCCGCCTTGGCGACGTGCAGACCCAGGACTACCGCTGAACCTTTCCGCATCCGCATCCCATGGCCAACATCATCGAGACAGCGAAGGCTGCAGGCTGCTTCAACACCCTGCTCACGGCCGTTGAGGTGGCCGGGCTGACAGCCGCCCTGGAGAGCCCCGGCCCCTTCACGGTGTTCGCCCCCGTGGATGATGCCTTCGCCGCGCTGCCGCCCGGCACCGTGCAGACCCTGGTGGACAACACACCGCAGCTGGCCCGCATCCTGAAATTCCATGTGCTGGCCGGCGCCCATAAACGCGAGGAACTCACCCGCCACAGCGAATGGGACAGCCTCGAAGGAGCACCGGTGGCGATCCGTCGCGCCGATCCGTTCGAGGTGAAGAACGCCACGGTGCTGCAGGCCGATATCGAATGCGACAACGGCATCGTGCATGTGCTCAACCGCGTGATCCTGCCGGGCTGAAGCCAGATCTAGACGCCTGGATTCAGGAGAGCCGCATCGCTCCGGCCCCAGCGGCCACTTCACTGTTGCTGGCTTGCTATCTTCACTTGCGCGAACACAACGGCGGCGCCACCTCCCTGCTTCTTGGCCTCATACATCGCCGCATCGGCTGCGGCCAGCAGCTGCCCGGCGGCGATGCCATTTTCCGGCGAGCGGGCGATGCCGATGCTGGCACTGATTTCGATCGGCAGGTCGAATTCGCCGTTGCAGCCGGCCACCACCTGCTGAACCTTCTGGGCGAAGGCCTGCAGCTCCTCCAGATCCCCGGCGCGGGGCACGAGCACCACGAATTCATCGCCCCCGAGGCGCGCCACCAGATCCTGAACCTGGATGGCACCGCGCAACCGCTGCCCCACCAGCCGCAGCAGACGATCGCCGGCGGCATGGCCATGGCTGTCGTTGACTCCCTTGAAGCCATTGAGATCAAGGAACAGCAGACCCACGTGGGTGCACTGCCGCTCCGCCTGCTCCAGGGCAGCATTGATCCGCTCCAGCAACAACGTCCGGGCCGGCAGACCGGTGAGGCTGTCGTGCAGCGCCTGGTGGCGGATCACCTCCTGGGCGTGATGGCGCTCGGTGATGTCCTGCAGCATGCCCACAAAGTGGGTGATGCAGAGCTTCTGATCGCGCACGGCGGTGATGCTCAGCTCATGGCGACGGATCGAACCATCGCGCAGCCGGTTCCAGATCTCCCCATGCCAGAAGCCGCGCTCCTGCACGTCGTGCCAGAGGCGGTTGTAGAAGCCACCGTCATGACGGCCGGATTTGAGCAGGCTGAGGGTGCGCCCCAGGATCTCAGCGCCGGCATAGCCGGTGATGCGCGCAAAGCTCTGATTGGCGGAGAGCACCTTCCCCTGGGCATCGGTGACCACGATCGCCTGGGGGCACGCCTCGAACACGGTGCCGGCCAGGGCCCGTTCCTGATTCGCCTTTTCGGCCACCGCCAGGGCGCGGCGGGTGGTGAGGTGGTTGTTCACCAGCATCGCCGACACCAGCGAGGTGATCGTGGCCCCCATCGAGCCGATCACCAGCACCAGCCAGAACTGACTGGAGAAGCCCTGCGGACCCACCAACTGGCTGCTGAGCTGGATTCCGATCAGCCAGCCGCGGCCACCGCTTTCGATGCGCTGGTATTGCGGATGCGAGAGGCTATTGCGCGCCAGCAGCTTCTTGTTGTCGAAGATCAGGCTGTCGGGCGTCGCAGCCTCGCCGTCGTGCACCAGCACCGCGGAATCGAGCAGATCGGGATTGTTCACCGTGCGCAGCGCCGCGCTCACCAGATCCCCGACCCGGATCGGTGAATAGGCCCAGCCCACCAGGGTGTTGCTATAGAAATCAGGCTGGCGTGGCGGTGTGAGCGTGCCGCGTCGATACACCGGCACATAGAACAGCACGCCGGCCTGCACACCGACATTGCGCTCCTGCACCAGCTTCACCCGGCCCGACATCGAAGGCATCCCGGTCTGGGCGGCGCGATCCATGGCGCGGCGGCGGGTGGGCTCGCTGTACATGTCAAACCCGAAGGCCCGCTGGTTGCGCAGATCAAACGGTTCGAGATAGATGATCGCGCTGCCGGGGCCGCTGTTGTTCTCCGGCCGGATTGTGAAATCTGGGAAGCCTTCGGCGCGGATGCTGCTGATCAGAGCCTGGCGCTCGGAGGCGGGCACAAAACGGCTGAAGCCGATGCCCTGAATCCCGGCCAGGCTGTCGTCCTCGCGGCGCAGCGTGTCGTTATAACGGCGGAATTCCTCGCGGGTGACCGCGGCGGAGGCATTGAACAGACCGGCGACACCACTGATCGTGTCGATGGTCTCGCGCAACTTCACCTCGATCGCATCAGCCACGTCGTCGAGCAGCGCCCGCTCGATCCGTTCATGGCTCTGGCGGCTGTACTGGCGCGTCTGCTCCGCGATCAGCGCCGTGAGCAGCAGGCCGAACAGCAGCACCAGCAGCGGCAGGCGACTCTGGCCCTGAATGATCTGCAGGCGCAGCTGCCGCAGGGCCTGCAGCCACGACCAACGGGCAGGCGTTCGGCTCGCCGCAGGCACCGACAACGCGGCAGAGGTCTGCACGGGTGAGCTCTTCTCCATCGTGCGGCCGCAGCACCCACCAACGCTGCGCCCATCCTGCACATCGCAGCCGAATGCTGCCCGGATCCGATGTCTGTTGTTGGAGAAGCCTTGCGCGACCTGGCTTGTCGGCCCGGTCTCTCGCCAGGGCGTTGGCCCCTGGCCGCTGATGCCGCCATGGCGTTGGCCCCCGAGCGGTGGTGCAGCCATGAGAAGATCCGCCGATGCTTGCCGGGATCCCTGTGGCGATGCGCTCCGGCCGAGCGGCCCTGCCGGCTCTGCTCGCTGCACTGCTCACCCTGTTGCCGGCCTGCAGCCCCTCGACGGACAGCAGCCGGCTGCAGAGCCCCACCCTGGAGCGGATCCGCAGCCGCGATCGCCTGCTCTGCGGCAGCAACGGCCAGTTGCCGGGATTCAGCGCCATCCGCAGCGATGGCAGCTACGGCGGCCTCGATGTCGATCTCTGCCGCGCCCTGGCCGCTGCGGTGCTGCGGGACCCGGCCAAGCTGGAACTGCGGCTGCTGAACACCGCCGATCGCTTTGCCGCCCTGGCCAGCGGCGATGTCGATCTGCTCTCCCGCAACACCACGATCAGCCTGAGCCGTGATGCCGCCGGCGGCAATGGCCTCAGCTTTGCCCCACCGATCCTTTACGACGGCGGCGGCCTGATGGCCAGGCGCACCAGCGGTATGGAGGGCCTGGCCGATCTGGCCGGCAGCACGGTGTGCGTGCTGAGTGGATCGAGCAATGAACAGGTGATCGCCGATCAGATGCGCAGCCTCGGGCTGCGGTACACCCCGCTGCGGTTCCGCAGTGGCGATGAAGCCTTCTCCGCCTACGAAAGCGGCCGTTGCCAGGCGATCACCAGCGATCGCGCCGGACTGGCGGCGCGGCGCAGCCGCCTGAGAGTCCCTGCCGATCACCGGCTGTTGGAGGTGGTGCTGAGCAAGGAGCCCCTGGCAGCGGCCACCGGCCAGGCCGATGTCGTCTGGGCGGATGTGGTGCGCTGGGTGGTGTACGGCCTGATCGAAGCCGAGGAGCAGGGCATCACCCAGGCCAATGTGCGAGCGAAACTGGCTGCAGCCCAGGCCGATCCCAGCCTGGGGCGGCTGCGACGGTTGCTGGGGGTGGAAGGAGAGCTGGGCCGTCGCCTGGGACTGGCCGATGATTTTGTTGTGAAAATGATCGAAGCGGTAGGTCATTACGGCGAAATCTATGAACGCAATCTGGGCAGCCGTTCGCCACTGCAGTTGCCGCGTGCGATCAATCGTCTCGCCAGCCAGGGCGGTCTGATGCAGGCGCCACCTTTTCAGTGATCAGTTTTCCGTTTTCCGTTGTCGGTTTTTCGTTGTCGGTCTTTCGTTCCGTGCTGTGCGGCGACGGGGTGGCAGGCGACGCGATGTGCGGCGCAGTGGTGGCAGCCGAAGCGGTGGCAGGCGAAGCGGCCGCCAGGCGCCGGTTGCGGGTGTCTGGGGCGGAACCAGGGCCTGCCCTCCAGGCGCTCGGGTGCTGCAGCCGCCCGCCCGGGCACGGCTGACAGGCGGCACCGCCCCCCTCAGCCAGGGCCGACACCGCAGGGCGCAGGGCCCCGGAGCGGCGCAGCGGCCGGCACTGCCGCAGGGAGCCCCGGAGCCGCTGCCACAACGGGGCGAGGCTGCGAGCGCAACGGGGCTTGTTGTGTGATAATCGGCCGAAATTTTGCGCGCTCCGGCATGGGGATTTCAAGTGGCGGCTCTCGCCGGTGTGGTGCTGGCCTCCTCTCCCTGCTGCTGGTGCTGGCAGTTGCAGGCTGCGCCTCCGATGGCGGCGGTGTCGAAAGTCAGAAGATCGCCACGATCAAGGCGCGCGGCAAATTGATCTGCGGCGTCGATGGCTCCCTGCCGGGCTTCAGCTTTGTCGCTCCCGATGGCAGCTACAGCGGCCTGGATGTCGATGTCTGCAAAGCCACCGCCGCGGCTGTGCTCGGCGATGCCAGCAAGGTGGAGTACCGCAACCTCAATTCCAGTGAACGGTTTGCGGCCCTGGCCAGCGGCGAGGTGGATCTGCTGTCGCGCAACACCACGATGACCCTCAGCCGTGATGCCGCCGGCGGTAACGCCCTCAGCTTTGCACCCACCACCTTCTATGACGGCCAGGGGGTGATGGCCACCGGTGCCAGCGGTGTGCGGTCGCTGCAGGATCTGGCCGGCAAACCGATCTGTGTGGAAAGCGGCACCACCACCGAACTGAATCTGGCCGATCGCATGCGTGAGATCAAGGCCACCTATACACCGCTCAAGTTCCAGACCGGTGATCAGACCTATGCCGCCTATCTCGGTGGTCGCTGCGTGGCCGTCACCAGCGATCGCTCCCAGCTGGCGGCCAAGCGCACCAGCTTCCCCAGCCCGCAGGATCATGTGCTGCTGCCCGAGGTGCTGAGCAAGGAACCGCTCAGCCCCGCCACCACCAATGCCGATCCCGCCTGGGCCGATGCGGTGCGTTGGACGGTGTATGCCCTGTTCCAGGCCGAAGAGCTGGGCATCACCAAGGCCAGTATCGCCGCCAAGGTGGCCGAAGCGAAGGCCAATCCCAACCAGGCCGATCTGCGCCGCTTCCTGGGGGTGGAGGGTGAATTCGGCAAACAGCTGGGCCTGCCGGCTGATTTTGTCGTCAAGGTTGTGAGCGCTGTCGGCAACTACGGCGAGATCTTTGAGCGCAATGTCGGCAGCGGTTCCCGGCTGAAGCTCGATCGCGGCAGCAATCGCCAGTGGAAGGAAGGCGGTCTGATCTATTCGCCCCCCTTCCGTTGATGCCGGACACTGTGAATCCCACCCAAACCGCGGGCCCGGCTGCTGCTGCGGCACCCTGGTGGCGTGACCGCCGCGTCATCCCCTGGATCGTGCAGGGGAGCGTGGCGCTGGTGGTGTTGCTGCTGGTGGCGTTTCTGTTCACCAATCTGGTGCGCAATCTCACCGCCGCCGGCCTGTTGCTGTCCTGGCGCTGGTTGAACACACCGGCCGGTTTTGATATTGCGGAAACCCTGCTGCCGTTTGATGCCGGCATGCCCTATTGGCGCGGCCTGGTCGCCGGTCTGGTCAATACCCTGCGGGTGGTGCTCTCGGCGCTGGTGACCAGCACACTGCTGGGCACCCTGCTGGGAATGGCCAGTTTCAGCAGCAATGGCCTGCTGCGTCGCCTGGCGGCGGTGTATGTGGAGGTGCTGCGCAACATCCCGCTGCTGCTGCAGCTGGTGTTCTGGTATTTCGTGGTGTTTCTCACCCTGCCCAATGGCGCCGCTGCGATTCAGCTGCCCGGTGTGGTGCTGGCCAAATCCGGCCTTTATCTGGCTGGCTTCGCCGATGGGCTGCGCTGGACCCTGCCGCAGCTTCTCAATGGGGTCTGGCAGGCACCGCTGCGGATCACGGTGGAATTCGGGGCGCTGTTCACCGGTCTCACGATTTACACCGCCGCCTTCATCGCTGAAATTGTGCGCGGCGGCATCGCCTCGGTCCCGAAGGGCCAGTGGGAGGCAGCCTCCTCGCTGGGGCTGGGCTGGCTGACGACACTGCGGGTGGTGGTGTTGCCGCAGGCGCTGCGGGTGATCGTGCCAGGCCTGAACACGCAATACATCTCCCTGGCCAAGAATTCGTCGCTGGCGGTGGCGGTGGGCTACACCGATCTCTATTCGGTGGCTGAAACCACACTCAATCAGACCGGCCGGGCGGTGGAGGTGATTCTGCTGCTGCTCGGGTCCTATCTGGTGCTCGATCTGCTGATTTCCGCCCTGATGAACGGCCTCAACCAACTCGTGCAGATCCGGGAGCGCTGACCATGACCTCGCTGGCACGTCGTCTCAGGCAAGAGCTATTCGCCACCCCGGCCGATGGCTTGCTCAGCCTCGGATTGATCAGCCTATTGCTGGTGGGCGGCACCCATCTGCTGCGCTGGCTGTTCAGCCAGGCGCAGTGGGCCGTGATCCAGGCCAACAGCACGCTTCTGGTGGTGGGCCGCTATCCGCCGCCCCAGCAATGGCGCCTCTGGTGCCTCACCGTGCTGCTCGCCGCTGCCATCGGCCTGAGCTGGGGCATGCTGCGCAGCCATCCCCGCCACGATCGCAGCGGTCTGCTCTGGCCGCGCAACGATCGCCTCGCCGCACTGCTGCTGGCTGCGCTGGCGCTGTTCACCCCCTCGGCCCTGGGTCTGGCGATGGCCATCCAGATGCGCTGGTGGAGCATCGCCGCGGTGCTGCTGCTCTGCCGCTGGCTGGCCGGTCGTTTCGGGCCTGCCTTGCCGCCGCCCTGCAAGCGCCTGGTGCCGTTGATCTGGCCGCTGCTCTATTTGATTGGCCTGGCCCTGATCGGCGGTGGCCTGGGCCTGGTGGGGGTGACGCCTTCGGAATGGGGCGGATTGCTGCTGACGCTGCTGGTGTCCAGCTTTGCAATCCTGCTCTGCTTTCCACTTGGGGTGCTGCTCGCCCTGGGGCGCCGCAGCGAACTGCCGGTGCTGCGCTGGGGTTCGGTGCTTTATATCGAGTTCATCCGCGGGGCGCCGCTGATCACGCTGTTGTTTCTCGGCCAGAACATCCTTGGCTTCATGTTGCCCGGTGGCATGGCGCCGGATCGGGTCTGGCGGGCTGCCTGGGTGCTCACCTTCTTCGCCGCCGCCTATCTGGCGGAAGCGGTGCGTGCCGGTCTGGCGGCGATCCCTGCCGGTCAGATGGAGGCGGCCCGTTCGCTTGGGCTCAACACCACCCAGGCGTTGCGCACGGTGGTGATGCCCCAGGCGCTGCGGGTGGCGTTGCCATCGATGGTGGGGCAGTTCATCTCGCTGCTGCAGGACACCACGCTGCTGTCGCTGATCGGATTGCTCGATCTGCTCGGGGTGGCGCGAGCTGTGATGGCCAATCCGCAGTATCTGGGCCGTAACGCCGAGGTTTACCTCACCCTGGCGGTGCTGTTCTGGTGCGCCTGCGCCGCCCTCGGTCTGGGCAGCCGCGCCCTGGAGAAACGGCTCGATCCCCGCAGCCTTCCCACACCGCAGCACTGATGCCGATGGTGTGCGCGCCACCCGCCATCAGTGCCAGGCTCCGGGGCCCGCTCACGGCTCCGGCCACGGCTGCCTCAACGTTCTGATCAGCCGCCGCAACGCCTTCTGCGCCGCAGGGGCTGCCGATTTCCCCACTCCAATTCCGCCATCCCGCTCTGCCCGTTTCATGAACCCGCCAAGCTCCGCCAGCAGCGACCTGATGATCGAGGCCACGGGCGTCGAGAAGTGGTATGCCAATGGCTTCCATGCCCTGCGCGGCGCCAGCCTGACGGTGCGCCGCGGTGAGGTGGTGGTGATCATGGGCCCTTCGGGTTCAGGCAAAAGCACCTTCCTGCGCACCTTCAATGCCCTGGAGGATTTCCAGAAGGGCAGCATCACGGTCGATGGCATTGCCCTGTCGAATGATCTGCGCAACATCGATGCAATCCGCCGTGAGGTGGGCATGGTGTTTCAGCAGTTCAATCTCTTCCCGCATCTGAGCGTGCTCGACAACCTCACCCTGGCGCCGGTGCTGGTGCGCCGACGGCCCCGGGCCGAGGTGGAACAGCAGGCGATGGCGCTGCTGGAGCGGGTGGGGATCGCGGAGCAGGCACGCAAATATCCAGGCCAGCTCTCCGGCGGCCAGCAGCAGCGGGTGGCGATTGCACGGGCGCTGTGCATGGAGCCGCGCATCCTGCTGTTCGATGAACCCACCAGCGCCCTCGATCCGGAGATGGTGCGGGAGGTGCTGGAGGTGATGCAGAACCTCGCCGCCGATGACATCACGATGGTGGTCGTCACCCATGAGGTGCGTTTTGCACAGCAGGTGGCCCATCGGGTGGTGCTGATGGCTGATGGTGAAGTGGTGGAGGAGGCACCGCCGCAGCAGTTCTTCACCGCACCACGCCACGAACGCAGCCGCCGGTTTCTGCAGCAGATTCTCTGAACGCCGCAGCGGGACCCGGCGGGAACAGCGGGACGCGCAACGCCGGGCGTGGGATCAACCAGCAGGCTGCTGCTGGTGCAGCACACCGGCGAAGCCCATCACCACCGCCGGTGGCTGGAGCGAGAGCTGCTGCGCTGCGGCCTCAAGAAAGGCCACCAGGATCGTGATCAGCAGGATGTAGTCGCGTAAGACCGGATCCAGCGGCGCTGCATCGGCAGCCCCTGCCCTGGACAGCACCATTTCCAGGGGTGCCCAGAGTGGATTGGCGCGGGCCTCCTGGTAGGCCTGAGCCAGCCGACCTGCATGGGCCGGATCGGCGAGCGAGGCCGAATCACTGGAGTGGGCAAAGGCATTACGCACCCGCCGCAGGGTATGAAGAGCCCGCTCCACCGGGGTTTCGATCAACCCGAGGCGATGGGCCAGGCTGATGCGCGCCCCGAAGGATCCCAGCGGCCGATCGGCCTGAAAGAGAGAATCGCTGCGACCGGAGATGGGCAGCAACACAGCCTGCAACAGACGCTCCAGGGCCGCATCGACCCGGGCGACACCCACCAGAACCGCACCACGCCCCCGTTCTTCAAGCATCTGCAGGGCGATGCGGCGGGCGGCGGCTGCGGCGGGGGGCTGCGGATTGTCCGGCAGGGCCGCTGCAGAGGCCGGCCCAAAAGGCTGCGGCGACTCAAAAGAGCTGAACAAGGGTCACTCCGGCGATGCCAGTTGCAGCAACCGGGCCCGGAGCTCGGCATGGCTGGCGGTGAGATCCACAGTGGCAAAGCGAAGGCGATGCCCCTGGATCGACACCGATTCATCCACTTCCGTGTCGATGGCGGGATGGAGCAGCAGGCCGGCGGCGGAATCAGCCCAGGGAGCAGCGGGG
>JBJTQH010000053.1:0-5600 GCA_046075505.1 Cyanobium sp. | reverse complement strand
CGCCCCCTGGACCCTGGCCGCCTACGTGGTGGAAGGCAAGAGCAGCAAGAACTATGCGGTGATCAAGGCGATGGCCTTCCGCGAGCCCACCCTGCTGCACAAGCTGCTCGACCACTTCGCCGAGTCGATCGCCGCCTACCTTCGTTACCAGATCGATTCCGGCGCCCAGGTGGTGCAGATGTTCGATTCCTGGGCCGGCCAGCTCAGCCCGATGGATTACGACACCTTCGCGGCGCCCTATCAGAAGAAAGTGGTGGATCTGGTCAAGCAGACCCATCCCGACACCCCGTTCATCCTCTACATCTCCGGCAGTGCCGGTGTGATCGAGCGCATGGCCCGCACCGGTGTCGACATCGTGTCGCTCGACTGGACCGTGGACATGGCCGAAGCTCTGGCCCGTCTGCCGGAACACGTGGGCGTGCAGGGCAACGTGGACCCCGGCCTGCTGTTCGGCACCCCCGAAGCGATCCAGGCCCGCATCGACGACACGGTGCGCAAGGCCCGTGGCCGCAGGCACATCCTCAACCTCGGCCATGGAATCCTGCCCGGCACCCCCGAAGAGAACGGCCGCGCCTTCTTTGAAGCCGGCAAGAGCGTGATGGACCGTCTGGGAGCCCTGGTTTGAACGACCAGGCGATGGCGAGCCCTGGCGGCGCCGGCCGACCGGGCCCGGCCCGGATCCTGATCACCGGCGCCTCCGGCTGTGTCGGCCAGCACATCGCCGCTCTGCTCCATCGTGAAACCAATGCGCAGCTGCTGCTATGGCTGCGCGATCCTGCCAAGCTCACGGCCGTCCCGGCCGATGACCCGCGCATCACGCTGCTGGTGGGTGATCTGCGCGATGTGGAACCGCACCGTGAAGCGATCGCCTCCGCGACGCGGATCATTCACACCGCCACCGCCTGGGGGGATCCCGAACGGGCTCTGCAAGTGAATGTGGTGGCCGTCAAGGCAATGCTGGCGGCCACCGATCCGGCTGTGCTCGAGCAGGTGGTGTATTTCTCCACCGCCAGCATTCTCGATCGCAACCTGCAGCTGTTGCCCGAGGCGCTGCGCTACGGCACCGAATACATCCAGACCAAGGCCCAGTGCCTGCAACAGCTCGAGCAGCACCCGCTGGCCGAGCGGATTGTGGCCGTGTTTCCGACCCTGGTGTTCGGCGGCCGGATCGATGGCGGCGGGCCCTTCCCCACCAGCTACCTCACCGCCGGTCTCCGCGAGGGTGTGCGCTGGCTGTGGCTGGCGAAATGGCTGCGGGCCGACGCCTCCTTCCACTTCATTCACGCCGCCGACATCGCCCGCGTCTGCGCCCATCTGGCCACCCAGCCGCACCAGGCCAACCCTGAACCCGGTCAGGGTGCCGTGCGGCGTCTGGTGCTGGGTCAGCCCCTGATCACGGTGAACGCCACCGTGCGCCGCCTCTGCCGCTGGCGTCACAGCTGGTTGCCGGCCCTGGGGATGGATCTGCAGGGCTGGTTGATCGAAGGACTGATCAAGCTGCTGCGGATTGAAGTGAATGCCTGGGATCGTTTCTCGATCCGTCAACGCCATTTCGTTCATGCCCCGATCAGTCCGCCGGAACGCTTCGCTCTGGTGAGCCAGGCCCCGACCCTGGAAGCGGTGTTCGAACAGGCGGGCCTGCCGCGGCGGGGCCCCCTGCCCAAGGCCAAGAGTTCCTGAGGGTGAGGCTGTGCAACCGACCGGTTGCAGGGTTTTGTTGCGATTGGCGATCGGAGCTGCAGCGCGGCCGGGCTGGCCCCTACCTTGTCCCAGTGCTGTGGCCAACGCTCCACTCCCTCTTCAGCCCTCTCATGCGTCGTCTTTTCTCCCTCATCGCTCTGTGCCTGGCGCTGGTGCTGGGTGCTGCCCCGAGCTTCGCCGCGGATGCCGCCCATGGCGGTCAGATCTTCTCCGCCAACTGCGCCGCTTGCCACATGGGTGGCGGCAACGTGGTGAATGCTGAGCGCACCCTCAAGAAGGATGCCCTCGAGGCCTACCTGGCCAACTACGCCGACGGCCATGAGGCCGCGATCATCATGCAGGTGACCAACGGCAAAAACGCCATGCCTGCCTTCGGCGGCAAGCTGAGCGCCACCGACATCGAAGACGTGGCTGCCTACGTCGAGTCCCAGAGCAACGCCGGTTGGTCCTGATCGCTTTTTGAGACAGGTCTGCCAGTCTTTCGGATCCGCTCCTGCGGTGATCCAGCTTCCCGGGGCCAGTCGGCCCCTTTTTTTGTCGGGCCCCCTGGGGCCCTTTTTCATGCCTGAAGCCCGCTGGTGGCTCGGCGGGCCGCCAGCACCTCCAGATAGAGATCCTCCGGAACTTCCCGGATGTCGTATTCCGAGGGCAGCACCCCATGGACATGCTGATGCACCGCCATCCAGCAGTTGCGCTCGGCATCGAGCGTGGTGCCATCGAACTGATGCGAACAGGCCACCAGATGGGCGATCAGCCCGGCATCCGGCCGGGTCTCAGCGTTGGGAGCACTCATCAGGGCAAGAGCGGAAACAGCCGATCCAGCGCACAGAGGCACCCACAGGGGGTGCGATCAGCGCGGCGGATCGGCGGCATCATGGCGACCCGGGGAGCCCCGCGGGCGGGCGCCGGCTCACGCACCCGGGCCGTAAGCCACCTGGCAGACGGCATTGAGCAGCTGAGCCTGGTCGGCAGTACCGGGAATCTGACCATTGAGCAGGCCCTGCATGCAGTTGGCCGCTCCGATCAGACTATGGCCGTTGACGTTGTAGCTGAAGCTGACGCCACTGTCGCCCACTGCCTCCACCGAGCCGTAATTGAGCTCATAGCTGGTGGAAGGCACCAGGATCAGCGGCGAACTGGCATCGGCGGATGCATTCACCAACGCCGCAATCGTCGCTCCAGTGGCCAGACCGGTGAGCCCCCAGGTCACCGCACTGCCCGCCCACCAGTTCCAGCCTCCCCAGCCCGCATACCAGCCGGTCCGCCAGGGTCGGCTGGCCCAATAGCCGCCTCGCCGCCATCCGGCATTCCAGCCATAGAAACCGCGGTCGTAGAACTTGACGCCACCAACGCCGCCATCGCGCCAGGCCGGCCGTACGCCGCCGCCGTAAAGCGGGTGATAGCCCCGCTGCCAGCTGCCGGCATCGAAGTGGTACACCCCACCCCCCCAGGCGTGGACACCACCTCCGAAGCGGGGACCGGACTGCACCGGCAGAACGGCTGAAGCAGCCACCAGACCGGAAAGTACCAGGGTGCTGAGGCCAACTCTGAGCATGGGCATCTCCTGAAAGGCAAGGGAGCGAAGGAGCGGTTCCTGGGGCGACACCCCACAGGCCTCGGCAGGCCATCCGTCCGTTTCTGAGATGTAGCTGGATTCGGCGCTGTTGGCAGGCCATCCGGGGCTGCAGATCGCAGCCTGCCCGCTGGCCCCTCTGCTCGATGCCGAGCGTGGCTGGCTTCAGGGCTGGAGCATCAGCAGCTCCAGGCCGTGCACGCCCTCATAGAGCAGGTAGGCAGCGATCAGCAGGGCCAGTACCCCCACCAGCGACTCGGCGCGATGCTGCAGCCATTCCTCCAGGCGCACGATCGGTTCGCGGATCGAGCCGGCGGTGCTGACCCAGGCCAGTGGCGGCAGCAGCAACAGCGAACTGGCCGTGAGCGCATAGAGGGCGGTGATCTCCACATCGGCCTGCAGGCCCGGGTGATTGATCAGCAGCAGGCCGGCCTGTTTGAGGTAGAAGACCAGATTCTCTGGGGTGAGCAGGGCACCGCCGGCTCCGAGCAGCACCAGCAGGGCATCGCCGGCCTCCGGCAGGCGATTCATCAGCCGCAGCGCCATTCCCTCCTCGCCGAGGGTGGCCTGTGGCGTGAGCTGGTACAAGCCGAGAGCCAGCAGACCACCGGCTCCGAGCAGATCGATCAGCACCTGCTCCCGTTCTCCGTGCTCAAGGCTGATGCCGAACAGGGTGCCGAGCAACATCAGCAGCGTCACCGCCAGCACATTGGCCAGGCTCCAGCCCACCACATAGGCCAGGGATCGCCTGAGGGGATTACGGCCCAGCAGCAGCAGGGTGACCACCCCGATATGCAGCGGCGAGAAGGCGATCCCGATGCCGAACAGAGACGACTGGGTGAACAGGGAAGAACTCAAGGGGCAACGCGGCTGGCGACTCCACCACCTGGCGGCGGCAGCTCCGGAACCCTATCGGCGTGCTGCACCGGATCGCGATGCAAGCCGTTGCCCAGCGCAGCAGGAAGGGGCCGGCGCAGACCCGAAGCCGATCATGGGGCATGAAAGGAACGGGGGCATGACGGAAACGGGTGCCGGTGGGAGCCCTGGATTGGACCACCTGGCTCCCCATCCCGCCGTCGGCCCCGGAGCGGATCGCTCAGGAAATCGCCAGTCGCGCCAGATCGCCGCTGAAACCGGTGATCTCGATCACCGCATCGGTGGCGGCACTGAAACCGGCCCCATCGTTGTTCAGCGCCAGGAAGGTGCGCGCGCCCTGCTGCGGATCGGTAAAGGAGAAGGTGACGGCACCCTCCCGCGGGAAGGCACTGCTGCTGAGCAGGCCGGCGATGGCTGATTCGCTCAGGGAGGCCACCGATCCCAGGTTCTCGCGCAACTTGGACGCTGTCACCGACTTCGGCGCATCGAGGACATCGGTGCCGATCTGCAATCCGATCACCACATCGAAACCAGCGAGCAGCGACTGGGTGTAAGCCTGCCACTGAAGTGTGTCGTCGGAGCTGCCACCGACCAGTCGATCCGCCCCCAGGCCACCGATCAACAGATCCTTGCCGTTACCGCCCTGCAAGGTGTCGTCGCCATCCTCACCGCGCAGATCATCGTTGCCGTCGTCGCCCTGGAGATCATCACGGCCGGCGCCGCCTCGCAGATCATCGTCCTCCTCAGCGCCGAGCAGGCTGTCGTTGCCCTCGTCGCCGCTGAGCAGATCGGTGCCGCGGCTGCCCTCCAGGGTGTCATCGCCGGCGCCGCCGCGGTGCGTGTCGTTGCCGAGGCCACCGGCAAGGCGGTCGTCGCCGTCGTTGCCCTCGAGCAGATCGTTGCCGTCTTCTCCCAGCAGGCGGTCCTGCCCATCGCCACCGGCCAGGGTGTCGCTGTGGCTGCCGCCGTTGAGGTTGTCCTGACCCTGGCCGCCACTGAGGCGATCTTCATTGCTGCCACCGCTGAGCCAGTCCTGGCCGGCGTCGCCATTGAGGGTGTCTCGACCATCGGAGCCGCTGAGGCTGTCGGCATCGGCACCACCGATCAGGCTGTCATTGCCGCCGTTGCCCTCCAGCTGGTCGTCGCCATCGAGGCCCACCAAGGTGTCATCGGCCTGCAGACCCGACAGGGTGTCATCGCCTTCGCTGCCCATCAGGCTGTCCTTGCCGGAGGTTCCCAGCCGCAGCACCCCTGCCGCCTTCACGGGCTGGGTGGGAAGGCTGGTGAGCACGGTGTCAAGCGGTCCGCTGCCTGACTGACGGACACATCTCAGGCGAGCCCGTCATGCGACCGCTGCTGGTGTGGTGCTCGGCAGGGGTGGCGGCAGGTCCACCCGCGAGAACCAGGGCTGTTTCTGCCGTCGCCTGACGCCGCGACTGGGAATGCAGGG
>JBJTQH010000052.1:0-11865 GCA_046075505.1 Cyanobium sp. | reverse complement strand
TGGCTTCGTCCAGCGCTTCTGAGGGCGGCTTAACCAGCTTCTTTGCGCCACATCGTTGTTGTATGATCCTGCTCATGCGGACGCTAAGGCCGCCACTATGGACGCCTCGAAGGCTCGCAAACGAAATTCAGCAAGTCCTATGTAGTGAGAGGCAAAGCCTACGACTATCTACACGATAGACAGAAAGCTTACGATGATTTTTCGCGAGCTCTCGCTATGGAGCCAACCAATAAAGAGGCATTGGCAATGATTGAGCGCGGCGACAATTTGTCGCGGTTAGCGAAAAGCCCCAAGGCACCAAGCAAGAGAAAGGAAAAAGAGGCAAACCAGAGCGTTGCACAAATAACATCCCGCATGGCAAACCGGAACGCTGGGCAAATATTATATCTCATAATTTGCATTTGCATTTATGCTTTATGGTGATGGCAGTTGTATGGACCCCCAATTCCGCGGTGGTCATTTGGAGCTTGTCGCTACTACTACTGCCACTCATTCTAAAAATACCTCGCTAAAGGCAATGGCCGCTCATCAGACATTCAAGGCAACTAGCAATCGCAATCGCGCAAGACCAAGAGAATGCTCCTTTCGCCTTTGGCCGCACAAGAACCAGATATTCAAAAACAACAGCCTCGAAGCCAGTGGAATCCAGCTAGATCAAAAATGATTGAAGTTTTCAGGGCAGAAGTGCGGTAGCAGATCAAGTTTTCATCGCTTGGGAAGCAAATTCTTCGTGGCGTTTAGGTTTTGCCTCCCTCCTCAGCCCCCCTCCCCCACCACCTGCAGCTGGGCGCTCTCCAGCAGAAAGGTGCCGCGGCGGAAGCGGACGGCCAGTTGCATCAGGGGGCGTTGTTCCACCACCAGGCCGGATTCATCGGTATCGATCAGATCGGGCGGGCGCAGCATCGGCATCGGATCGGCGCTGCGCAGGTAGCGGGGTCTCTGGCGCAGTCGCACCGTGGTGCCCACGCTCAGCGCTGCCGCTGCGGGTGTTGCCGGGGTTGCGCTGTTGGCTGCCGTCGCGGCGTGCGCTGTGGTTGCTGCGGCCGTCGGGGCTGCAGGCGCTGCGGCTGAAGCGCTGGGATCCGGGGAGGCAGAAGGGGAAGGAGACATCGGGAAAACAATCAACCGCAACGGACGTGCCGGCGGAAACACTGGGCTACGGGGAGGGGATGCCGGCTGGTCTGCAACCCAAGGCGCTGCCGCCGAGGGATCGGCGCCTGCAGGGCCCCACGCCGCTCTGCAGCCCGGAGCGCTCCCCAGCATGGCGGACTCCCGCCCGTGGCGACGGCTCCGCCGGCGGCCAGAGGCCCAGGCTGTCCCGGAACGTCAGCCCCCGGCCCTTCAGCCTCGAGCTCTGCAGCTCTCCAGCCCGGGGCGCCATGGGCCCGGCCACCTTCTCAGCGGCGCGTTCTCAGTGGCGCGTTCTCAGTGGCACGTTCTCAGCGACCAGTTCTCAGCGGCCCCGGCCTGCAGCAGGATGGGGCGCCTGTGCTGGAGCGTCCCCTTGCGAGCCCTCGCCACCTGGAGCGGTGCCATCGCCGGCCTGCTGCTGATCCTGGTGGGCGGCCTGGTGCCTGCCGCTTTCCCCTTCCCGGAAGCCGGGGTGTGGGAGCTGCGGCCGCTGGGCATCACCCTGCAGGTGCCTGCCCTGCTGCTCACGGCCCTGGTGGCCGGTCCCCGCAGCGCCCTGCTGGCAGCCGTGGCCTACCTGAGTGTGGGCCTGTTTCAGCTGCCGGTGTTCCATGCCGGCGGTGGGGTGGGCTACCTGCTCGATCCCGGCTTCGGGTATCTGGCCGGCTTTGTGCCCGCCGCCTGGCTCACCGGCAAGCTGGCCCGCCAGGGTGAACGGGATGATCCCCTCACCCTGGCGGTGATTGCCGGCTTCGGATCGCTGGTGATCCAGTTGTGCGGCCTGGCCAACCTGGTGCTCGGCAGCATCGCCGGCCGCTGGGGGGAAGCCACCCTGCCGTTGATCCTGGGCTACACCATGGCGATCGTGCCGCAGCTGCTGCTCTGCTGCGCCGTCGGGGTGCTGGCCTGGCTGCTGCGTCGTCTGCTGCTGGTGACCCCGTGAGTGATCGGCATCGGCGTGATCGCCCCTGGAACGCTGATCCGCCGCAGGCGGCTGCCGCAGCCGCTGCTCCCGACGGCGATCGCCCCCCGGAGCGCCGCGGTGGCAGCCGACCCGGCCGCTGGCCGCTCCTCTGGCCCTGGCTCGTGGCTGGCGGGGTGCTGCTGCTCGATCAGCTCAGCAAGGCCTGGGCGCTGAGCCATCTCCCGACCGGCCAGATCGCCCCGTTGCTGCCCGCTCTGCTGCAGCTGCGGCGGGTGGCGAACACCGGTGCGGCCTTCAGTCTGTTCAGCGGCAACAGCAGCGCCCTGGGCCTGGTGAGCGCTGTGGCCAGTCTGGCGGTGGCGCTCTGGCTGGCGCTGCGCCCCCCCCGCAGTGTCTGGTTGAAGCTCACCGCGGCGCTGGTGCTTGCCGGTGCCCTCGGCAATGGTCTCGATCGCTGGCGGCTGGGCTACGTGATCGACTTTCTGGAGCTGGTGCCGATTCACTTTCCGATCTTCAACCTGGCGGATGTGGCGATCAATGTCGCCGTCGCCTGTGTATTGATCGACACCTGGGCGCCGCCGGGCCGCCCACGTCAGTAGCGGCAGCGCAGCGATGGCCGACACCGTTCTGGAGATCGAGGCAGGCGGCCAGGATGGTGCCGCTCCGCGTTGCCTGGTGCTGCACCCGGGTTGCTACCGCATCGGTCGCGACAGCGCCGCTGAGGTGTCGCTTTGCCATCCCGCCGTCAGCCGCCTGCATGCCCTGCTCGAACAGCGCGCCGGTCGCTGGTTGCTCGAAGACCATCACTCCACCAACGGGCTCTGGTGGCGTGGGCAGCGCATCCGTCAGTTGCTGCTGCGCGATGGCGACTGCGTCCGTTTCGGGCCGGCCGACCAGGAAGGCCTGCCTTCGCTCACCTTTCATCAGTCCGCTGAACCGCAACACCGCCGCCGCCTGCGGCTGCTGCAGGGCACCGTGCTCAGCCTGGTGGCGATCGCCGGCGCTGGCCTGTTGCTGCTGCTGCTGGCGCTGCTGTTGCAACCGATCCGCAGCCAGCTCACCCCACAGCGGGGGCCGCTGCTGATCCACGACCGCAGGGGCCGGCCGCTGGCCTTTGCCGGCGATCGTCAGCAACGGGCTCTGGCCCGCCTGCAGGACTACCCGCCGGTGTTGATCGATGCTCTGCTCGCCAGTGAAGACAGCCGCTTCTGGTGGCATCCCGGCATCGATCCGATCAGCACCGGTCGCGCCCTGCTCACCAACCTGCTCGGCGGCCGCGTGCTGGAAGGGGGCAGCACGCTCACCCAGCAGCTGGCCCGCTCCCTCTATCCCGAGCAGGTGGGCCAGGGCGAGACGCTGGCCCGCAAGGGGCGGGAACTGCTGGTGGCCCTGCAGCTCGAAGCCCGCTTCAGCAAGCACGATCTGCTGCTCAGTTACCTCAACCATGTCTTTCTCGGCAGCGGCTGGGGTTTTGAAGACGCCTCCCAGCGCCTGTTCGGCCGGCCTGCGGCTCAGCTGCAGCTCGAACAGGCGGCGCTGCTGGTGGGGCTGCTGCCCTCCCCCAACGGCTACGACCCCTGCCTCGCTCCCCAGGCGGCCCTGGCCTCCCGCAATCGCGTGCTCAGCAAGATGGCGGACAGCGGCCGCATCAGTGCCGCCATGGCGCGGCGGGCACGGCGGCGGCCGATCCAGCTGGCTGCCTCCGCCTGTCGCCCCGGCTCCCGGCCGGCGCTGCCCTTCTACAGCGATCAGGTGCAACGCGATCTGGAGCGGCTGGTGGGCGCCGATGTGGCTGCAGAAGGCAACTTCCTGATCGATACCCATCTCGATCCCGCCCTGCAGGCCCTGGTGGAACGGCAGCTGCGCCAGCGGCTCGATGCCAGCCGTTCGCTCGGGGTGAGCCAGGGGGCGGTGGTGCTGCTCGACAGCCGCTCCAACGGCATCCTCGCCCTGGCCGGCGGCCGCGATTACCGCCAGAGCCAGTTCAACCGAGCCACGATGGCCCTGCGCCAACCCGGCAGCACCTTCAAGCTGGTGCCCTATCTGGTGGCGATCGAGCGGGGGGCCCGACCCGGCGATCCGCTGCGCTGCGATCCGCTCGACTGGATGGGGCAGCATTTCACCAGCGGCTGTCGCGGCAGCATCAGCCTGCGCCAGGCCCTGGCGAGCAGCAGCACCACCGCCGCCCTGCGTCTGGCCCGCCGCGTCGGCCTGCAGGCGGTGGCCGACAAGGCGCGTGAGCTCGGCTTCACCAGCCCGCTCGATCCGGTGCCGGGCCTGGTGCTCGGTCAGAGCGAGGTGACGCTGCTGGAACTCACCGCCGCCTATGGCGCCGTGGCCAATGACGGGCTGTGGCGCGCGCCGAGCACGATCCGCCAGCTCACCGATGCCGAACTCTGCCCCGCCGGGGCCTCCATGCCCTGTGGTCCCGAGGGTCAGGGCGCCCCGGGCACAGGGGCGCCGCGCCGCGGTGCTTTTGGTGGTGTCGGCAGTGGTGCCGCCAGCCGTTCTTCAGGCCGTGTCGCCAGCGGTTCCGCCGGCCGGGCCCCAGGTCGTGCCGCCGGGGCGGCAGCCAGCTCCCCGCGGCGGATCACAGGGGAGACGGACGGATCCGGCCCGAGCCCGGCGACCCCCGCGCTGATGCCGGCCCGGCGGGTGATGCAGGCCAGCACCGCCCGCACCCTGCGCAGCCTCTTGCAGTCGGTGGTGCGGGGCGGCACCGGCAGCGCCGCTTCCCTCGGTGGTGAGGAGGGCGGCAAGACCGGCACCACCAACGACGGCCGCGATCTGCTGTTCGTCGGCTTCGAGCCGCGGCGCCGCTGGGTGATGGGCATCTGGCTCGGCAATGACGACAACAGCCCCAGCCGCGGCGGCAGCGCCCTGGCCGCCTCCCTCTGGGCCGACATCGTGCGCGCCTCCAGCCCCGTACCCTGATGCCCCGCCGCCTCTGGCTGTGGATCGCTCTGGCCCTGGCGGCGCTGCTGCTGCTCGGGGTGGTGCTGCAGGCGATCAATCAACTGCTCTGGCAACTGAGCTACTGGTTGCCGGGCTGGCTGGTCACGCCGTTGCTGCTGCTGCTGCTGGCTGCCCTGCTGCTGGCGGTGGCACCGATCGCCTGGCCCTGGCTGCGGCAGTGGCTGCAACCGGGTTCCTGCCGCACCACGGAGCTGCCGCCTCCCTCCCGCACGCGCCGCGAGGCGGCCCGCCGCAACCTCGAGGCGCTGGAGCCGACGCTGGAGCGGGTGCGCGATGCGGTGGAACGGCAGGCGCTGGAGCAGGAACGGCGGCGCCTGCAGGCGGAACTGGAGCGGGGCGATCTGGTGATCACGGTGTTCGGGGCCGGCTCCAGCGGCAAGACCTCGCTGATCCGCGCCCTGCTCGATGACCTGGTGGGTGAGGTGGGTGCCGCGATGGGCTCCACCGAACGCCAGGCGCGCTATCGGCTGCATCTGCGCGATCTGCCCCGGGCCGTGATCCTGGAGGACACCCCCGGCATCCTTGAGGCCGGCGCAGCGGGGCGTGACCGGGAGCAGCTGGCCCGCCGCCAGGCGGCCTGCGCCGATCTTCTGCTGCTGGTGGTCGATGGGGACCTGCGCCAGGCGGAACAGGAGGTGCTCGAAGCGCTGGCGGCCCTGGGCAAACGGTTGCTGCTGGTGCTCAACAAGTGCGATCTGCGCGGCGAGCGGGAAGAACAGCGGTTGCTGCAGCTGCTGCGGCAGCGCTGCATCGGCCGGCTGGATCCAGCCGATGTGGTGCCGGTGAGCGCCGCCCCCCAGAGCGTGCCCCGTCCCGGCGGCCGGCCGCTGCAGCCCCGGCCGGAGGTGGAGGGTCTGCTGCGGCGCCTGGCGCTGGTGCTGCGCGCCGATGGTGAGGAGCTGATCGCCGACAACCTGCTGCTGCAATGCCGGCGGCTGGGGGAGGCGACCCGGGAGCTGCTCGATCGCCAGCGCCGCCGCGATGCGGAGCGGATCGTGGAGCGCTACAGCTGGACCTGCGCCGGTGTGGTGGCGCTGACACCGCTGCCGGGGGTGGATCTGCTCGGGGCTGCGGCCGTCAATGCCCAGATGGTGATCGAGATCGGCCGCCTCTATGGCGTGGAGCTCAGCCGCGACAGCGCCCGCGATCTCGCCCTGGCGGTGGGCCGCACCCTGGTGGGGCTGGGATTGGTGAAGGGGGGGCTGACGCTGCTGCAGGGAGCCCTCAGCCTCAGCCTGCCGACCCTGCTGGTCAGCCGCAGCATTCAGGCAGTCGGCGCCGCCTGGTTGACGAAGGTGGCAGGCCGGAGCTTCATCGTCTATTTCCGCCAGGGGCAGGACTGGGGCGATGGCGGCCTGCAGCGGGTCTTGCAGCAGGAGTTCGATCTCAACCGCCGCGAAGAGGCCCTGCGACAGTTCCTGCAGACGGCACTGCAGCGGGTGGTGGAGCCGTTGCAGCGGCAGGGGCGCCTGCCACCGCAGCCGTCGCCGCGGCGCCGAAGGCCTCCGGCGGCGGAGGCAGCAGCGGACCACGACTATCGAGAACCGTGATCAGCGCCAGGTAGGCGACAGCGATCAGGATCGAGAGGGCGCCGGTGACAATCGCCACCCAGCGGGCGCGGGTCGGTGGAGGGGAGGGATCGGGCATGAATGGAACAGCGGCGAACGGAACAGCGGCCAACGTGGTGGCAGGGGCGCCTCAGGGCTCCAGGGGGCTGTCGCGCACGACAGCGGCCAGCCGCTCAAGGTGATGGGGCCGGGTGTGGGGGTTGCCGAGCACCGCCTTGAGGTGATGCACGCCGCCGTAAAGAGGCCGCGACAGCATCAGCTGTTCGCCCAGCAGGGCCAGGCGGGTGCGCTCCGACCAGCGCGACAGGCGGTCGGCATCGCCGCTGTGGGGACGGAAGGCAAGCAGATGCAACGGACCCTCCAGCAGCTGCAGGCGGGCATCGGCCCGCAGCAGATCGCGCAGCAGGCGACGGCGGCCGATCGCTCCGTCCACCAGCGCCGCGATCCCTTCCAGACCCAACTGGCGCAACCCGAGCCAGAGCTTGAGGATCTCGGCCGGGCGGCTGCCCTGCAGCCCCAGTTCGCCGCCATGACCACCACCGCGGCTGGCCTCCATATACGGCAGCCCGGTGGCGAAGGCCCGCTGCAGGTGCTGCGGTTCAGCCAGCAGCAGCAGCGAGGAGGTCTTGGTGATGCCCAGCAGTTTCTGGGGGTTGACGGTGAGCGAATCGGCCAGCTCCAGCCCGCACAACCGCTGGCGATGGGCCGGCGCCAGGGCGAACACCCCCCCGATGGCCGCATCGACATGCAGCCAGTGGCCGTGGCGGCGGCAGAGAGCAGCGATCGGGGCGAGCGGATCAATGGCGCCGCGCACGGTGGTGCCGGCGGTGGCGACCACAGCGATCACCGGTGTGCCGCGGCGCTGCAGCTGCTCAAGGCTGTCGGCCAGGGCCTGAGCGCAGAGACCGCCATCGGCGGCGACCGGCAGGCGGATCAGGGCGTCGGCAGGCAATCCCATCACCGCCAGCGCCTTGGCCAGCGAGACGTGGGCATCGGCGCTGCACACCACCACGGCGCGACCGTCGCTGTCGAGCCCACGGCTGCGGCGGGCGGTGACCAGGGCGATCAGGTTGCTGAGCGAACCGCCGCTGGCGGCCACCCCACCGGAGCCCTCGCCGAGACCGAGGCTGCGGGCGAACCAGGAGCAGAGGCCCTTCTCCAGGCGGCTGAGGCTGGGGGAGAGCTCCTCGGCCAGCAGGTTGTTGTTCAGCCCGGCGCAGATCAGATCAGCGGCGATCGAGGCGGTGAGAGCGGGTGGATCGAGGTGGGCCAGGGCACCGGGATGGCCGGGATGGAAGGAACCCTCCATCACCAGCTGCAGATCGGCGAGCAGGCGCTCCGGCCCCAGGCCCTGGGCTTCCGGTTCCGGTGGGGCCAGCACGCTCAGGGCCGGCAGCGGCGCCCGGGTTTCGGTGCGGCCCAGCCAGTCGCAGAGCAGGGTGGAGGCGCGGTGCAGAAAGGATTCCAACTGCGGATCCAGGCCGCTCGGTGCCGCAAAGGGGGCCAGCTCAGCAGCGGTGTCCCGGTGGGGCGGCGGTGTGGACCGCTGGACGGGGTACGCGCGAGCCAACGACGGGGTGGATGCAAGGGGAAGGGCGTGGGGGCATTCTGCCGCCTGCCGGGGCCAGCCCCACAGGCGGCCCCGGGGCCAACGGCTCGGCGCGCCGCGGCAGCCCCGCAGGGAGGATGGGGGCGCCGCCAGAGGGACAGCCCGGGCCACGATGAACACGGATGGGGCCCAGGAGCCGACGCCGCAGAACGCACCGGCAGGCCCGCGCCCATCGGCGCGACCCTCTCGAAGGCCGCCACCGCTGTCTGCGGCCTGGCAGCAGCTGTGGATGCAGCGCCTGCTGCGGCTGGCGGAACGGGTGGGGGAAACCGGCGAGATTCCGGTGGCGGCGGTGCTGCTCGATGGCCGTGGCCGTGCCCTGGGCTGGGGCAGCAACCGGCGCGAGCGCCATCAGGATCCGCTCGGCCATGCCGAACTGGTGGCCCTGCGCCAGGCAGCGGCGGCCCGTGGCGACTGGCGCTTCAACGACTGCACCCTGCTGGTCACCCTGGAACCCTGCCCGATGTGCGCCGGTGCCCTGATTCAGGCGCGGCTGGGGCGGGTGCTGTTCGCGGCCGGCGATCGCAAACGTGGCGCCCTGGGCGGCTGCCTCGACCTGGCTGCTGATCCCAGTGCCCATCACCACATGGAGGTGAGCGGTGGCCTGGAGGCGGCAGCCGCCGAATCCCAGCTCCGCGACTGGTTCCGGCGCCGCCGCGAGGCCCGCCGAGCCCATTGAGGTCGGCCCAGACGGCAGCAAACCTCCCGCATCTGGCCGACAACGGCAGGTCGGCGCGGCAGCAGCGATGGCGGGAAAGGCGCCGAAAGAGCGTCAACCGCGCCGTGGAACGGGGGCCGGCGCTCGGAGTGGAATCGTTACGGCGGCCCCTGGAGCCGCCGCAGGTCGCTCAGGCAGCGGCAGCCATCGCCGGAGCAGCGGTGCGGAAGGCACCCAGTTCGCTCTCGAGCAGGTTGAGCAGCAGATCGACGTTCTCGGGGGTGCTGTTGTACCCCATCAGGCCGATGCGCCAGACACGGCCCGCCAGGGCGCCGAGACCACCGCCGACTTCGATGCCGTGGCGATCGAGCAGGTGGCGACTGAAGGCCTTGCCGTCGACACCTTCCGGGATGCGCACGGTGGTGAGAGTGGGCAGGCGCAGCTCCGGCTGGACATGCAGTTCCAGCCCCAGCCGCTCCAGACCGGCCCAGAGGCGCTCGGCATTGGCGCGATGGCGGGCCCAGGCATTCTCCAGACCTTCTTCCGCCAGCAGGCGCAGGGCCTCACGCATGCCGAAGTTCATGTTCACCGGCGCCGTGTGGTGGTACACCCGGTCGCTGCCCCAGTACTGATTGAGCAGGGTGACATCGAGGTACCAGTTGGGCACCTTGCTCTGGCGGCCCATCATCTTGGCCTCGGCGCGCGGACCCATGGTGAAGGGGCCCAGGCCGGGGGGGCAGCTCAGACCCTTCTGGCTGCAGCTGTAGGCCAGATCCACCTTCCAGGCATCGAGGTGCAGCGGCACACCACCCAGGGAGGTGACGGTGTCGAGCAGCAGCAGGCAGTCGTGCTCGCGGCAGAGATCACCGATCCCCTCCATCGGCTGGCAGACGCCGGTGGAGGTTTCGGCATGCACCATCGCCAGGATGGCGGGGCGGTGGCTGGCCAGGGCCTCGGCGATCTGATCGAGGCTGAAGGCTTGACCCCAGGGGCACTCGATCGTGACCACATTGGCACCGTAGCGGCCGGCCATGTCGGCCAGTCGCAGGCCGAAGTAGCCCTTGATCGCCACCAGCACCGTGTCACCCCGCTCCACCGTGTTGGCCAGGGTGGCCTCCATGGCAGCGCTGCCGGTACCGCTCATCGGAATGGTGAGGCGGTTGTCGGTCTGCCAGGCGTAGCGCAGCAGCTCCTGCACCTCGCCCATCAGTTCGAGATAGAGGGGATCGAGGTGACCAATCGGCGTGCGCGACAGGGCCTGCAGCACCGTCGGGTGGGCATTGGAAGGACCGGGGCCGAGCAGCAGACGGTCGGGGGTGGCGATCGGCGCCAGAGCGATCCGATGGGTGGAGTCGACGGGATGCTGCACGGAGTGAACCAAGACCGGAGCTGGGACGGAGGAGAGAAAGAGTAGACAACCGTGCCCCTGCCGGCCACAACTGGCCCGCAGAGGCTGCAATGTCGGGTGAGCCCGCCTCAGCGGGCGCGCACGTCCGAGGCGGCCAGACCGGCGCAGATGTGCTCGAAGGGAGCGCGCACCAGGGCCAAGGAGCCGCCGATGCCGGAAGCGGCCAGCTTCTCGCACACCACATCGGCCAGCAGAGCCACCGAACGCACGGTGGGGCCGGTGGGCACGCCGAGACTCTTATAAGTGTCGTCGAGACCGTTGAGCACCCGCTCATCGAGGATGGTCACGTCATCGGCGATCAGCGCGTAACTGGCGTAGCGCAGGAAATAGTCCATGTCGCGCAGGCAGGCGGCCAGGCGACGGGTGGTGTAGGCGTTGCCGCCGGGCAGCAGCAGCTCGGGGTTGTCCAGCCAGAGACGCTGCGAGGCTTCGCGCACGATCTCGGTGGCTTCCAGATTGATCAGCTCGACCGCCTTCAGGCGCAGCTCCGCCTGGCCGTAGTAGGCATCGATGCGATCGATCGCGGCACGATCAAAATAACGGCCCAGCTGGTCGTAACGGCCGATCAGACCGCTGATGGCATCCCGCATGGTGGCTCAGAACTCGATGCACCTGGAGCGGAAGGTAGCACTCATGACCCGGGAGAAGCCTGTGCTGAGGCCGGATCTGGGCACATTGACAGAAACGGTTACGCAGCCTGGCGGCCCGGATGCAGCGCCCCCTGGCGCCCCGGTGGGGGCCGCCCCGGAGCCGCGGGCACCGCCCAGAAGCCTTGATGGCCACGCCGCGCTCCGCCGCCGCCGGCCGGGCCGCCCGGCCTGGCCGCCCGAGACGCCGACCCAGGCGGCACGGCCCGCAAGCGATGATTTGGTTACAGCGGATACAAATCAAGGTCGGTAGCGCTCCTTACCGTCCCGCTGTCGCGCCGCGGGCCGACCTTTCCCCAGCCACCCTCCGTGCCATGGCCAATACCGCCCAGGACGTGCTTCGTCGCATCAAGGACGAAGGCATCGAGCTGATCGATCTCAAATTCGTCGATCTGCACGGCAAGTGGCAGCACCTGACCGTGTGCAACGACCTGATCGATGAGGCCGCCTTCAGCGAGGGCGTGGCCTTTGATGGCTCCTCGATCCGCGGCTGGAAGGCGATCAACGAATCCGACATGGCGATGGTGCCGGATCCGAACACCGCCTGGATCGACCCCTTTTACAGCCACAAGACCCTCAGTCTGATCTGCTCGATCCAGGAGCCCCGCAGCGGTCAGCCCTATGGCCGTTGCCCCCGCTCCCTGGCGCAGAAGGCCCTGGCCTACCTGGGGTCGACCGGTCTGGCCGACACCGCCTTCTTCGGGCCTGAGCCTGAGTTCTTCCTGTTCAATGACGTCCGTTACAAGAGCAGCAACGGCAGCAGTTTTTACAGCGTCGATGCTCTCGAGGCGGCCTGGAACACCGATCGCGTCGAAGAGGGTGGCAATCTCGGCTACAAGATCCAACTCAAGGAAGGCTATTTCCCCGTCGCTCCCAACGACACCCTGCAAGACATCCGCAGCGAGATGCTGCTCACCATGGGGGCTCTGGGGGTGCCGATCGA
>JBJTQH010000051.1:0-21226 GCA_046075505.1 Cyanobium sp. | reverse complement strand
TCTCGCAGGACGACCTGGAGCGCCTGCTGGCTGAAGCCGGGGGCCACTGGCAACGCCTGTACGGCCATGCGCCGAATGCGACGGTGCTCGAGAACGCGATGATCTGGGTCGCACACGACATCTGGCCCCAGGCCGAGCAGAGCGAAGGGCACCTGTTCACCTGGAGTGCAGCCTGCCGGGTGATGCTGGAGGTGGCGCCGGGCTGGACGGACGAGGAACCGAGCTTCGAGAGGGTGATGGTGGTGGCTGGAGTCCTTGAGGATCCCTTCAGCGTCTCCACCCTGGCTCTGCGCCTGCCGACCCTGATCCGACGCTTCGTGCAGCGCTTCAGGCGCCGGAGCCGCGGAAGCTCCTTCCAGACTCTGGAACACACCATGACCCTGCAGGGCGCCCTGAAACTGCTCCAGCTGCCGACGAACCTGGGCCAGCGCGTCACCCTCCGCGAGATCCGCGATGCCTACAGGGAGATGGCGCTCAGCCACCACCCGGACGCAGGCGGTTCCGAGGAAGCGATGCGACGGATCAACGAGGCCTACCAGCTGCTCAAGGAGCTTTATCGCAACCGGAGCGACAAGCAGGCCATCTGATCAAAAGTCGCAGATGCGTCAAGAAGCCAGACCCTTGACTCGTCTGATTTGCGCCCAACGATCAGACCGCTGCAACTGGGGCGGGAACCGGCCCCTGCCTGCAAGAAGTCCAACAGACGGGCCGCATTCCGCACTCCACTCGCACTCAGCGCCCGATGCCGAACCTGCAGTCCGCCAACCTCCCCTTCCTCCACGTCACGATCGCGAAACGCGACGTGTTCGCGCTGCAAGTGACAGCGATCGTGTCCCAGGTCGACGCAGACGCGGCGATCCCGCCCCGGGCCGTCCATCCCGAGGATGGCGCGGTTCTCCATGTGAAGGACCTCAGGCAACAGCCCTCAGGAGGCCAGGCACCCGAACCTCTGGTCCATCCCAGATAGGAACAAGCAGCTGTCCAGTCATGCGTCCTATTGGCGACGAAGTGCACCGTCAGGGCACGCGCGGCCGGATGGGCGCCGGGCCCGGAGAGCGCAGCCTCCTTCACTCCCGGCGACGAACCTGGGAGCGATCGATGGCGAGGGGGAGAATGCGCAGCACCCCATCGATCCGGGTCACGGCCACCCGCAGACGACCGCCCGATGCGGCGGAGACAACGGCGCCACGCCCGACAGAAGAATCACCTGTCCAGACCGGATCTCATCCTGGTCTTGAAACGTGTCTTAGCTGCGTCGAGCCTGATCCAGATTGTTCTTCGGCGTCACGGCTACCCACAGACGACCGCCCGATGCAGCGGAGACAACGACCCCACACCCGCCAGAAGGTTCACCGGTCCAGACTGGGCCCCCTCCAGGGCTTGCCACGGGTCTTACCTGCGACGACCCTGATCCGGATTTTTTGACGATTTCAGCTGCGTGCCTGGCAACAGCACGCCGCAGCCGCAGCCGCAGGTGTCATGCCGATGCCACGGTTCGCCGGCGCCACGCCCCCATGGCCGTCCTGGATGAATCCTGCGTCCATCGAGGAATAGGCGTGTGGCCAAGGTTGGCCATGGGCCCTAAAAGGTTGCAATGACTGGATCCAGATGACTTGCTGATCTGCTTCAGACACAGATACGCAGCCATTGGGCGGGAGAGGGTCGTCGAGTCACGGCACCGGTCTCGGGTCAGTGTTCGACAGATGTCGACCAGGCTGGCCACCCGGGCGTTCTGGCGTCGCTCGGAGGACGAGAGGTGGAACTCCCGGTGACGGCTCTTCGGGAGGAGACGGAGAGCCCTTGGCCTCCGCGCTGACAGATGCGCCAGACAGGGCTGACCCGTTGCACCCAGCTGGGAGAGCCCCGCCCGCGTGGAGCAGGCACCCCTCCCAGCCGGAAACGAGCCGGAAGACTTCATTGGTCTCATTCGGGTCCGCACTCAGGTCCAGAACTGCTACTGAAATAAGGACAAATGACAAGCCCAGTCCGGTCCGGCCCGCATCGGCACTCCATGGTCCGAGGCGAAACGGCCAGGCGGAATCGAGAATCGGCGCCCCCCCCGGAATGGGACCCCTCAAAGGGCCCGAAACCGACGCAGCGGCTTCAGGTCGGCGGCGATCCACCCACAGCTGGACAGATCCTGTGCATCCATCCCGTTGAAGCGCGTATCCGATTGATGCGGCATGGCCCGCAGCCGATCCGATCGGCGAACCCGGACTTCATGCCCCTCGCAAAGCACAAGGGGGGCAGCACGGGAACGGGACAGAATCCAACCAGGGAAAGCCTGTGCGTATCAGGTGAGACCCATCAGCAGACCAAGGGTGAGCGGTACACCGCACTCCTGAGAAGAGCGGCGGTGGCCAGAACCAGGAACCGCGGACGGCTTGCGATGGATGCAGCCCTTCCTGTGAAGGGGTGACCCATCTTGCGAGGCAGATGCAGCGGTCGTGGGCTGATCCAGCCCTGGCGCTGCCAGGCATGCGCATCAGGCGAGCCAGGATTCGGGCCACTGCTCTCACAAAAGACTCATGGACAGGCTGGCTCTGCGACTGGGGCGCTACTGCTGAGAACCGACATAACCCACGTCGGCCCCTAGCGCTCTGACGCTGCATGGCGCTGAACCGGCCCGGAACCGTGCGCCAGACGCGCCATTCCCGACGATCGGGGGTGTGGCAGGCGTCTCAGGCATGTCGCTTTTTCAGTCCCGGCCCGACTACCGAATGAGACCCGCAAGCGAGATTGCCAAGGGTCGCGGCAGTCGCCATGGGCCTTTGCCGATGGGCACGACAAAGACAAAAAACCAGCTCCACGTGCCGACGGGCCATCGTGGCCGCCAACATGCAAAGGGAGCCCCGACGAAGCTCAGGTGGTGGTCTGCATGCCCTGGATCAGATAATCAAAATAGGGAGCGGCCACCGCGGCGTCCTCGCTGTTCAGAAGGTCTAGAGAGGCATCCTTGAGGGTGCGCATGGCCTCCACCATTCCGGGCATCGGCACGCCCAGGCTGTTGTACATCTCACGGGCACCGACCAGTCCGATCTCCTGGATCATCTCGGTGCTGCCGGCAAGCACGCCGTAGGTCACCAGGCGCAGATACCAGCTGTAGTCCCGCAGGCACTGGGCCCGTTGCTTCTGACCGAAGGCATTGCCACCCGGAGCCACATATTCAGGCTTGCGGCTGAACAGCTGACGCGCCGCTTCGTTGACGATCTTCTTCTCATTCGCCGTCAGCACACGGATCACCGCCAGCCGGCGGCTGCCGCCCCCGAGGAAATCCACCATCGAGCGCAGCTCGCCACCGGTGGGATAGCGGAGCTGATCATCAGCCTGGAGGATCAGATCGCGAACGACGCTCATGGCAGCGACCACAGACCGGCGCATCCTATCGAGAGCCGCCTGCCCACAACGGCTTGCCTGCAAAGGTGTAACGCCCGTTTGCACGCACAGGCCGGAGCCTGTTCCATGCGAGGGTCGGACCGGTGGGCTGGAGGGGGCATGGAGCGAGATGACCTGTCGCCGGTGGATGGCCCCAACCCGGGTGGCCGTCAGCCCGGCGACTGCACGCTCACGATTCACGACCTCGATCGGCAGGGACGCGGCATCGGCCGCCATCAGGGCCGGATCGTGGTGGTGGACGGGGCCCTCCCGGGTGAGGTGGTCGGGGTGCGCCTGCAGGGGCAACGGGGCGGGCAGATGCAGGGCCAGCTGCAGGTCCTGATCAGCCCTTCGCCGCAGCGCCGACGCCCTCCCTGCATCCTTGCCGACCACTGCGGAGGCTGCAGTCTCCAGCCCCTGACCCCGGAGGGGCAGGCCCGGTGGAAGGAGGAGATGGTGCGCCAGACCCTTCAGCGGATCGGAGGGCTGACGGTGCCTGTTGCCCCCCTGCTCACCGCTGCGAGCGATCTCGGCTATCGCAACCGGGCGATCATCCCGCTGGAACGCGGCCAAGACGGACGTCTGCGTGCCGGCTTCTACCGACGGGGGTCCCACCGGATCGTGAACATGAACCGGTGTCCGGTCCTCGACCCCCGTCTCGACGCCCTGATCGCACCGCTCAAGGCCGATCTCGAGGCCCGGTCCTGGCCGGTCGACCGCCACGGAACGGACACGGGTGGTCTGCGCCATCTCGCTCTGCGGGTGGGCCATCACAGCGGAGAGGTGCTGCTCACGCTGATCGCCAGCCATGACCGACTGGCGGGGATGGCGGAGCTGGCCCAGACCTGGATGAGGCGCTGGCCCTTCCTCGTGGGGGTGACACTGAACCTGCAGCCCCAGCCCAGCAACCTGCTGTTCGGTCCCTACACCCGGGCGCTGGCAGGACGTGCCCATCTGCGGGAGATCTTTGCGGGGCTGACCCTTCAGATCGCCTCCGACACCTTCTTCCAGGTGCACACTCTGCAGGCCGAGCGGGTGGTGCCCCTGCTCCTGCAGGCGGCCGGAGCCCCCACCGGCGAGCTGGTCGATGCCTACTGCGGCATCGGCACCTATTCCCTGCCGCTGGCGTCAAAAGGCTGGAGGGTGCTGGCTCTGGAGGTGCATGCCGGTTCGGTGGCCCGGGCTCAGCGCAATGCGGCCCGCAACGGATTGGAGGCGCGGTGCCGCTTCCGCTGCGCCGATGTGGCCGAGGCGCTGCCCGCCGCCCTCGCCCAGGCCTCGGTGCTGCTGCTCGATCCACCCCGCAAGGGTCTCGACGGGCGGGTGCTGCAGGCGATCCTGGCCGCTCCCCCCACCCGGCTCCTCTATCTCAGCTGCGATCCGGCCACCCTGGCCCGCGATCTGCGCCTGCTGTGCGCCGGAGGCTATCGGTTGTGCTCGCTGCAGCCGATCGATTTCTTCCCCAACACCACCCATGTGGAGTGCCTGGCGGTGCTGGAGCGCAGTGAGCCCGCCGATCGAGACGGCCGCAGCTCCTGAACCACCAGGATGACAGCCGCAGCGCGATGAGACCAGAGTGAGAGAGATGATCAGCCCAGAGGGTCGCCCTGGGCTGCCGGCGCGCCGGCCATGCCGCTGCGAGCTCAGCTGCGCAGGCGGGCGCCGAACTGCTTCTCAAGAGCGGCGCGCACCTTGCTGTGGGCCTTCTCCACCTCCGCATCGGTGAGGGTGCGGCGCTCATCGCGGTAGCGCAGCCGGAACGCCTGGCTGCAGCAGCCCTCCTCCACCTGGCTGCCGCTGTAGCGGTCCACCAGCTCCGCCTGCTCCAGCAAGGGTTTGCCGGCTTTTCGGATCGCCTGCAGCAGGGCCGCAGCCGAGGTGGAGGCGCTGACCACCAGGGCGAGATCCCGCTCCGAGGCCGGCACGGTGGCGAAGGAACGGAAGGCGGGCTGCCAGCGGTTGCGGCGGGTGGCCGCCGAGAGCAGGGCGCCCAGATCGAGCTGGAACAGATAGGTGGCATCGGGCAGATCGAGGGCCTGGGCCTGGGCCGGATGCAGCTGGGCGAACCAGCCGGCACTGCGACCTTCCAGCACCAGTTCGGCCGTGCGGCCCGGATGCAGCGGCGCCCCGGCAGCGGTGCCCTGCGGGGCGATCCGGTCCTCCAGGGGCAGGCGCAGGGGAGCCAGGGCGGCCTGAAGCACACCACGGGCTTCGTAGTAATCGGGGTGGCGCGGCTTGCCGCTGCTGCTCCAGAGCTCGGAGCGCTGCTCCCCGGCCAGAACACCCACCACAAGAGCGGTTTCCCGGGGCTGATCGGCAGCGGCATGGAACACCTGCCCGATCTCGAAGCCCCAGAAGCCGCGGCGGGAGGCCTGCAGGTTGCGTCGTGCCGCCTGCAGCAGCTCCTCGTGCAGGTTGTCGCGCAGATGGCCGTAGTCGGCGAGCAGGGGATTGGCCAGCGGCACGCGATCGGCGCCGGCGGCCACCAGCGACAGAGAGCAGCATTCCTGCAGTCCGGCGGCACTGAGGCCGCGCCGCAGCATCCGTTCGGCCTGCTGCTCGGGCGTCAGGCCACCGGGCACCAGGGGATCGGGCAGATGGGCTGCGAAGCGGTCGTAGCCGATCAGACGGGCCACCTCCTCGATCAGATCCACCTCGCGGCGCAGATCCACCGCCCGCTCCGGCGGCACCTGCACCAGCCAGCCCTCTTCGCCGGGCTCCAGCCGGCAGCCGAGGGCCTCGAGGGTGGCGGTGATGCGTTCGTCCTCGAGGTCCTGCTCTTCGCCATCCACCAGCACCGGGCCGAGCAGGTTGTGCAGGGCATCGCGGCGCAGGGCCAGCGGGGCGCTCTCCTCGCCGGCCCGGCGGTGCAGCCAGCGGCCGACGACGCGAGCGCCGGCCAGCTCCTGCAGCAGCGCCACCGCACGGTCGCTCGCCGCCAGGGTGACCTGGGTCGGCAGGCCCTTCTCGAAGCGGCTGCTGGCCTCGCTGCGCAGCCCGACACTGCGGGCGGAGCGGCGCACGGCGGCGGCGGAGAAGACGGCTGCCTCCAGCCAGATCGCGGTGGTGTCCTCGTTCACCGCATCCTCCAGACCACCCATCACGCCGGCCAGGGCAATGGGGCGATCGGCATGGGTGACCACCAGCGCGTCGTCGCCAAGGAGGCGCCGTTCGCCATCGAGGGTGGTGAGTTCCTCGCCTGGGCGCGCCTGGCGCAGACCGAGGCGGCCAGGGCCAGCTTCACCGCCGTCGCGGCCGGCCAGGCGCTCCCGGTCGAAAGCATGCAGGGGCTGGCCGGTCTCGAGCATCACCAGGTTGGTGATATCGACCACGTTGTTGATCGGGCGCATGCCGGCCTTTTCCAGCCGTTCCTGCAGCCAGCGCGGCGAGGGCCCCACCTTCAGGCCCTCAAGAACAGTGAGGCTGAACAGCCCGCCCGCCTCGATCGCCTGCCGATCGGCGGCCGCCACCACCAGGGGCTGGGCCGGGGCGGCCTCGGGAGCGGTGGGGATGCGGGTGCCGCCGCCACACAGGGCCGCCACCTCGCGGGCGATGCCCCGCATCGAGAGCCCGTCGGGGCGGTTGGCGGTGATCGCCAGCTCGAGCACCTGATCGTCGAGGCCCAGGGCCGGTCCGATCGGCTCCCCCACAGCCGGCACCGCCTCGAGCAGTTCGTCAAGGATGGCGATGCCGCTGCTGGTGTCGGCCAGGCCCAGCTCCTGGAGCGAGCAGATCATGCCGCTGCTGGCCACGCCCCGCAGTTCGGCGGGTTTGATCGTCAGCCCCACAGCCGGCAGGGTGGCCCCCACCAGGGCGACGGGCACATGAATGCCAGCGCGCACATTGGCGGCACCGCAGACGATCTGCAGCGGTTCGGCCGCCCCCACCTGCACGGTGCAGACACTGAGCTTGTCGGCGGCGGGGTGGGGGTCGCGCCGCTCCACCCAGCCCACCACCACGCCGCGGGCCCGGGCGGAGAGGTCCTCGATCTCCTCCACTTCAAAGCCGGCGATCGACAGCCGCTCGGCCAGGTGATCGGGCTCCAGCAGAGCGGGATCCACCTGCACAAGCTCCCGCAGCCACTGCAGTGAGACCCTCATCGAGGCGTTGCACAACGAAGACGGGATCCTAGGGAGCGACCCCGCAGCTGATTGCAGGAAAGCGGGAAGGCCAGGAGGTAAGGTGCAGGATCAACTCGTTTCGCGCACGCGGCGCAACGTCCTTCCACCCATCACTCCATGGCCAAGAACAAGGGCGTCCGGATCGTGATCACTCTTGAGTGCACCGAATGCCGGTCCAACCCCGCCAAGCGATCTGCTGGGGTGTCCCGTTACACCACCCAGAAGAATCGCCGCAACACCACCGAACGGCTGGAACTGAAGAAGTTCTGCAAGCACTGCAACAGCTCCACGACCCACAAGGAGATCAAGTGAGCGGTGCGGCCGGTCCATCCCCGGCCACGTCCCCTCCCTGCGACGCCGTCTCCGTGTTCTGAGACCGTCTCCTTCCCTGATCTGACTCCTTCCCTTATCTGAGCCTGCCGTCCCGGACCCTGCTCCGGGGGGCACGCCGTTCCAGCGTTCTTTCCCTTCCATGTCCAGTTCCTTCTTCAAGAAGCGCCTTTCCCCGATCAAGCCCGGCGATCCGATCGACTACAAGGATGTCGATCTGCTCAAGAAGTTCATCACCGAGCGCGGCAAGATTCTTCCCCGTCGTCTCACTGGCCTCACCGCCAAGCAGCAGCGCGATCTCACCAATGCGGTCAAGCGTGCCCGCATCGTGGCGCTGCTGCCGTTCGTGAATCCCGAGGGCTGATCCCCTGGCTGCCGCGGCGTTCCACAACGGCGACCTCGTCGGTGTCCTGGAGCCCCGTGGCCCCCAGCTCGCCGTCATCGAGGCGATTCAGGGCAGCAAGGCCCGTCTGAAGATCGGCTTTGAGGCCAAAGCGGCTGTTCTGCCCCAGCGCCTGCTGGAGCTGCTGCGCCCCCTGCCCGCTGGTGAGGATCCTCCCCAGCGGCTGGGGGCTTCGCCATGGCCGTTCACGGCCGAAGCGCTCCAGGCCGCGCGCCCCAGCCTGCGCTCCTGGGGTGAGGCCTGGCTGTTGCTGCTCGAGTCCGACGAGAGTCTCGATCTCGAGGCCTTCACCGATCTGGTCTGCGGCGGCACCCGACCCGAGCAACTGGCTGCCTGCTGGCTGGAGCTGGTGGGCGGCCAGCTCTGGTTCCGCCTGCGCCAGGGCGAGATTCAGGCGCGACGGCTCAGCGATCTCCAGGGTCTGCGGCGCGAGCGGCGACGCAAGGTTCTTGTGGAGCAACGGGAACAGGCCTGGCAGGATCTGTTGCGCCAGCGCCGCCCTGTGCAGCCCGAGGCTCTGCCAGCCGAGCAGCGGCAGCGGCTGGAGCAGCTGCAGGAGCTCGCCGCCGGTCACCTGGAGCTGGAGGAACTGCCCGACCCCCTGCGCCACAGCCTCGTGGCCCTGCGCCTTGGCCGCGACCGGGGCGAGGTGCGCCATCTGCTGGTGGATCTGGGGTTGTGGGATCCCCACCACCTGGTGTCGCTCACCGGCACCACCTGGAGCAGCGGCTTCAGCGCCGAGCATCTGGCCGAGGCGGAACGGCTGCTGGCCCTCAGCGAGCAGAGCTGTGCGGGCGATGAGGGGCGCCGCGATCTCACCGGTCAGCGCTGCGTCACGATCGACGACGACGACACCCGCGACATCGACGACGGCCTGGCGCTGGAGCGCCTCCCGGACGGCGGCCTGCGGCTCTGGATCCATGTGGCCGATCCGGGCCGGCTGGTGGCCGCCGGTTCCCCCCTCGATCTGGAGGCACGCCGGCGCGGCAGCAGCCTCTATCTGGCCAGCGGCACCCTGCCGATGTTCCCCGAGGTGCTCTCCACCGGTCCCTTCAGCCTGCGGGCCGGGGTGCGCAGCGCCGCCTGGAGCACCTGGGTGGAGCTGGATGAGGAGGGGGAGATCCGCGACTGCGGTCTGGTGCGCAGCTGGGTGCAGCCCACCTATCGGCTCAGCTACAGCGATGCCGATGAGCTGCTCGAGCTGGCCCCCCCCCAGGAAAGCGATCTGGTGGAGATGGATCAGCTGCTGCAACGCCGCCGCCGCTGGCGGGTGGCTCGCGGTGCCCTGCTGATGGACCTGCCCGAAGGACGGATCCGCAGCCGCCAGGGAGAACCGGTGCTGGAGATCACGGAACCCTGCCCCTCGCGCCATCTGGTGGCCGAGGCGATGATCCTGGCCGGGGCCGTGGCGGCCCGCTATGGCGCCAGCCATGAACTGGCCCTGCCGTTCCGCAGTCAGCTGCCGGCCGAGCTGCCTTCCCCGGCCGAACTGGAGGGGCTGCCGCCTGGAGCGGTGCGCTTTGCCGCGATCAAACGCTGTCTGAGCCGCGGCATCGTCGGCAGCCGGCCGGCGGCCCATTTCAGCCTCGCTCTGGAGGCCTATGCCCAGGCCACCTCTCCGATCCGCCGCTACGGCGATCTGGTGGTGCAGCGACAGATCGGAGCCCACCTGGCCGGCGAAGCCACGCTCGATGAGCCGGAGCTGCAGGCGTTGCTCGAGCAGTTCGACGCGGCGGTGCGCGAAGGCCTCGGCATCAGCCGTGAGGATCAGCGCCACTGGCAGCAGGTGTGGTTCGCAGCCCAGCACAGCGGCCAGTGGCGGGCGGTATTCCTGCGCTGGCTGCGGCCGCAGGACCGTCTGGGGCTGGTGCGGATCGAGGACCTGGCGATGGATCTGGCGGCGGAGTGTCCCCAGAAGGCTCAACCGGGCGAGGAGCTGCTGCTGCGGGTGCAGCAGGTGGATCCGCTGCGGGATCAGCTGAAGCTGGTGGCCTCGGCAAGCTGAGAGTCCGCTCCAGCGGCCTGTTCCGGTGTCGCCTCAGGCGTCCAGCAGCCGCGACAGGCGCAGCCAGGGCCCCCAGGGGTTGGCGGTTCCGAGCAGGCGCACAGGGCGAGGTCCCTCCTGCCGGTGCAGCCACTGATGCAGACCGGGCTCCAGGGTGATCAGCGGCCAGAGGCTGCGGCCGCTCATTGCTGCCACCGGATCGCCGGGCGCCAGCGCCAGCAGGAAGCCACCCTGGCGATCGGGCTGCAGCTGCCCCTGCCAGAGGCGTTCTCCGGGTTCCGGCGGGGCCGATCGCTCACCGGCGGGGGCCGGAGCGGCCGGATCGTCTCCGTCGCCCTGCCAGCGGCCATCGAGGCCGATCCGGGAGGGATCCGCCAGCACCGCCAGTTGCCGCTGCCGCCAGCGCGGGTGATGCCAGGGGGTGTCCCACAGGGGTACCACGGCCGCCGGAGCCTGGGGGTCGTGCAGCAGCGCCTCCTGCAGCCGCTGCAGTGGCAGCACGCCGGGGGGCACGGCCAGCTCCAGCGCCAGGGCCGCCGCCGCGCCGGCCGCCTGGCCGATATTCAGGATCAGCGGCTGCAGGCGGGTGGCGCCATTGGCCATGTGGCTGGTGCTGAACGCCTTGTCGGCCGCCAGCAGGTTGTCGACCGCCTCGCTCACCAGAGCGCCGTAGGGAATGCAGAAGGGGGTGCCGCTCCAGCGGCCGCCCCAACGGCAGCTCTTGGGCGCCAGGGGCCAGTCGGGTCCGGGGTAGTGGTGGTCGTTGGCATAGGTGCCCACGGCGATCGAGCTGAGGCGACCGCTGGCATCGCAAGGAAGCGGACCGATCGCCTCTCCCGGGCCCTGGGGCAGCAGATCGGTTTCGATCACCACGTTCTGCCCCACCAGGCGGCGCCCCTCACGCCAGTAGGGCATCAGGGCCAACCAGGGGGCCGCAGCGCCGCAATCGGCAGGGAAGGCGGTCTGAGACAGCTGCAGCCAGCCGCCGCTGGCTTCGCCCAGGGCGGCCGCGAAGGCCAGGCTGTGCTGCTGCATCTGCTCCGCCAGCTCCGCCTCGGCACCCGCATCGTTGCGGAAGGCCCGCTGCAGGCCCTGATGCCAGTCGTTGCCGTGCAGCGGCCAGTTCAGCATCACCAGACCACCGGGCAGGCGGCCGTAGCTGATCGTGCGCTCCAGCCCGAAGCGGCTGCAGGCCTGCTCGAACGGGGCCGGCAGCGCTGCTGCCGTCGCCTCGCTGGCGGGGGGGTCTTGTGGGGTCGGATCGGCATGCCAGCGGTCGCGGGCCAGCTGGCCGATCACCACCCAGGTGGGGGATTGCACCGGCTGATCGGCGAAGAAGGACTCGCCTTCCAGGCGCGCGCGCGGTGGTGCACTCGGTTCCCCCCAGCGTTCCTGCGGTTCCCAGCCCAGCCGGTAGGGCACCGCAGCCAGGGGCAGCAGATCACCGCGGTCGCTGCCGTCGATCACCACCTGCGGCGCCAGCTGCACCGTTTCACCGGCATGGAGCACGGTGACGCCGGTGAGCTGTCGAGCGCGGCGCTCCACCGCCAGCAGGCGAACGCCGGACCACCACTCCAGAGTCGGCAGCTGCCGCACCCAGCCCTGCAGGATCGCCTCGGCCGTGGTGGGTCGATACCCGAAGCAGCTCACCCAGTTGTGATCGAGCCCTTCGGGCTCCGCGGTCGCCAGGGCCCGCAGCAGGGCACCCCACAATCCGGTCTGCCAGGGGGTGAGTTCATGGCCATCGGGGCAGCACACCCCGGCGGCGCTCACCATGCCCCCCAGCCAGGCACCGGGGGTGAGCAGCAGGGTGCGGGCGCCGCTGCGGGCGGCCTGGATCGCGGCCGCCACTCCGCCGCTTCCACCGCCCCAGACCAGCACCGGAACGGACTCGCAGCGCGGGGCCATGGCGATCGGAGCGCGGGACTGGCCTGAGGCTGCCAGGCGATCGGGCGCCCCGGAGGGGCTGCGTAGGATCCCGGCGATGACCTACACGCTCACCACCCCGCTCTATTACGTCAACGACAGGCCGCACCTGGGGAGTGCCTACACCACCCTGGCCTGCGATGCCCTGGCCCGGTTCCAGCGGCTCAGGGGTGAGCCGGTGCTGTTCATCACCGGTTGCGATGAGCACGGCCAGAAGATTCAGCGCACCGCCGAGGCGGCCGGACTGACGCCGCAGCGCCACTGCGATGGCGTCAGCGCCCAGTACAGCGAGCTGTGGCAGCGCTGGCAGATCAGCCACGATCGCCTCATCCGTACCACCGATCCGCGCCATCGCCGCATCGTCGAGCAGTTCTATGCCCGCGTTGAAGCCAGCGGTGACATCGTCGAAGGCCGCCAGCAGGGCTGGTACTGCGTGGCCTGTGAGGAATTCAAGGACGACCCCCATGAAGCCCAGGATCCGGACTGTCCGATCCACCGGCGGCCGCTGGAGTGGCGCGATGAGATCAATCTGTTCTTCCGCCTGTCGCGCTATCAGCAGGCGATCGAGGAGCTGATCAACCGCCCGGGGTTCGTGGAGCCGGCCAGCCGCCGCCATGAGGTGGAGAATTTCGTGCGGCAGGGTCTGCGTGACTTCTCAATCTCCCGCATCCATCTCCCCTGGGGAATTCCGGTGCCGGGTCACGACGGCCACACGTTCTATGTGTGGTTCGATGCGTTGCTCGGTTACCTCACCGCCCTGCTCGAGGAGGGCGATGCGGCGGATCTGGACACGGCCTTGGCCCGCGGCTGGCCGGCCGCTGTGCATGTGATCGGCAAGGACATCCTGCGCTTTCACGCCGTCTACTGGCCGGCGATGCTGCTCTCGGCCGGGCTGCCCCTGCCGCAGCGGGTGTTCGGCCATGGCTTCCTCACCCGCGAAGGCCAGAAGATGGGCAAATCGCTCGGCAATGTGCTGGATCCGGAGCTGTTGTTGGAGCGCTGCGGCGCCGATGCGGTGCGCTGGTATCTGCTGCGCGATATTCCCTTCGGGGAGGACGGTGATTTCCAGCAGCAGCGTTTTCAGGATCTGGTCAACAACGATCTGGCCAACACGATCGGCAACCTGCTCAATCGCACCGCTTCGATGGCGCGCAAGTGGTTCAGCGAAGCGGTGCCTCCCGCCGCGCTGGCCGCCGAGCCCGACCATCCCCTGGCCCAACGCTGTCTCTCGGCCCTGGCGCCCTACACCGAGGCGTTTGAGCGCTTTGAGTTCCGCACCGCCTGCGAAACCGTGCTGCAGCTGGCGGGGGAGGCCAATGGCTACCTGAACGAACGAGCCCCCTGGAAGTTAATGAAGCAGGAGGGTCAGGCGGAGACGGTGGCCGCCGATCTCTATGCCGTGCTCGAAACCTGCCGCTGGCTGGGGGTGCTGCTGGCGCCGCTGCTGCCCGATCTCAGCGGCCGCATCCTCAGCCAGCTGGGCGAGCCGCCCTTCGACAGCGGCCGCCCGGCGTCGCAGGCGCAGGATCAGCACGGCTCGAGCGGTGGCGTTGGTGACCCTGACCGTGGTGCTGCAGCCGACTCGCCCTGGTGCCGTGCCCTGCGCTGGGGCCTGCTGCCCTGTGGCCGGATCCTGAGCGAACCAAGCCCGGTGATGCAGCGCCTCGAGCTGGACGCTCCCCTATGAGGCCGGCTCGCCTGCCCCGCAAGGTGCTGCCGGCCTTGCGGCATCCCACCGGCTGCTCGGGCCTGAACCCGGGTGGCTGGTCCTTGCGGTCAGCGGGGCTGCTGCTGGTGGGCACGATCGCGCTGCCCCTGTTCAGCGGCTGCCGCAGCGACAAGGGCGACCGCAGCGGCGACAGTGCTGCTCCGCCCTTTGTGTTCCGCACCCTCGATCTGCGTCAGCAGGACATGGGGGGCCGGCCCACCTGGCGCCTCACCAGCCCGGAGGCCCGCTACGACCTGCGCCGCCAGGTGGCCCAGGCGGAGCGGCCGGAGGGCACGATCTATGCGGCGGGCAAGCCCAGCTACCGGCTCCAGGCCGCCAGTGGCACGGTGCTCAACGATGGCGAGGTGGTGCTGCTGGAAGGAGGCATCCGGGTGGAGCAGCTTGGGGCCCGACCGCTGTTGATCCGCGCCCTGCGGGCCCGCTGGCTGACGCGGCAGAACCTGCTGGAGATCGACCGCTATCCGGAGGTGAGCGAGGCCTACAGCCTGCTGCGCGCCCGGCGGGCCAGCTTCCGCTTTGATCAGGACCAGCTGCAGCTGCGCGGCGAGCCGCGGTTGCTGCGCTGGGAGCAACGCATCGATCCGTTGCGGCAGCAGCGCCGCGAGCAACCCGAGACGGTGATGGTGGCCCGCGAGGTCGACTGGTCGCCGCGGCGGGGGCGGCTGCAGGCCCGCGGACCGGTGCAGGCAGCGCGGCGTGTGCCGGGGCGGCCGGCTTCTCAGCCGCTGCAGAGCCTGATCGCCGCCTCGCTCGATGGGGACACCCGCCGGGAGATCTACTGGCTGCGCGGACCGGTGCAGTGGCAGGACCCGGTGGAACGGTCGCGGCTGCAGGCCGGTGATGTGCGCCTCGATCTGGCCCAGCGCACGGCCGACAGCACCCTGCCGTTCCTGGGGATGCGTGGCGATCTGCAGGCCAGCGGCGAGGGCTTCCGGGTGGAGGAGAGCCAGCAGCGGGTCTCGATCCCGATCGGCTGCCGCCTGCTGCAACGCGGCGATGCCCTGCGCGCCGACTCCTGCAGCTGGAACTGGAGCACCCAGCAGGTCGAAGCCAAGGGTGCGGTGGAACTGCGCCGTCAGGCTCAGCAGCAGCTGACGCGCGGCAGCCGACTCGTGGGCCGACTCGGACCCCAGGGGGCGCTGACCCTCACCAACCCGGGCGGGCGGGTGATCAGCCGGCTGGTGGTGCCTCGCCGTGCTGCCGCTCCGCCACCGCCGCCGCGGCAGCGTCGAGCGCCGGAGCCCATTCGACTGTGAGCCGCTGGCTCCAACCCTCGATCCAGATCAGATCGCTGCGGCTGAAGCAGCGGGCCGACCAGCCCCCCAGCAGCAGCAGGCCCTGCCCGCCGAAGGGTTGCACCACCACCGAGGGCAGGGCCGGCAACAGCGCCTCGAATTCATCACGACCGGGATAAAGCCGCAGATCCACCAGGGAGATCGCTTTGCCGCTCTCGAGAGCCCGCCTGCCGATCGCGCCGGTCACCCCACGATCGGAGACGGCAGCGGGCAGGGAGGCTGGCAGCAGACCGCGGCGCAGCAGCACCTGGCCGCGCCAGAGCAGCAGCAGACAGGCCGCCGGCGTGGCGGTGAGCAGCAGGGCACTGCCCCAGGCCAGCTCCCGCTGCAGCCCATCGTTCAGTTCCGGGGCCAGTCGCAGCCCCTCCTGGCCCTGCAGCGGGGCGCGCTCGGCCTGCTCGGGGGTGATGCGGCTCCAGAGCAAGCCCACCAGCATCAGCACCACCGCCAGGATGCTGGCGAGCACCCCGGCCCGCTGCAGCGAGGGGTCGGCCTGACCGGCGGTGAGCTGGTTGAGCACGGTGAGGGCAAGCCCCAGACCCCCCGCCACCAGAGGGATGCGGGCGGGAACCGGCAGGGCCATGGCAAGGGTGAAGAGCGGGGCGGCGGCTTCAGGATGCCGGAGTGCGCTGCTCCCCGGGCCAGCGGTCTGCCCCACAGGCGCCAGGACCTCACCCAGTGACAGCGGGGGTGCTGGACGATGCCTGGATGCTGCAATGGGCACCGATCAGCCTGGAGCCCATGACCCCTGCCGAGGCCTTCGCCGCCCTTGCTCTCGTCGCCGTCGCCTGCGACGGATCCCTGGATCGGGAGGAAGCCCACAGCCTGCGGCAGCAGCTGCAGGACCGCACGCCTTACCGCCAGCTCAGTGAGGAGAGCATGGGAGCGATGTTCGATGCGCTGCTGGCTGATCTGCGCCGCCAGGGCTGGCGGGGGCTGCTGGAGAAAGCGCTGCCGCAGCTCACGGCCGAGCAGCAGGAGACCGGACTGGCGATGGCCGCCCAGCTGGTGCATTGCGACCGGATCGTGCGGGAGGAGGAGCAACAGATGCTGACCTTCCTGGCGCAGAACAGCGCCTTGCCGGCGGAGCGTTCCGCCCAGATTCTGGAGGTGATCGCCCTGCTCAACCGCGACAGCCTGGCGACCTGAAGGCAGACTGGCCCCAGAGAGAAGCCCTGCCGTGCCAGCAGCCCAACCCCCCAGAGCTCAGGCCTTCCGAATTCAGCCTCTGAACGCTCTGGATTTCCAGCCAGCCGATCGATCTGCGGGGCTCCAGCGGGGGCCGGCGGCGGCGGGACCCTGGCGATCGCTGCGGCGCCTGTTGCCGCTGCTGCTGGCCCTGCTGCTGGCCGTGGCGGCTCCGGTGCTGCCGGCCCAGGCCCTGGCGGTTGCCGATCTGCCGGCGCAGGCACCAGCCGAGCAGGTGCTCGACAGCGCTGATGTGCTGAGCCGGGCCAGCCGCGCCGAGATCGAAGGCCAGCTCCAGGCCCTGGCCCAGGATCGGGTCGATGCGCGCCTGATCACGGTGAGCCGCCTCGATTACGGCCTTGATCTCAGCCAGCTGGGGGAGGCGTTGCTGCAACGCTGGAGCCCGGCTAAGGGCAGCGGCGCGGACCAGGCGCGGCTGCTGCTGCTGATCGACACCCAGAACAAGGGCACGGCGATCGTGGCCAGCGGCTCCCTGGAGCGGCAGTTGCCGCAAAGTCTGCTCAACAGCACCGCCCGTACCACCTTGGCCCAGCCGCTGCGCCAGGGCGACCGCTACCGCCAGGCCAGTCTTGATGCGCTCACCCGCCTGCGCACGGTGCTGGAGGGTGGAGAGGATCCCGGTGAACCGGTTGTGGTTGAGGCCGCCGTGCCGGTGACCAACATCCCCACCGCCGAGGAGACCCGCAGCAGCAATGCCCTCACCTGGGTGGTGGTGCTGCTGGTGCTGGGCTCGGTGGTGCCGATGCTCACCTGGTGGGTCTTCTCCCGCTGACGCTCCGCCCCTCTTTCCGCTGCCGCCGCTCATGGGACTGACCGACTGGATGGGGGCCTTCGGGAAGGCCCGATCCCTGGATCTCAGCCATCAGCTCGAGCGCGGCTATGAGGCAGCCCTGCTGATCCAGAGCATCGAACTGGAGCACTACAACGATCGACCGGTGCGACCGGAGCTGGAGCTGAGCCTGCCGCGCGGCATGCAGGCCCAGCTGCTGCGGCGCTTCCGGGCGGCCCTGCAGGTGTGTCGGCAGACCCTGGAGCAGCTGCAGCCCTACCGCCAGGAGCTCTCCGGTCAGGAGCTGCGTCAGATCCAGCTGGTGGAGGCGGTGGCCGGCCGCTACGACGAGCGCCGCCGCGAGTTGCCGAGCATCAGCCGCACGCCGGAGGTGCTGCCCCGCACCCTGCTGGGGGTGGTGGACCAGGTGCGCCGCCAGCTGGATCCGGAGGCGGAGGCGAGCGTGGTGGCCGGCTTCCGGCGCCGGCGCGATTCGACGCTGGTGTCACTGCGGATCCTGCTGCTGCTGATTCTGGTGCCGATCCTGATGCAGCAGTTCAGCCACACCTACGTGGTGGCGCCGCTGGTGGATCGCCTCTCACCCGATCATCCATTCGTGAGCTACCCGCGCCCGCAGCTGGAAGAAAAGGCGGTGCAGAAGCTGCGCATCTATCAGGCCGAAATTGAATTTGAAGCGCTGTTGCGCGATGAGCCTCTGCCCAACCGCGAGGAGATGCAGAAACTGCTCAATGAACGGGCCCATCAGCTGCAGGATGAGGCGGAGCAGGAGAGCACCCATGCGGTCAAGAATGTGCTCGCCGATGGTTTCGGGTTGATCGGTTTCCTGCTGGTGGCCTTCTTCGGGCAGCGCGATCTGCAGGTGCTGCGCGGCTTCATCGATGAACTGGTGTATGGCCTGAGCGATAGTGCTAAGGCGTTTGCGATCATCCTGTTCACCGATATCTTTGTGGGATTCCACAGCCCAGAAGGCTGGACGGTGCTGCTCGATGGTGTCGCCCACCATCTGGGGCTGCCACCGCGGGAGAACTTCATCATGCTGTTCATCGCCACCTTCCCGGTGGTACTGGCGACGATCTTTAAATACTGGATTTTCCGTTATCTCAATCGCGTTTCGCCCTCCTCGGTGGCGACCCTGCGCAACATGAACGGAGGCGGCTGAGCATGAACCGCCCATCAACCGCGGCGGTGACGCCGGTCTGGCATCGCGGGCCGGGCGTGCATCGCTGCAGCAGCTGCATCACGCGGGTGCGCCCCCGGGTCGGTCGGGCGCTGGAGCGGCGGCCCGGCGGCCCGGAGCCGCAGTGGAACGGTGGCGCTGCAGCCGGACCCGCCGCTGCCTCAGGATCCCGTGCCATGGAGCTGGTGTGGCTCAGACCAGCGGCTCAGAGCCCCGGTGGCCGCCTTGTCGTCGCCGCTCGGACCCTGCCGCTGACGCCACCCCAGCGTGATCAAGCTGTCGATGGCCCCGGGCCACAACCGCGGAGGCGCCTGTGCTGACTCTTGTCTGCGGACCCTCCGGCGGCGGCAAGAGCCGCTGGGCTGAGCATCTGGCCAGCCGCAGCGATCGCCAGGTGATCTATCTGGCCACCGGTCCCCAGTGCCCAGGGGATGCCGACTGGCAGCAGCGCCTGGAGCGGCATCGCCGCCGCCGGCCGCCCGCCTGGGGTCTGCAGGAAGTGGGAGGTGATCTGGCGCCGGCTTTGCTGCGGTTGCAACCCGATCAGCTCGGCCTGATCGATTCGCTCGGCACCTGGGTGGCGGCCTGGCTGGACTGCGAACAGACGCCATGGCTGGAGCAGTGCCAGCAGCTGCAGGTCGCGATCCGGGACTGCAGGGCACCGCTGCTGCTGGTGGTGGAGGAGGTGGGCTGGGGAGTGGTGCCGCACACCGCCGCCGGCGATCGCTTCCGCCGGCGGGTGGCAGCGCTGCAGAGGCAGCTGATGGCCGAGGCCGAGGCCGCCTGGCTGGTGGTGGCCGGCCGTGCCCTCGATCTGCAGCGGTTGGCGGAGCCTGTGCCGGCGGATGAAGCCTGATGCCCAGGATTGTGCTGGTCCATCCCGAGATCCCTCCCAATACGGGCAATGTGGCGCGCAGCTGTGCGGCCACCGGAACGCCGCTGCATCTGGTGGAGCCGCTGGGCTTTGAGATCAGCGATCGGCAGCTGCGCCGGGCAGGACTGGATTACTGGCCGCTGGTGGACCTGCATCGCCATGGGGATCTGGCGGCCTTCGAGGGGCATTGCCGAAGGCAGGGGGGCAGGCGGGTGGCCCTGAGCGCCCGGGCGGAGCACGGCATCTGGGATTTCGCCTTCCGCGACGATGACTGGTTGCTGTTCGGTCGCGAGAGCGATGGACTGCCGGAGGCGGTGACGGCCGGAGCCGATGCCTGCCTCACCATTCCGATGCCGCTCGGGAGCGGGCGCGGCAGCACGGGGGCAGGGGTCCGCAGCCTGAATCTCTCGGTGGCTGTTGCAGTGGTGCTGTTCGAGGCACTCCGACAACTGAGATCGCCTGGAGCGATAGGGATCCTGGCGGCAGGGCCGCCGCCGGATGCCGGCGGTGGCGGTGGCGCAACAGCCAGAGGGGGAGTCCCTCACCCTTGATCCCAGAGGTTCCACGCGTTACTGTCTGCGCGACCCGAGGATGTCGGCTTCTCCAAAGGGTCTTGACGTATGGGTGACGCACTGCATGAAGCCTTCCTCCTGGATCCTCTCCCTGCTGCTGGTTGCACCAGCACTCGGACCCGTCCTGTCTGCCGTCGCTGATGGCAACAGAGGGCCCGCATCAGCTGAACTGCTGGCCAGCAGCGCCTCGGGTGAGCAGGCATCCTGGTTCTCGGTCCGTTCAGCGGTGAGCATCGAGGAGCTGTCTTTGAAGCTGGGCGTGGATGAAACCCGCCTGGCACGCCTGAATGGCGTCAATGAGGATCACCGCTTCATCAAGGGTGAGTGGCTGGCGCTGCCGTCGCAGCAGGTGAGCTCCAGTCGTCTCAGCATTGCGATCGATCTGCGCTCGGAAAGGACCGATCCACCGGTCCATCCCCTGATTGCCCGTGTCGGGATGGGCGACACCCTGGCGGCGATCGCCACGCGCCATGGCCTGACGGAACAGGAGCTGCTCTCCCTCAATCCCGAGCTGCGCAACCGTCCGCTTGTTTCCGGGGATCGGGTGCGGCTGAGCCTGGAGGCTCCGCAGATCCCCGCCCGCGACCTGCAGGCCCTCAACGCCCCCGGAGCCACCGGCCTCGATGCGTTCCCGGATCCCCAGGGCGAGTCGCCTTCTCCCTTCCCCGGACCTGGCGCCACCAGCTATGTCTGGCCGGCTAAAGGGGTGCTCACCTCCGGCTTCGGCTGGCGCTGGGGGCGCATGCACAAGGGCATCGACATCGCCAACAGCGTCGGCACCCCGATCCAGGCCATTCAGGACGGCAGGGTCACCTTCGCCGGCTGGGACGACGGCGGCTATGGCTATCTGGTGGAACTCACCCACCCCGATGGCCACATCTCCCTCTATGCCCACAACAGCCGACTGCTGGTGAAGGAGGGAGAGGAGGTGAAACAGGGACAACAGATCAGCGAAATGGGCAGCACCGGTCGCAGCACCGGTCCCCATCTGCACTTCGAGATCCGCACCCCTGGCCGGACGGCCCTCAACCCCCTCAACGTGCTCCAACCCCAGGCCTGAGCCGCAACTTCACCGCCCCCAGCCCCCCCGGCACAATGCCCGCGCCGGGGGGCTGGCACCTCGATCCTGTAGGATGTGGTTTCACGGCTCGGTAGCTCAGCTGGTTAGAGCATGGGATTCATAACCCCAAGGTCGCGAGTTCAAGTCTCGCCCGAGCCATTGGTTGACACGATTTTGGTTGTGTCATTCCAAATCGTCTTCCCTTTCGGATCAGTGGTCTGATCATTCAGGTTTCCTCTGGATCAGCATCAGGCACACCACCGTGATCGGAATGACAATCCACGGGGCGTGGCGCAGCTTGGTAGCGCGGGTGCTTTGGGAGCACTAGGTCGCAGGTTCGAATCCTGTCGCCCCGATTGA
>JBJTQH010000050.1:0-12320 GCA_046075505.1 Cyanobium sp. | reverse complement strand
GCAGCGTCCGCTCGAACAGGCGGCCGATCTCCTCCGTCTCGCTCTTGAGCATCGTCGTCTGGTTGGCCACCCCCAGACGGATCAGGTCGCGATCGGGGTCGAACCCGGGGGAGCAGGCCCGCTCGAAATGGGCCATGAACGTGTCGCGATCGCCCTTGCCGAGGATGTAGTCGCAGACCATCTGGGCCTCCGCCAGATCGAGCACCACCAGGTAGGTGCCGGCGAAGGAGCTGGTGGCGAGCGTCTCCTCATGCTTCACCTTGCCGTGAATGATCGAGGTGAAGGCGTGCTTCTTGTGCTTCTCCACGGTGTTCCAGACCTTGGAGACCCAGGGACAGGTGGTGTCCACGATGTGGCAGCCGCGCTCGTTGAGCAGCTGCATCTCCTGCACCGTGGCGCCGAAGGCCGGCAGGATCACCACATCGCCGGTGCCCACCTCCGAGAAGTCCTTGACGCCATCCTCGACGGCGATGAACTGCACATCCATCGCCCGCAGGTGATCGTTCACCGAGGGGTTGTGGATGATCTCATTGGTGATCCAGATGCGCTCGCTCGGGTAGTGGCGGCGTGTTTCGTAGGCCATCGCCACCGCCCGCTCCACGCCCCAGCAGAAGCCGAACGCCTCGGCCAGCCGCACCGTCAGGCGGCCTTCGCGCAGTTCGTGGCCGTTGGTGCGCAGGCTGGCGATCAGATCGCTCTGATACGCCGTCTGCAGGCTGCCGGCCACCTCCTCACCCAGGCCGAAGCCGCGGCGGTTGTAGCGCTCCGAGTGATGCAGGGATCGCTTGAAGGCGCGGGTATCCACGACGGCACGGGCTGCGGGAACAACGACTCTATGGGGGCCGGCTCAGGGCTGACTCGCCTCCACCGTCGCCAGCCCCTGCCAGTGCACCGCCTCGGCGCTGAAGGCGTAGCGGCAGGGCAGCACCTCCACCCCCGCGGCAAGGGCCTGGCGGAACAGCTCGCCGTAGCGCGGGTCAGCCGCATCACCCGGCGCGAAGCGCGTCACATCGGCGCGGGCCAGGCAGGGCAGCAGCACCGCCCGGGCCTCGGGCAGCAGGGCGGTGAGCTCGCGCAGATGCTTCTGGCCCCGCTCGGTGACCGTGTCGGGGAACAGGGCCAGATCGCCGTCGCTCCAGGTGGTGTTCTTCACCTCCACGTAGATCGGGCGCGGGTCCGGCGCCCCGGCCGCCGGGGTGAGCAGCAGGTCGATGCGGCTGCGGCGCCCCTCGCCGTAGGGCACTTCGGCCCGGATCGCAGCGATCGCTCCCAGCCAGGGTTCCAGGCAGCCCGCCTCGATCGTGGCCCGCACCAGCCGGTTGGGCAGCGCCGTGTTCACCCCCACCCACACCGGCGTGCCGCCTGTGCCCGGCACCTCGGCCTGCTCCCAGGTCCAGGCGAGCTTGCGGCTCGGGGAGGGGTCATGGCGTAGGCGCACCCGGCCGCCCGGCCGCAGCACGCCGGTCATCGGGCCGGTGTTGGGGCAGTGGGCGGTGACCTCCTTGCCGCTGTCGATGCGCACATCGGCCAGGAAGCGCTTGTAACGCTTCAGCAACACCCCCTCGCGCAGATCGGCCAGGGGCCAGACGGGCTGCGAGGTCTGCGGGGCTGGCACGGCTGCCGCCGCAGGATCAGGAGCCGACATGGGGAACGGCAGAGGGCCAGGCGCCACGGTTGCACGCGACCCAGCGCAGACGGTTGCACGCGACCCTGCATCACGGTTGCACGCGGCCCAGCGCTCACCCAGTGCACGCGACCCGCTCCGCCACCCGAAGCTCCGCGCCGCTGGCGCAGCGCCGGCGACAGGCAAGAATCCGGGCTCGATCGGGCGGCCCGGCAGCGGATGGAGACTTCAGAGCAGACCGCCCCTCAGGAACCTGTTGCGGCCCCATCGCAGCCGGAAGCTTCCGGCGAGGGCGGCGGCGGCCGCTCGCTGCGCCGCATCGCCCTGATCGTGGCCGTGGCCACCGCCCTGAGCAAGGTGGCGGGCCTGCTGCGCCAGCAGGTGATCGCCGCCGCCTTCGGGGTGGGTGCCGCCTATGACGCCTACAACTACGCCTATGTGCTGCCCGGTTTCCTGCTGATCCTGCTGGGGGGCATCAACGGTCCGTTCCACAGCGCCATGGTCAGCGTGCTGGCCCGCCGGCCCCGCAGCGAGGGCGCCCATGTGCTAGCGGCGATCAACACGATCGTCGGGGCCGGTCTGATCGTCGTGACGGTGCTGCTGGTGCTGTTCGCCGATCCGCTGATCGATCTGGTCGGCCCGGCCCTCGATGCGGAGCGGCATCGGATCGCCGTGCTGCAGCTGCGCTGGATGGCGCCGATGGCCCTGTTCGCCGGCCTGATCGGCCTCGGCTTCGGGGCGCTCAATGCCGCCGATGTGTTCTGGCTGCCCTCGGTGAGCCCGCTGCTCTCCAGCGTGGCGGTGATCGGTGGCATCGCCCTGCTCTGGTGGCAGCTGGGCAGCAGCATCACCCAGCCCTCCACGGCGGTGATCGGTGGCATCGTGCTGGCCGCCAGCACCACGGTGGGGGCGATCCTGCAGTGGCTGATCCAGCTGCCGGCCCTCTCGAAGGAGGGGCTCAACAAGCTGCAGCTGGTCTGGGACTGGCGCGATCCCGGTGTGCGCGAGGTGCTGAAGGTGATGGGCCCGGCCACCCTGTCCTCGGGGATGCTGCAGATCAATGTGTTCGTGTCGCTGTTCTTCGCCTCCGGGATGCCGGCGGCGGCGGCCGGCCTGGGTTACGCCAACCTGCTGGTGCAGACGCCCCTGGGGCTGCTCTCCAACGCCCTGCTGGTGCCGCTGCTGCCGGTGTATGCGCGGCTGACCGCCCCGGAGGATCGCCCCCAGCTGATCAGCCGCATCCGCCAGGGCCTGATGCTCTCCAACGCCAGCATGCTGCCCCTGGGGGCGCTGATGGTGGCCCTGGCCGGCCCGATCGTGGCGCTGATCTACAAGCGCGGCGCCTTCGATCGCAGCGCCGCCGACCTGGTGGGGCAGCTGCTGCTGGCCTATGGCCTCGGCATGCCGGCCTATCTGGCCCGCGATGTGCTGGTGCGGGTCTTCTATGCGCTCGGCGATGGCAACACGCCGTTCCGCTGGTCCCTGGGCGGCATCGGCCTCAACGCGATCTTCTGCTGGGCCTTCACCGGTGGTCCCACGCCGTTCTGGGGACTGCAGCTGCCCTGGCTCAACTGCGGTGCCGCCGGTCTGGTGCTGGCCACCGTGGGGGTGAATGGGATCACCTGCCTCGGCCTGCTGCTGGCCCTGCGTCGGCGTCTGGGGGGGCTGCCGCTGCGGGTGTGGGCGCGCGACAGCGGCCTGCTCACCCTGGCGGCAGTGCTGGGGGGCCTGGTGGCCTGGCTGCTGGCCGAGCGCATCGCCTGGCCAGCCGGACTGCTGGGCCTGCTGCTGCAATGCGCCATCGGCAGCGCCATGGGCACCGCCGTCTATGGGCTGGTGGCTTCGGCGGCAGGGGTGCCGGAAGCGCAGGAGCTGCTCGCCGGCCTGCGCCGCCGTCTGCCGGGCCGGGCCTGATACGCCCGGCGCTCAGCCTGGCCGGCTTCTGAGGCCCTGGAGCGGCGGCTGGCTCTGGTGGCTGCGCGGCCGTGGCGACTGGCACGGCGCGGGCGTGGCGTGCCCTCAGCGGGGGCCCACCTGGCGTTCGTCGCGCACCTGCAGCGGGATCTCCAGATGGGAGCGGCCCAGCATCTGGGGACCATCGACCGAAAAGATGCGGGCCTCGATGCCGAAATCGCGGAAGGCGTTCTCCAGTTCCTGGATCAGCGCCTTCTCCACCTGGGCCTCGGCATCGACCACCTTGCCGATCAGGCGACTGCCCAGGGCCCCCATGCGCTTGCGCACGACATCGCGGGCGTTGGTGACCTCGATGATCAGCACGACCCGGCCGCGACGGGCCTCACCCTATCGGCAGAAGGGCTGCAGCAGATCCTCCAGGTCGCGAAGCTGACCGGAGGGCATCAGCCGCGCCAGGGGCAGGCGGGTGGCGCCGCCCCCGATCGGCACCTGCACCGCCTCCAGGGCCTGGCGGGCACACACCTCTGCCCCCTGATCCAGCCGGCCAGCGCACTCGATCGCCAGCGTCTGGGCCAGGCCGGCATCGCCCAGGTACAGATGCCAGCCGGCGATCTGGATGTAGAGGCTGTCGGCGATCGCGCGACTGAGCTCCTCGAGGTCGCGGGCGGCCAGGGTCATGACGAGGAATCCTGCGGACGGGGGGCAGCTTCCGCCTCGGGAGATCCGGGACGCAGCCAGATCACCACGCTGCCATGGACGACGAGCAGGGCGGCCCAGCCGAGGCTGAGCCACGCCAGATGGCTCCAGGGATGGCGCAGGCCCTGCACCACCCACAGACCGCTGTTGAAGGCGGCGAAGAGCATCGCGTGCAGGGTGAGGTTCACGATCCGCTCGAAGTGGCGGTAGGTGGGATCGGTGGGGTCGGCGGGGCCGTACCAGCGGATCGGCATGGCGGGAGGGCAGAGACCGGAGAGGGGAACAGGAACGGCGGCGCCGCCGGATCGGGCCGCGGCAGGGCCCTGACGGCGGGGCACAGCCGCTCGGCCGGGGACCCGGGGAGCGAAGTTCTGTCGCCAGGTTGACGGATGGGCCCCCGATGCGGTGAAAATGGTTGAGCAGGCGCTTGTAGCTCAGCGGATTAGAGCATCTGACTACGGATCAGAGGGTCGGGAGTTCGAATCTCTCCAGGCGCGTTCATCACCCAGCCGCTCCCCGGAGCGGCTTTTTTGTGTCCAGGCGCCGCTGGCAGCCGCCGGGGCCGCGGCGCCAGAGCGCGGCACAGGGCCGGCCGATCACGCCCGGACCGCCGCGGCATCCATCCCTACGATCGGGGCACCCTTCATCAGCTGTCATGACGGATCCGATCAACGCCACCCTGAGCAGCGGTGATCCGGCCGTCGCCGCGCTGATCGGCAAGGAGCTGGAGCGCCAGCAGACCCACCTGGAGCTGATCGCCAGCGAGAACTTCGCCTCCCGTGCCGTGATGGAGGCCCAGGGCTCGGTGCTCACCAACAAGTACGCCGAAGGCCTGCCCCACAAGCGCTACTACGGCGGCTGCGAGCACGTCGATGCGATCGAGGAGCTGGCGATCGAGCGGGCGAAGCAGCTGTTCGGTGCCGCCTGGGCGAATGTGCAGCCCCACAGCGGCGCCCAGGCCAACTTCGCCGTGTTCCTGGCGCTGCTGCAGCCCGGCGACACGATCCTGGGCATGGATCTGTCCCACGGCGGCCATCTCACCCACGGCTCGCCGGTGAATGTGAGCGGCAAGTGGTTCAAGGTCGTCCAGTACGGCGTCGATCCCGAGACCCAGCGGCTCAACTTCGAGACGATCCGCCAGCTCGCCCTGGAGCACCGCCCCAAGCTGATCATCTGCGGCTACTCCGCCTACCCCCGCACGATCGACTTCGCCGCCTTCCGCGCCATCGCCGATGAGGTGGGCGCCTACCTGCTGGCCGACATGGCCCACATCGCCGGTCTGGTGGCTGCCGGCGTGCATCCCAGCCCGTTGCCCCACTGCCATGTGGTCACCACCACCACCCACAAGACCCTGCGCGGCCCCCGCGGCGGCCTGATCCTGTGCAACGACGCCGAGTTCGGCCGCCAGTTCGACAAAGCGGTGTTCCCCGGCACCCAGGGCGGCCCGCTCGAGCACGTGATCGCCGCCAAGGCCGTCGCCTTCGGGGAGGCGCTGCAGCCCTCGTTCCGGGAGTACAGCCAGCAGGTGGTGGCCAATGCCCAGGCCCTGGCCGCGCGCATCCGCGAACGCGGCATCGATGTGGTGAGCGGCGGCAGCGACAACCATCTGGTGCTGCTCGATCTGCGCTCGATCGGCATGACCGGCAAGGTGGCCGATCTGCTAGTGAGTGATGTGAACATCACAGCAAATAAGAACACCGTGCCCTTCGATCCGCAGTCGCCCTTTGTGACCAGCGGCCTGCGCCTCGGCACCGCCGCCCTCACCACGCGCGGCTTCGATCAGGAGGCCTTCCGCGAGGTGGCCGATGTGATCGCCGACCGGCTGCTCAACCCCGAGGACAGCGCCATCGAACAGCGCTGCCGCGAGCGGGTGGCCGCCCTGTGCGATCGCTTCCCCCTCTATGCCCAGCAACGTCAGCTGCAGAACGTCTGAGCTGACCGGCCCCTCGTAACCTGAGCGGGACACGATCGCCGACCGCCGCCGCGCGCCTGTGACGCTTGCCTACAGCCCCAATGCGGCGGCCCTGTTCACTCTGGCCGTGGCGGCCCTGCTCACCGCCCTGATCGTGCCGCTGGTGCGTGCCCTGGGGCTGCGCTGGGATCTGGTCGATGCGCCCGATCCCCGCAAACAGCACACCCGCCCGATGGTGCGTCTGGGCGGGGTGGGGATCGTGATCGGCTTCAGCCTCGCCCTGGGGCTCACCTGGCTGCTGAGGGGCTTCGCCGAACTGCCTGTCGCCAAGGATCAGCTGATCTGGACCACCCTGGCCGGCTCCCTGTGCTTCTTCGTGATCGGCCTGGCCGATGACCTGTTCGCGCTGCCGCCCCTGCCCCGCCTGGCTGGACAGCTGCTGGTGGCCACCAGTGTCTGGGCGGAAGGGGTGCGCATCGGCACGATCGAGCTGCCTTTCCTGGCCTCCGGCTCCGCCTCCAGCCTGGTGCTGCCCGATGGCCTCAGCCTGCTCGCCACCGTGATCTGGCTGGTGGGCATCACCAATGCGATCAACTGGCTCGACGGCCTCGACGGCCTGGCCGCCGGGGTGAGCGGCATCGCCGCCGTCGGGCTGCTGTCGGTGAGCTACAGCCTGCATCAACCGGCCGCCGGCCTGCTGGCGGCGGCCCTGGCGGGTGCCTGCCTTGGTTTTCTGCGCCACAACTTCAACCCGGCCCGCATCTTCATGGGCGACGGCGGTTCCTATTTCCTCGGCTTCGCCCTGGGGGCGGTGAGCATCGTCGGTCCCGCCAAGGGCCTCACCAGCGTCAGCCTGCTGCTGCCGATCCTGATCCTGTCGCTGCCGCTGGCCGATATGTCGGCGGTGATCATGGGCCGGTTGCGGGAGGGGCGCTCGCCCTTCTATCCCGACCGGCGCCATCTGCACCATCGCCTGCTGCGGGCCGGCCTCAGCCATCGCCGCACCGTGGTGCTGATCTATGCCTTCACCCAGTGGCTGGCCGCCTTGGCCCTGGTGGTGGCCGATGCGGAGCTGCGCTTCCTCTGGCTGGGGCTGGCCACGGCGGTGCTGATCGCCGTGCTGGTGATGGCGCGGCGCCAGATGCTGCAGGAGCGCCCATGACGACACAACCCGGATCCGGGGAGGCGAGCGCGCTGCCGACGGCGGCCTCCCAGGCAGCGGTGCAGGCCGCCCTGGCGTCAGCGGCATCGGGGGCCGCGGCCGAGGTGCTCTGCATCGGCACCGAGCTGCTGCTCGGCAACATCCTCAACGGCAATGCCCGCTGGCTGGCCGAGCAACTGGCCGCCCTGGGGGTGCCCCATCACCGCCAGCAGGTGGTGGGCGACAACCGCGAGCGCCTGATCGCAGCCGTGCGCGAGGCGGCCGGTCGCTGCCGGGTGCTGATCACCACCGGCGGCCTCGGTCCCACCCCCGATGACCTGACCACCGCGGCGATCGCCGCCGCCTTCGATACGCCCCTCGAGGAGAACGCCGAGGCCTGGGCGGATATCGAGGCGAAGCTGGCCCAGCGGGGCCGCACGCCGAGCGAAACGCTGCGGCGCCAGGCCCTGATCCCGCGCGGCGCCACCCTGCTGCCCAACCCCACCGGCACCGCTCCGGGTGTGATCTGGAGCCCGCAGCCCGGCTTCACGCTGCTCACCTTCCCGGGGGTGCCGAGCGAGATGCAGGCGATGTGGCAGGCCAGTGCCGTGCCCTGGCTGCAGCGCAGCGGTCTGAGCGCCGGTGTGTTCGCCAGCCGCACGCTGCGCTTCTGGGGGGTGTCTGAATCGGCCCTGGCCGAGCGGGTGGCGGATCTGCTGGAGGGGGAGAACCCCACCCTGGCCCCCTATGCCGGCGCCGGTGAGGTGAAGCTGCGGCTCACCGCCTGCGGCGGGGATCAGACCGCCGCCGCTGCCCTGCTGCAGCCGCTGGAGCAGGAGCTGCACCGCCGCACCGGCCTTCTCTGCTACGGCACCGATGACGACAGCCTGGCGGCGGTGGTGCTGCAGGCGCTGCGCCGCCGCGGTGAAACCCTGGCGGTGGCGGAATCCTGCACTGGAGGGGGGCTGGGGGCAGCGCTGGCGGCTGTGCCGGGGGCGTCGGAGGTGTTTCTCGGTGGCGTGATCGCCTATGCCAATGCGGTCAAACAGGGCCTGCTAGGGGTGCCGGCGGAGCTGCTGGAGCGCTGCGGGGCGGTGAGCGATCCGGTGGCCGAGGCGATGGCTGCGGGCGCCCGCCGTGCCACCGGCGCCGACTGGGCGCTGGCGATCACCGGCGTCGCCGGCCCCGCGGGCGGCAGCGCCGAGAAGCCGGTGGGGCTGGTGCACATCGGCCTGGCCGGACCGGATGGAACCAGCAGCGAAGGGATCCGGTTCGGGGCCAGCCGAGGGCGCGGCTGGATCCAGACGCTGAGCAGCGGCGAGGCCCTCAACCGCCTGCGGCTGGCTCTGGCGGCCTGCTCCTGAGCCTGCCGCCCCACCGCTTCCGGGGCCTCCGCCCTGGGTGATTCGCGGTTCGTCCCGGCTGTCCCGGCTGGCCATGGCTGTCCTGGTTCGCCATAGCTGTCGGGGCTTGCCATGGCTGTCGCGACAGCGGCTGGGGCTCCGGCGCGCAGGCGCGCAGATCTGGGGGGCGAAATCGGCGCGGATCATCAACGAAGCGGCTCTGCATGCCCTGTGGAGCGCCTGCCGTCAAGGTCTCCATCGCTGGGGAGAGCCTGGGGATGGGGCGTCGATCGGGATTGCTGCTGCTGCGCCGGCGAACGATCACCAATGCTGAGCAGTCAGGTTTTCCACGCCCTCGCGCCGGTTTTCAGCAGGTCGTTCGTCGTTTTCCCCAGGATCGGGATGGCAGGACACGGCCCGTGGTCGGCTCGCTGACAGCGGCTGTGGAAAACGGGCTGTCCCCTTGACCGCCGGCGCGTGAGGGCTCCGGCCGCCGCGATCGTGGGCGCTGCCACCGGCGGAAGCCGTTTCAACACTGCGATTTCAGCGACGGAGCCGCAACAGGTGCAGCGCTGAGGCGCATCAGCGGCGCCCTTTGACGCAGGGGATGCCGGCGTGGGGTGATGGAAAGGTCCCCCTCGAGGCCTGCCGTATGAGCCAGATCCCGGAGTCGTCTCCCGTCTTTGTGAGCATCGAGAACCAGATGCCCCAGGACCTGTTCGAGGCCATGCGGGAATTCATCCGTATCCACCCCCAGTGGGATCAGTACCGCGTCATGCAGGCCGCCCTGGCCGGCTTCCTGTTCCAGAACGGCTGCCACGATCGCGCCGTGGCGCGCCACTACCTCGACGGGCTGTTCCGTCGCCCCTCCAGCGCTGTTCTCTCCTGAGCGACACCGCTGGGCCTGCCGGCTGCTGCACCTGACGCCCGCTGCGCCGGGCTTCCAGGGCATGGGGCTCCGCACCGATCCGCTGCAACCCCTCCCGCGCCGCCGGTCCCCCTGCAGCCCGTCCGCCAGCGTCGTCGGGCCCTGCTCACCTCCAGCAGCTCCTTCCCTGCAGCTCCTCCCCTGCTGCCATGCCCGTTTCCTCCCCCCTGCCGCAGCTGGTGGTCCTCGATGGACACACCACCAATCCGGGCGATCTCTCCTGGGAGCCGCTGCAGGCCCTCGGGGCGTTGACGGTGTATCCCCGCACCGCCCCCGCACAGGTGGCCGAGCGCATCGCCGGGGCCTCGGTGGTGCTCACCAACAAGACCCGGCTCGACGCCCCTCTGCTGCAGGCAGCCCCCCACCTGCGCGGCATCAGTGTGCTCGCCACCGGCCATGACGTGGTCGATGGGGCGGCGGCCCGCCGTCTCGGCATCCCGGTGTGCAATGTGCCCGAATACAGCACCGCCTCCGTGGCCCAGGCGGTGTTCGCCCTGCTGCTGGAACTGACCAATCACACCGGCAGCCTGGCGGCGGCCGTGCGCGCAGGGCGCTGGTCGAGCCAGAGCGATTTCTGCTTCTGGGATCAGCCGTTGCTGGAGCTGGCCGGCCTGCGGTTCGGTGTGGTGGGCCATGGGCGGATCGGTGCCGCCGTGGCCCGGATCGCCCGTGCCTTCGGGATGGAGGTGCTCAGCCATCGCCGTACCCCCGGGCCCGATGACGTGGATCTCGAGACGCTGCTGGCGGCCAGTGATGTGGTGAGCCTCCACTGCCCGCTCACCCCGGCCACCCGGCACCTGATCGATGGCGAGCGTCTGGCCCGGATCAAGCCCGGTGCCCTGCTGCTGAACACCGGTCGCGGCGGCCTGATCGATGAGGCCGCCCTGGTGGCGGCGCTGACGGCGGGGCAGCTGGGCGGTGTCGGCCTTGATGTGCTCAGCGTTGAACCGCCGGCGGCGGACCACCCGCTGCTGCAGGCCCCCCGCTGCCTGATCACCCCCCATGTGGCCTGGGCCAGCCGCGCTGCGCGCCAGCGCCTGATCGCGGCCAGTGCGGCCAATGTGGCGGCCCTGCTGGCGGGCACACCGATCCATCGGGTCAACGCCGTCTGAGCGGTCGTCGCTGCCGCTGTGGCCGTGGGGGAGGGGCCTAGGGTGGTCGATCCCAGTGTTGGCATGGGCCCCGTGAGCTCCGGCACCCTCTACGACAAGGTCTGGGATCTGCACCGTGTGGCCGATCTGCCCGGCGGCGCCACCCAGTTGTTCATCGGCCTGCATCTCATCCATGAGGTCACCAGTCCCCAGGCCTTCGCGGCCCTGCGGGATCTGGGCCTGTCCGTGCGCCATCCCGAGCGCACCGTCGCCACGGTGGATCGCATCGTGCCCACCACCTCCCAGGCGCGGCCCTTCGCCGATCCGCTGGCGGAGGAGATACTGGCCACGCTGGGGGCGAACTGCGCCACCCATGGCATCGCGCTGCATGGTCTCGGCAGCGGCCGCCAGGGCATCGTGCATGTGATCGCGCCGGAGCTGGGCCTCACCCAGCCGGGCATGACCGTGGCCTGCGGTGATTCGCACACCTCCACCCACGGCGCCTTCGGGGCGATCGCCTTCGGGATCGGCACCAGCCAGGTGCGCGATGTGCTCGCCAGCCAGAGCCTGGCGATGGGCAAGCTCAAGGTGCGCCGCCTCTGGGTGGACGGCCAGCTGCAACCCGGGGTGTACGCCAAGGACCTGGTGCTGCACATCATCCGCACCCTCGGGGTGAAAGGGGGTGTGGGCTACACCTATGAATTCGCCGGCCCGGCGATCGCGGCGCTCTCGATGGAGGAGCGCATGACCCTGTGCAACATGGCGATCGAGGGGGGCGCCCGCTGCGGTTACGTCAATCCCGACGCCACCACCTTTGCCTATCTGCAGGGGCGGCCCTTCGCCCCCATTGGTGAGGCCTGGGAGCGGGCGGTGGCCTGGTGGGGCAGCCTGGCCAGCGGGCCCGACGCCGTGTTCGACGATGAGGTGCGCTTCGATGCCGCCGCCATCGCCCCCACGGTGACTTGGGGGATCACCCCCGGCCAGGGCATCGGTGTGGACGAAGCCGTGCCCACCCTGGAGCAGACGCCCCCGGAGGAGCGCCCCCTGGCGGAGGAGGCCTACCGCTACATGGACCTGCAGCCCGGCAGCCCGATTGCCGGTACCCCGGTGGATGTGTGTTTCATCGGCAGCTGCACCAACGGGCGCCTGAGCGATCTGCAGGCCGCGGCCGCCGTGGCCAAGGGTCGCCGGGTGGCGGCCGGGATCAAGGCCTTTGTGGTGCCCGGCAGCGAGCAGGTGGCCGCCGCCGCCGAGGCCGAGGGCCTCGACCAGGTGTTTGCGGCTGCGGGTTTCGAGTGGCGCGAGCCCGGCTGCTCGATGTGCCTGGCGATGAACCCCGATCGCCTGGAGGGCCGCCAGATCAGTGCCAGCTCCTCCAACCGCAACTTCAAGGGCCGCCAGGGTTCCGCCAGCGGCCGCACCCTGCTGATGAGCCCGGCGATGGTGGCCGCCGCCGCCGTGACCGGCCGCGTCACCGACGTGCGCGAGCTGCTGCAGGTCTGAGCACGCTCCATCCCTTCCTCCTCCCTTTTCGTCCGTTCTGCGACCAGCGCCGTTCCGGATCGTCCCTGCCCTTCCCCCGCCATGCCCAGCTCCGCCCCCTTCCCCACTGGCCCGATCCGCCAGCACCGCGGCCGCGGCGTGGCCGTGGTGGGCGCCGACATCGACACT
>JBJTQH010000049.1:0-10108 GCA_046075505.1 Cyanobium sp. | reverse complement strand
AGCGTACTTCCAACCTGACAGCATCTACATAAGGATGCAAAAATGGACTTACTCTCTTTGATAATCTAGCGAGAAAGTCGTGCCAGGATCTTTGCTATGCCGCCTAAGTGGCGGCTTTTTATTGTCTGCGGATGCTTTTTTAAACGCCGATTATTCGAGGTGCCCTTAAGGAGAACCTCTACTGCGAAGGAGACAAGTACGTCACTTACCCCAAGAAGAGCATTGCCGATTGCCGCGAAGGCTATTACATTCGCGAGCAAACTGGCGTCTGCCCCGGCGGATACGAGAGGGTCATCTCCGTACGAAAATAGCCATTCCTCAGATCTGGATCCGCTGATTCCAACCCGATGAGCTGAACCTACCGCGTCCCATGCTGCGCAAGTGCCGCCGTGGCACTTGCGGCTGGCATCTTTCTACTAAGCCAACAGACGCCGAAGCCGTCGACGATGGGAGCATCGTCGGGATGGTTGGCGCCGGCCATCAGCAACCCACGGCGTCACAGCGGATCGTCCCGCCGCAGTGCTTGGGGTTCCGCCTCAGCGCGGGCTGCGACCTAAGGATTGCGCTATGGCCGTTATGCAGAACCAGCCTGCGACTCCGCCGCCCCCTTCTCCTCGCTGCAGCCGATGCACGCCGCAGGGATGCAGGCACCCTGGCGCAGCGATTCCTGCGCCAGGGTGCGGTGCCACCAATGGCTCCCATCTCCAAGCAGACTGCCCGCCATGACTGCGTCTGTTCCCAGCCTCAACCCATCGGCCATGCCGGAGCCGGCCCCCCTGGCCGCCGCGGATCCCTGCGTGCACTGCGGGTTCTGCCTGCCCACCTGCGCCAGCTACCGGGTGCTGGCCACCGAGATGGATTCGCCCCGCGGCCGCATCCATGCCCTCAAGGCGATCGCGGCGGGTGAGCTCGAGCTCGATGCCACCGTCGCCGGCCATTTCGACACCTGCCTGGGCTGCTTCGCCTGCGTCAGCGCCTGCCCCTCCGGGGTCCGCTACGACCAGCTGATCGAAGCCACGCGCCCGCAGCTGAATGCCCCCGAGCTGCGCACACCGGCGCAACGGGCCTTCCGGCGCCTGTTGTTCGCCCTGTTGCCCTATCCGCAGCGGCTGCGGGCCCTGCTCGCTCCCCTGCGGGCCTATGCCGGCACCCCGCTGCAGGCCCTGGCGCGCCGCAGCGGCCTCACCCGCCTGTTCGGGCCGCAGCTGGAAGCGATGGAACGGCTGCTGCCCCCCTTGGCTCCTGAGGCCTTCCGCGACTCCTGGCCGGTGGTGGTGCCGGCCCAAGGGGAGCGTCGTCACCGGGTGGGGCTGGTGCTGGGCTGCGTGCAGCGGCTGTTCGATCCCGGCGTCAATGCCGCCGCTATCGCCGTGCTCAGCGCCAATGGCAGCGAAGTGGTGATCCCCCCGGATCAGGGGTGCTGCGGCGCCGTCACCCACCACCAGGGGGAACTGGAGCAGACACAGCAGCTGGCCGGCGATCTGATCGATCGCTTCGAGGCCGTGGTCGGCGAGGGCAAGCCGGCTGGAGCGGAACCGCTCGACGCCGTGCTGGTGGCGGCCTCCGGCTGCGGCCACACGCTCAAGGCCTACGGCGAGCTGCTGGCGGCGGCTGAACCAGCGGCGCTGCAGGGCCGTGCCTTCCGCTTCGGGGCCCGCGTCGCCGACATCCAGGAGTATCTGGTGCGGGTGGGTCTGGCTCCCGCCTTTGTGGCGGCCCTGCAGCCGCTGCGCCACCGCGATGGCGAGCCCGCCAGCGCCGAGCGGCCCCTGGTGCTGGCGTATCACGATGCCTGCCACATGCTGCACGGCCAGGGTCTACGCAGCCAGCCACGCCAGCTGCTGCGCCAGATCCCGCATGTGCGCCTGGTGGAGGCGATCGAGGCGGGGGTGTGCTGCGGCAGCGCCGGCATCTACAACCTGGTGCAACCGCAGGAGGCTGCGGAACTGGGGCGTCTCAAGGCCGCCGATCTGAGCGGCAGCGGCGCCGCGATCGCCGTTAGCGCCAACATCGGCTGCAGCCTGCAGATCCGGCGCCACATGGAGGAGCAGGAGCGGCCGATCCCGGTGCAGCATCCGGTGCAACTGCTCGCCCGCAGCCTGTCGGGGGGCTGAGCGCCGGCCACCCGGGGCGCGCCCGAACAGCGCCAGGCCTGTCAGCCGGCGGGGGAGGAGTCGCCCTCCAGCAGCCGCCACGCCTGCCACAGCGTGGTGGCATCGCCGAGATTGCCGGGGAAGGTGAGCAGCGGCAGGGGCGCCGCTGCGGCCGGTGCCTGTGCCAGCACCAGCGACAACCCCGGCAGCAGCTGGCCCTGCAGCTGCACCGAAGCCAGCTTCAGCCCCTCAGCCAGCAGGGTGTGGGTGGTGATGCCCCCCTTGCTGATCAGGTAGCCCAGCTCCGGTGCCAGGGCGGCCGCCAGCCGTGCCGTGGTCGCCGCCAGGGTGAGCCCAAGGCGGATGCGATCCTGCGGCCGGGCGCAATGCACCTCACCACGGCTCGTGTACAGCACCGGCGTCCGTCCCTGGGCCAGCACCGCGCGCAGCGCCTCCAGCCAGGCCGCCTCCAGGGAGGGCAGCAGCCGATCCGGCAGGGGACCCTCCAGGGCCCGCAGCAGCGTGGGCACCGCCAGTTCCACCCCGCAGCAGCGCCGATCCGCCAGCAGCGTCTCCAGCTGCTGATCGGCCAGGGGCACATGGGAGCCCACCAGCACCAGCCCGGGTCGGGGCCCCTGGGGGCCGGAGCGCCGCAGGGCGGCCAGGGCCGCTGGAGCGAGGGGCTGGGGGCCGATCGGTGCCAGACCGTTGAGCAGGCTGGCGGCCGACTGGAACAGAAAACGGCGCGGCCGTCCCCAGGGACCGCTGGCGGCCGGATCGCTGAGCCGGCGCACCGCCGCCCCGAGGGCCGTCAGCTGCTCCTCTCGCTCCGCATCCACCGTCAGCCAGCGCTGCTGCCTGAGGCAGGCCAGCCGCCGGCAGAGCTGCGCGAACCCACCCGCCGCTGCCGGTGCGCTGCATGCGGCGGCAGCGACATCCAGTTCCGCCAGGCTCAGCTGCGCCAGATCGTCGCGGCTGCCGGCTGCCTGCGCCAGATCCCGCACGGCGGCATCGAGTTCCGCCAGGCTCAGCCGCTCGACGCTGTGGGCCGCGATACGGCCGCCGCTCTTGGCCTCGATCCAGTGCGAGAGATGGCTGGTGTGATAGGCGAAGCGACCATCGCGGGCGAAGGCGGTGGTGTGCACCGGCACCCCCTGCAGCCGATGCACCCCATCCACCGTGGTGCGCCCGCCCGGCAGAAAAGCGGGCACCAGCAGGCAGCCATCGAAGCCGCCGCCCCGGTCGCCTACGGGTGAGCCTTGGCCCGCGGCCTCTGGAATGGCGTCCTCATGCCCGATGGTTTCGCCATCGGTGCTCTGCTCCGATGGCAGGGGTGACGGATCCTCTCCGAGCACCGCGGCCAGCGTGTCCAGCTCCAGGGGGAAGTGGCCCCGCAGGGTGGAATCACCGCGGCTGACGAGCAGCCAGCGGCGGATCCAACCGGCCCGCTGCGCCTCCAGCAGGGCCGGCCGCAACGCCAAAGCGATCTGTTGCACCCGCGCCGTCGCCGCCTCGGGATCGAGGGCGCGGGTATTCGCCAGCAGGAACAGGAAAGGAGACGGATCGGCCAGGCCGCGGCGCAGGCTGTCCGCATCCCAGCGCAGCAGCAGCGGTGCGCTGTGCACCGTCTGGGAGCCGGTGGGATCGTCATCGAGCACGACGATCTTGAGGCCGGGGCGGCCAGAGGGGGGGGACTCCACCTGTTGCATGGCACCATCGTGCCGTGATCCAGCCCGACGCCAACGACCTGCCGGATCTGGTGCGGGAGCTGCACCGGAACCGCACCGCCTGGGTGCCCTGCGGCCTAGGCAGCCATCTGAGCTGGGGTGCGCCGTTGCGGCAGCCCTGCCTGGCGGTGAGCTGCGCCGCTCTGAGCGGCATCGTCGAGCACAACCCGGGCGACTTCACGCTCACGGTGCGGGCCGGCACGTCCCTGCTCGAAGTGCAGCAGGCCCTGGCCCGGCACCGCCAGTGGCTGGCTGTCGACTGGCCCTGGGGCTGCGGGGACCCACCCTCTGCTCAGGCAGCCGGCAGCCTCGGCGGTCTGGTGGCCCGCGGGCTGGCCGGCGGTTACCGCCAGCGCCACCTCGGCATCCGCGATCAGCTGATCGGGCTGGCGCTGCTGCGGGTGGATGGCGTCGCAGCCCGGGCCGGCGGCCGCGTGGTGAAGAACGTGGCCGGCTACGACCTGATGCGGCTGTTCTGCGGCAGCTGGGGCTCCCTGGGGCTGATCACCGAGGTGACCCTGCGCACCCAGCCCCTGCCGCCGGCCCGCGGCGGCCTGCTGCTGCAGGGGGACCTCACCGCCCTGGACGGCCTGGTGCGCGCCCTGCTGAACAGTGGCCTGACGCCCGAGCGCCTCGACTGGTGGAGCCCGGCCCTGGCGGTCGCGGCCGGTCTGGAACCGCAGGCGGCGCTGCTGATCGCTCTGGCCGGCGTCAGTCCGGCCAGCCTGCGCGAGCAGACGCAGCTGATCAGTGGCCGCAGCGCCCTGGCCTGCCGGCCCCTGGCGGCGGCGGAGCTGCCAGCGCTGCTCGCCTGGGGCCGCGGTGGGCCCGGCCGCCCGGCTGTCACCCCGGAGGCGGCGGCCAACCCGGAGCCCCCCCGCTGGGCGACGGCTTCCGCCGAGGCGGGTGGCGCTTCGGCCTCACCGGCTGGCGCGGAACCAACGATGTCAGCGGCAGCAGCGGTGTCGTCGGAGCTGGCCGCGCCAATGGCGCCCTCGGTGCCAGCGGCGCCGACCGGCGCGCCGCCCCTGGCCGGCCACGGCGGTGAAGGCGGAAGAGGTGGCGCCTGGCTGCTGCGGCTGGGCGTGCGCAGCGATCGGGTGGCGGCGCTGCTGGCCCTGCCGGAGCTGCAGGGGCTGGCGGTGGAGCTGGCGGCCGGCAGCGGCATCGGTCAGATCTGGGAGATCGGCCGGCCGGGCGAAGGCGGACTCACCCCGAAGCGGGTGCGGGCGCTGCGCCGCCACTGCGCGGAAGCGGGCGGCTGGCTCACCGTGCTGCAGCAGCCCGCCGGGGCCGGGATCGAGGCCTGGCTCGATGCGCCATCGCGCCGGCAGATCGAGGCGGTGAAGCAGCGTTTTGATCCCCATGGCCAGCTGGCCCCGGGCCGGCTGCCCGGCGTGGCCTGGGGGGTGAGCGGACCGTTGCCGCTCTCCTGAAGCGGCCCGGGGCTGCACGGCTGGGCTTGCTGCCGGGTCTCCGGGCGCGCCGCTGTTTTGCTGAGAGAGGGCTGTTTCGCTGCATCCGCTGGCCGGTCGCTGAGCGCACGGCTGTTTTGCCGAGCACACGGCTGTTTTGCTGAGCGCACGGCTGTTTTGCTGAGCGCACGGCTGTTTTGCTGAGCGCACAGCTGTTTTGCTGAGCGCACAGCCGGGTTGCCGAGCGCGCCGCTGCGCTGCTGGCCTCGGGGATCAGCCGGGGCCAGAGCGGTTCCGCAGCGAGGGCGGCTGCGGGGCTCCCGGCGAAGGCCGTTCAGCGGCCAGGGGTGCGGCGCCGACCGCCCCCGGAACCCCGGCGCAGACCCTTGCGGAGACAGCCCCGGGTCAGGCGAGTGACCCCGCCGGCTGGTTCCGCCCCGTCCCCTCCGACTCCGATGTCGCCGAGGTTGCTGACGTTTCCAGCGACTCCAGCGACTCCAGCCAGTGCAGCAGGGCGTTGTTCACCTGCTCGGGCACCTCATCGTGCGGGCAGTGGCCCGCCTGAAGCACCACTTCGCTGGTGGCCGCCGGTGCATGGCGCAGGAACTGGGCGCGCCGACCGGCGGCATTGATCCAGGGATCGCGGATGCCCCACAGCAGCAGCAGCGGCGCCTGCAGCTGAGCGAACAGGGCATCGAGGGGTTCGCCGCGGGGAATATCGAACACCGTCTGGAACACGCCGAAGGCGCCGGGATCGCGGGAGGGCGCCAGGATCGAGCGCACCAGCTCCTCATCGACGTTGGTCTGATCGATGTACACCTGCCGCAGGGTGCGGCGCACGGTGGCGGGACGGCGCAGGTTTTCGAAGATCAGCCGCTGCAGCACCGGGCTCTTCAGCAGGGCCCCACCGATCGTGCGGCGGGCGATGGCACCCCAGCCCGTGGGTGGCGCCTGTTCATCGGAGAACGGGCCGGCGGCATTGAGCAGCACCACACCGGCACAGTGCTCCGCCAGGCCGGCCCCGGCCGCCAGGGCGGCATAACCCCCCAGGGAATTGCCCACCAGCACCGTCGGTCGCCCGATGCGCTCGGCCACATAGGTCTGCAGCTGCTCGGCCCAGAGGGCGCCGCCGTAGGGCAGCCCCGCCGGTTTGGCGCTGCGGCCGAACCCGAGCAGATCCAGGGCATGCACCTCGTACTGCTGCGAGAGCACCGGGATGTTGAACCGCCAGTGGTCGGTGGAGGCCCCGAAGCCGTGGATCAGCAACAGGGCCGGGCCGCGGGGCTGCTCGGGGCGCTGGCAGAGGCTGTGCACCCGGTGGCCGCGGCAACTCCAGGCGGGAACAGCTGGATCAGCCCCAACAGCCGTGTCCCCCGGAACAGCCGGGTCTGCCGAAACAGCTGGGTCTGCCGAAACAGCCGTGGCGCCGGCATCGCGGTCGAGGGTGGGGGGCTGCACAGGCGGGAGCTCGGGGGCCGCGATGCTAAGGAGCCCGCTCAGCCCGCCCGCTGGCCTGAGCCGAGGCGCACACGCAACCGCCGCTTGGGGTGGCCCCTGGATCACAGTTGCCCCGGCGGGCCTCCGGCCTCGCCGCGCTCCATGCCCCCTGACCCCATGAGCCTGATCCGATGCCTGTGCCGCTGCCTGTGATGGATGGCTTCGAGTGGATGCCGCTGCTGCCGGGGATCGCCCTGTGGGCGCTGGCGCTGTACCTGCCCCTGAGCGTGCCGATCGAACGCTTCGAGGAGTCGTTGGAGGAGAGCGCCCTGGAGGCCTCCGGCAAGCAGGCGTTGCTGGTGCTCAGCAGCCTGGCGCTGGCCCTGGCGGTGGGGGTGGTGGTGGAGCTGCTGCTCTGCTGGGCCCTGGGTCCGGGCTGGTCCTCGAGCCTGGGGTTGATGGCGGTGCTGGCCGGCCTCACCTGGAGCCTGGCCGGCCGCCGCGACGACCAGCGCTGAATTCAGGCCGGTTGCTCCTGCTCGCTGGAGCGTCGGGAGAGCACCAGGCGCAGCAGGATCGGGGCCAGGAAGGTGGTGCCGATCACCATCAGCAGGATGGCCGCCTCCAGGGCGGGGGTGAGCAGATGGGCCTGGGTGCCCAGGCCAAGGAAGATCAGGCCCACCTCGCCGCGCGGCATCATCCCGAGCCCCACCACCAGCCGGTCGGTGGGTTCCTGGCTCAGGTAGCTCCAGCCGGCGGCCACCTTGCCGACGATCGCCACCAGCAGCAGAAACAGGGCCACCACCAGCCCGGGCCGGTTGGCGGGATCGAGTGGATTGAGCACCGACAGATCCATGCCGGTGCCGATCAGCACGAAGAACACCGTGGCGAACAGGGCCACCAGCGGCTTCACCGTGGCCTGGATCTCGTGGGTATGGCGGGAGCGGCTGAGGATCAGACCGCCGGCGAAGGCGCCCAGGGCGGCCTCCAACCCGATCGCCTGAGCCGCGAAGCAACAGAGGCTGAGCACCACGAAGCCGGCCACCACCACTTCGCCGGGGGCCCTGAGCCGATCGAGCACCCAGTCGAAGGCCGGAGCCGCGGTGCGACTGAGGTACAGGGCCGCCGCCACGAACACCACCGCCGCCGCCACCAGTTTCAGGATCGGGGCCAGGGTGAGGCCTTCCCCACCGGCCAGGGCGACCACCACCGCCAGGATCACGATGCCGAGGATGTCGTCGAGCACGGCGGCGCCGATCACGATCTGCCCCTCGCGACGCTTCAGCCAGCCCAGTTCGCCGAACACGCTGGCGGTGATGCCGATACTGGTGGCCGTCATCGCCGCCCCAGCGAAGATCGCCAGGATCGGCGGCACATGGAACAGCCCGATCAGCCCGATCGTGCCCAGCGCGAAGGGCAGCACCACCCCCGTGACGGCCACGGTGGTCGCCTGCACACCCACCGCCACCAGCTCATCGAGTTCGCTCTCCAGACCGGTGAGGAACAGCAGCGCATAGAGCCCGAGCAGCGACACCTGCTGCAGCCCCGGGAAGCTCTCGGCATAGAGCTCCTGCACCTGCTGGGGCGTCACCCCCGACAAGCGCGACACCAGCTGCAGCAGCAGATCGTTGATCGCCACGCCGCTGTCGGGCGGCAGCAGAAAGTGCACGCCGGAGACGCCGATCAGCACCCCGGCCACCAGCTCCCCGAGGATGGTGGGCAGCGACAGGCGCACCATCAGTTCGGCCAGGGTGCGGGCCGCCAGAAAGATCACCAGGAAGCGCCCCACCTGGATCAGGGTCTCGGCCACTTCGATCTGGTGGTTGCCGATCGCGAGCAGCAGCGGGGGAAGAACCATGGCCGAAGCGCCGGGGGCCCGACCCTACGGTGCAGGCGCGAGCGCGTCTGTTCGCCATGGGGCCGGAGGGGCCGAAGCGGCGATTGCGTGGGGGTGCCAGAGCACAGGGGCTGCTGCAACGGCAACCACGGCTACGGTTTGCGCAGGCGTGTTGTGGCAGGAGCCGAGCCGGTGATGAGCGAGCACCCGATCAGCGAGCAATCGATCAGCGAACAGCCAATCAACGAACAGCCGATGAGCGAACCCAGGGCCGCCGACCCCCAGCAGAGCAGGATCGGGGCCGGGGCGCGCCGGCCGATCGATCTGCATCTGCCCACACCCGGCTGTTACGCCGATCCGGATCGCAGCGGCCTGCAGGCCGATGATGTGTTCGACGGCATGACCGAGCACCTCTTCTACACGCTCGGCAAGCTCGCCCCCAGTGCCAGCCGCCACGATCTGTACATGGCGCTGAGCTACGCCGTGCGCGATCGGCTGATGACCCGCTATCTGGCCGGCATCGAGGCGATCAATGCCTCGCCGGCCCGGGTGGTGGCCTACCTGTCGGCCGAATTTCTGATCGGGCCCCAGCTGGGCAACAACCTGCTGATGCTCGGCATCCAGAAGGAGGCGGCCGAGGCGCTGCGCCGCTTCGGGATCAATGACATCGATGAGATCCTCGATGTGGAGGAGGAACCGGGCCTGGGCAACGGCGGTCTGGGGCGGCTGGCGGCCTGCTTCCTCGAATCGATGGCCTCGCTGCAGATCCCGGCCACCGGCTACGGCATCCGCTACGAATTCGGCATCTTCGATCAGCTGATCCGCGACGGCTGGCAGGTGGAGATCACCGACAAGTGGCTCAAGGCCGGCTGGCCCTGGGAGATCCCCCATCCGGACCAGGCCTGCTTTGTGGGCTTCGGTGGCCGCACCGAGAGCTATCGCGATGAACACGGCGCCTATCGGGTGCGCTGGATCCCGGCCGAACATGCGATCGGTGTGCCCCACGACGTGCCGGTGCTGGGGTATCGCGTCAACACCTGTGACCGGCTACGACTCTGGCGCGCCGATGCCACGGAATCGTTTGATTTCTATGCCTTCAACAGCGGTGATTACTACGGCGCCGTGGAGGAGAAGGTGGGCAGCGAAACCCTCTCCAAGGTGCTCTATCCCAACGACGGCACCGATGAGGGAAGGCGTCTGCGCCTGAAGCAGCAGCACTTCTTCGTGAGCTGCTCGTTGCAGGACATGATCCGCAACCTCGACATGCGCGGCATTCCCGTGCAGGAGTTTCCCGAACACTGGGCGGTGCAGCTCAACGACACCCACCCGGCGATCGCCGTGGCCGTCTCACCTCCGGCATGCGCTGCCGCCAACGCCCACCCGAGCATGATGCCACAGGCCATAAGGCATGCAAAAAGCAAGCTAAGCCACCAAAGCATCGATGCTTGCTTGCTGCGCAGCAAAAAGAGTAGGCCTAGGGCCAAGGGCATGATGTGCAAAAGAGCGACCGGCCCTTTACTCATCAGCGCACCCAAGAGGCCGATGGCAAACCACCCAAATGCTTTCAACATCCGGCCGCACTCGCGACGCTCAAACCAT
>JBJTQH010000048.1:0-3479 GCA_046075505.1 Cyanobium sp. | reverse complement strand
CTCACCTATTTCGGCCTCTACGCCCTGCAGCACCGCGGCCAGGAGTCGGCCGGCATCGCCGTCTTCGAAGGCGAGCAGGTGCGGCTGCACAAGGACATGGGCCTGGTCAGCCAGGTGTTCGATCAGGACATCCTCGAGCGCCTCACCGGTTCCCTGGCGATCGGCCACAACCGCTACTCCACTACCGGCAGCAGCAAGGTCTGCAATGCCCAGCCCGTGGTGCTGCAGACCCGCCGCGGTGCCTTCGCGCTCGCCCACAACGGCAATCTGGTCAATGCCGCCGAGCTGCGCGCCAGCCTGGCCCATCTGTCCGGGGAGTTCACCTCCACCACCGATTCGGAGCTGATCGCCTTCGCGTTGCAGCAGGCGGTGGAGCAGGGGCTCGACTGGAGCGAGGCGATCCAGGCGGCGGCGGCCCGTTGCCGCGGTGCCTTCAGCCTGGTGATCGGCACCCCCCAGGGGTTGTTCGCCCTGCGCGACGGCCATGGCATCCGGCCGCTGGTGTTCGGTCATCTCGGCGAGAGCGAGCAGGGCCACTGGGTGGTGAGCAGCGAAACCTGCGGCCTCGACATCATCGGTGCCCGCTACGACGACGATGTGCAGCCCGGCGAGCTGATTCATTTTCGCGATGGTGATCCCCAGCCCGATCGCCGCCTCTGGTGCCAGGAGCCGCCGCGGCTGTGTGTGTTCGAGATGATCTATTTCGCCCGGCCCGACAGCCGCTTCTTCGGCGAATCTCTCTATAGCTATCGCGTCCGCATCGGTGGGGTGCTGGCCCGTGAAACACCGGTGGCGGCCGATATTGTGATCGGTGTGCCCGATTCCGGCATTCCTGCAGCGATCGGCTTCTCGCAGGTGAGCGGTATTCCCTTTGGAGATGGTCTGATCAAGAATCGCTATGTGGGTCGCACCTTCATTCAGCCCACCCAGGCGATGCGAGAAGCCGGCATCCGCGTCAAGCTCAATCCGCTGCCTGATGTGCTCGCCGGCAAACGGGTGGTGGTGATCGATGATTCGATCGTGCGCGGCACCACCAGCCGCAAGCTGGTGCAGGCCCTGCGTGATGCCGGTGCAATCGAGGTGCACATGCGGATCAGTTCACCGCCGGTCACCCATCCCTGCTTCTACGGCATCGATACCGACACCCAGGATCACCTGATCGCCGCCCGGCTGTCGCTGGCTGAGATCGAGGCGCATCTCGGGGTGGATTCCCTGGCCTACCTGAGCAAGGACGGCATGGTGGAAGCGGCTCAGTCCCATTCCGGCCATTTCTGCACCGCTTGCTTCGATGGCGATTATCCGATCGAGATGGATCCGGAGCTGCGCGCCAGCAAGCTGATGCTCGAACCGGCCGGTCTGGCCGCCCGAAGCTGAAGGGACAGCTGTCCCGTGCCCCGTTCGATGCGCATCGCCTTTCTTGATTCCTGGTTGCAGGATGCTGCTTCCGGCAGCGGCACGGCTGTGGCGATCGGGGGCCTGGCCGCGGCTCTGATCGCCCGTGGCCACAGCGTCGAGCGGTTGGTGCCGCGTGGGGCCTGGCCGCGGGCGCTGCTGCGTCGTCGCCTCTGGTTCAATCTCACCCTGCCCGCCCGCCTGCGTCAGCTCCAGCGGCGTGCCCCCTACGACCTGATCGTGGGCTTTGACATCGATGGCGTCCGTCTGGCTTCCATGCCGGGGTTGCCTTACGTGTGCAGCATCAAGGGAGTACTGGCCGAGGAGGCCCGCTGTGAGCAGGGCGGGCCGCGGCGGATGCTGGCGGGGCTGGCGCTGCTGGAGCGCCGCCATGCCCGGCGCGCGCCGCTGGTGCTCTCCACCAGCCGCTACTGCATCGAGCGGATCCGCCACCACTACGGCGTCGCCCCCGAGCGGCTGGCGCTGGTGCCGGAAGGCATCGATCTGAGCCTCTGGCAGCCCGTCAACGACCCGGCGCTGCTGGCGGCTGCCGATGCGCAGCGCGATCCGTTCACCGTGCTCTGTGTGGCGCGTCAATATCCGCGCAAGCGGATCCGCGATCTGATCGAAGCCTTTGCGATCGTCAGCCGCCAGGAGCCGCGGGCGCAGCTGGTGATCATCGGCGATGGCCCCGAGCACGCCAGCCTGCAGGAACGCCGGCAGACCCTGGGGCTGCAGGGGTGTGTGCAGCTGCTGGGCGCCCTGCCGGATGATGCCGAGGTGCGCGCCTGGTATGGCCGCAGTGCGGTGTTCTGTCTGCCGTCGGAGCAGGAGGGGTTCGGGATCGTGTTTCTTGAGGCGATGGCCAGCGGTCTGCCGGTGGTGAGCACCACCGCGGCGGCCATCCCGGAGGTGGTGCCCGATGGCGAGGCCGGTCTGCTGGTGCCCCGCCGTGATCCGCCTGCCCTGGCGGCGGCATTGTTGCGCCTGCTGCAGGATCCATCGCTGCAGACCCGCCTGCGCCAGGCCGGCCGCCGCCACGCCCGCGCTTACGGCTGGGAGGCGGTGGCCGATCGCTTCCTGGAGGCGGTGGCGCCGCTGCTGGCTGCACCGCTCAGGGATCCTGCGCGCCGCTGAGGCGTGCCCCGCCGCAACCACGGTTTGCTGTGATGCAGGAGTCCACCGCCGGTCGCCGCTCCTGGTGGAACGGTTTGCGGGCCATTCGGGCCTCCGGCTGTCCGGTGCAGATCCTTGAACACGGCAGGCCGTAGCCCATCGGAGCGGATGGGGGCGATGGCACAGCGCGCGGATGTCGCTGCCCTGCACCCGGCAATCGCTCAGGCCGCCAGGGGGGCCGTGGCCTTGTCCTGCCCAGCGAGCGGGTCGCCGCGCAGTTCCCGCGCCAGGCGCTCACGGTCTACCCGGCAGCCGAGCCGCGCGGCAATCGCCTCCAGATCGCGGCAGGCATTGCCCAGGCAGCAGGTGCCGCCGGGGGAGGGGGTGACGTTGAACATCAGGCCTGGGATCGCCGGAATGCTCACCTCCCCCAGCATCAGGCGACGGTTCAGCTTGTCGATCAGCTGGGGTCGCACACCGCCATAGCCCTCGGCGAAGCGCAGATCAGCCAGCTGCATGCCAGGCACGATCTTGCGGGCATCGGCCAGAAACAGGCGCCGCCGCAGCCAGGGCAACTCAAACAGCAGATTCTTGAGGATGTAGTTGCGGATGTCGGCAATGCGCAGCAGCTGCCAGAACACCGCCAGCACGGCCCAGTCGAGGCGCAGCACCTTGAGGAACTCCCAGAACGAGGCGGGCTTGTAGCGCTCCAGCAGCGGCAGCAGCAGGGCCGTGGGGCCAAAGCGGGTCTTACCGGGAGCGCGCACGTCGGGATCGCCGTGGATGGCAGCGAACGGCAGCTTGTCGTTTTGCACCGTGTACACCTTGCCGTTCAGCAAGTCGGGCGTGAAGTAGAAGCTGCCGGCCACCGGCAGACAGGAATACTCCAGGCCAAAGCCCATCCGCTGGGCCATCAGGAGGCTATGGGCTCCGGCATTCACCACCACGTGGCGAGCCAGGATCTGGGGTGG
>JBJTQH010000047.1:0-7920 GCA_046075505.1 Cyanobium sp. | reverse complement strand
CTCCGTGCAGCGGGCCTTCGAGCGACTGGGCTGCAGCATCCAGGAGGTGAGCAGCGCCAACGCCATGGAGGGCTGCGATGCATTGGTGCTGCCTGGGGTTGGGGCGTTTGATCCAGCCATGGAGCGCCTTCACAGCTCTGGCTTGGTGCCGGCCCTGCGCCAGTGGTGCGGCGCTGATCGGCCGCTGCTGGGGATCTGTCTAGGCCTGCAACTGCTGTTTGAAGGCAGCGATGAGGGCGAACGCGAAGGGCTGGGCCTTCTGGCTGGCTATGTGGCGGCGCTGCCCCGCCAGAGCGGCCATCCCGTTCCCCACATGGGCTGGGAGCCGCTGCAAGCGAAGACCCCCAGCCCGCTGTTGCCCGCTGATGGCAAGCCGGAATGGATGTACTTCGTGCATTCCTATGCCGCCGTCCCGAGCGACCCTGGCTGCACCACCGCGGCGGTGAGTTTTGGAGAGCACAGCCTCACCGCCGCGGTCTGGCAAGGCCGAATCGGGGCCTGCCAGTTCCACCCGGAAAAATCAGGCCTGAGCGGTGAGGCGATGCTGCGCCGCTGGCTGCACTGGGTTGAGCAACAGGCATGAGCCTGCGCGTCAGCGGCGGCCGCCGACTGCACAGTCCGCCTGGAGAGATTGCCAGGCCCACCCCCTCAAGGGTGCGGCTGGCGGTGATGAACATGCTGGCCGCTGAGCTGCCAGGCTGCCGCTGGCTCGATTTGTTCTGCGGCAGCGGCGTGATGGGCTGCGAAGCCCTGCAGCGCGGCGCTATCGCCGTGGTGGCCGTGGATCAGCAGCGCTCGATGGCTGCCACCAGCCGCACCAACCTTGAACTCACGGCCTCCGGTTCGATCAACACCCCAACGGTTGAGGTGGTGTGCCAGGAGGTGTTGGGCTGGCTGGGTCGCGGCGGATCAGCCAACCAGGAGCCTTTTCACGTGATCTATGCCGACCCTCCCTACTCCGCCGGGCTCTACGGGCCCGTGGCTGCAGCGGTGAAGCGGGGGCACTGGATCCACCCACAGGGGTCGATGGCGCTGGAATGCAGCTCCTCAGCCTTACCTGATCTCCAGAACGAGGCGTTTGAAGGCTGGGAGCTGCTGAAGCAGAAGCGTTACGGGAGCAGCACCGTGCTGGTGCTAGCGCCAAGCTGATGGGCTCAGCCGCCCAGAGCGCTGCCGCGGCGGTACTGGTTCCAGGCGGCGACAAAGAGGCCGAACAGGGTGACCGGAATCAGACCCAGTACGATGCCGCAGAGCAGAGGTTCGATCATCGGGACGGCGGAAGCGTTTCGTCGGGTCATTCTTCCATGATGCAAGGCGCGACCGTGACCACCTGCCACCATCCGTGACCGGCCCGTCCCCCAGCGCCGTCTCCGCCTCCGCCGCGGCCCCCTCCCCCGAACCTGAGGATCAGGGCGGCCTGCAGCGCTTCGGGTTGAGCCGCGCCCTCACCCTGCTCGCCTGCCTCGCGATCGTCGTGTTGCTGCTGGTGTTGCTGCCGGGCCTGCGCAGCGATCCCTACACCCGCTCCACCCTGGCGCTGCAGGGCTCAATCGACAACGGCGGACGCCTGTTCCGGCTCAACTGCGCCGGCTGTCATGGCCTGGCGGCCCAGGGACTGGTGGGGCCGAATCTGCACGGTGTCGATCGCCGCAAGAACGACCGCCAGCTGATTCAGCAGGTGGTGAGCGGTCGCACGCCACCGATGCCCCGCTTCCAGCCGGAACCCCAGGCGATGGCCGACTTGCTGGCCTTCCTGCACAGCCTGCCGGCCTGACGCCCCGCAGCCGCGGCCCCCGCGCCCGCCATAACCCTGGGCAGCACTGCGGCGCGGAGCAGACTGACCGGACGGCTTGTCCTCTGCCCTCCTGACTTCCCTGGGGGCGTGCCGGCGGTCTCTCCGCGCCGGAAGCGAGCCTCCCCTCTGCGGACTCCAGCCATCGCTGCTCCCCTGCCGCCCCGCGCCGACGCCGGCCCTGCCGCAATGCACCAGGCCGCTGCCGCAGCGCAGCGCTCCCTCGCGGCCATCCGTCTGGTGCTGGTGGAGCCCGCCGGTCCGCTCAATGTCGGCAGCGTCGCCCGCCTGTGTGCGAACTACGGCCTCGGCGGGCTGCGGCTGGTGGCACCCCGCTGCGATCCCTTAGGGGTGGAAGCGCGGCGGATGGCGGTGCACGGCCGGACCCTGCTCGAAGCGGCCGTGATCTTCCCCACCCTGGCGGCGGCCCTGGCCGATTGCCGCCGGGTGGTGGCCTGCAGCGGTCGCCTGGAAGGCCCTCCCCTGCCCCTGGAGCCTCCGGCTTCGGCCCTGGCCTGGCTGCTGGCGACCGCCAACAGGCCGGCAGGCACCGGCCCAGGTGACGCTCCCGCCGCCCTGGTGTTCGGCCGGGAGGACCGGGGTCTGAGCAACGACGAACTGCTGCAGGCCGGCCGGCTGCTCACCCTGGCCACCGATCCCGGCTATCCCTCGCTCAACCTGTCCCATGCCGTGGCGGTGGTGCTGCACGAGCTGCACGGTCTGAATCGCGCTGGCCGCCGCCCTGCCGCCTCCCTCGCCGCTGCCTCAGGCGCCGCTTCACCGCCGGTGTCGCCACCCACGGCTTCGATCGCAGTGCTGGTGCCGGAGCCGGAACCCTGCGCCGGCGGCGAACTGGAAGCCGCCCTGGCCGATGCCGAGGCGCTGCTGCTGGAGGTGGGCTTTCTGCTGCCCCACACCGCCCGGGCCCGCATGGCCAAGCTGCGCACCCTGCTGCAACGGGCCCGGATCCGCTCGCCGGAGGTGGCCCTGCTGCGCGGCATGGTGGCGCAGCTGCGCTGGGCGAGCCGTCGCCACACCCGCCAGGAGCGGCAGCCCTGAAGCACTCCCGCCGGCGGGCGCCGCGGCTTCCCTGCCTGCGCGATGCCCGCGCGCCCTGGGCTGCGGCAGGCCTGCAGGTGACGCAGGTGCTGCGAGGCCTCGATCGATGGCGCGGCAGGCCGGGCGCTGAACGCGCGGCGGCGCGGCAACTGCTCACGGTTCTGGCGCATCGCTGTGGCCCCCTGTGCCAGTTGCGCTGCACAGGCCGGCAGCCTTGCCGCCAAGGCCAGCACCTTTAGCGTCAGTCACCGATTCCCCCTCCGTCATCCGTGAGTTCCGGCCGACCGCCTCGCCCCCGCCGACTGCCCTGGGCCTCCCCCCTGCTGCTGCTGCTGCGCCTCGGGGTGATGGGCGTGGGCCTGGGCGTGATCGTGGCCACCGGCCTGAAGCTGCTGGCCCCACGGCTCAGCCAGGGGGCGGTGGGGGTGCCCAAGGCCGATCCCAGTCCCCATCTGCGGCCGGCCGGCGGACTCTCCAGTGGTCGCTTCGAGGCGCGGCGGGAACTCAGCGGCCTCAGCCAGACCTGGAAGCGCCTGGCGGCCGCCCAGAAGGGTCTGACCGCCAGCGGCTTTGTGCTGATGCTCGACGACGGCCGCTACGCCCAGCTGCAACCCGACCTGGCCCTGCCGGCCGCCAGCGCGATCAAGACCCCGATCCTGCTGGTGGGCCTGGAGGATCTCGATGCCGGCAAGCTGCGCTGGAATGAACCGCTCACGCTCACCAGGGAGCTGGTGGGCGGAGGCGCCGGCTGGATGGCCAACAAGCCGGTGGGCACCCGCTTCCCGTTCCATGAGGCCGCCACCGAGATGATCCGGGTGAGCGACAACAGCGCCACCAACCTGCTGATCAAGCGCCTTGGCGGCAAGGTGGCGCTCAATTCCCGCTTCCGCGCCCTGGGCCTGACCGGCACCGAAGTGCGCAACTGGCTGCCGGATCTGAACGGCACCAACACCACCACCAGCCGCGATCTGGCCCGCACCATCGCCCTGGTGGACACCGGTGAGACCCTCAGCCCGCGGGCCCGCGATCTGTTCCGCGAGGTGCTGTCGCACTCGGGCACCAACACCCTGATCCCGCTGGGGCTGCTGATGAGCCTGGGCAAGGAAACGGCCGATCCCGACAGCGAACTGCTGCCCTATGGCATCGCCGTTTACAACAAGACCGGCGACATCGGCATCGCCTACGCCGATGCGGCCCTGATCCAGCTGCCCAACGGCCAGCGGGCGGTGGCCGCCTTCATGGTGAAGGGCCCATTCAATGATCCCCGCTCCACCGATCTGATCCGCGCCATGGCCGGTGCGGCCCTGAAAACCCTGCTGCCCCGCCCATGAGCCTGCAGATCCGTCCCCTCCTGCCGCTGCTGGCCCTCCTGGCCTTCGCTGCAGAACCTGGGGTGCAGGCCCAGGGAGCCGCGGGGACCGCATCCCAGCGCCCCGCGGCCACGGCCGCAACCACGGCCGCGACCCCGCAGCAGCCACCGGCGCGATCCCCGGCGGCCACACCCCGGCCCGCCGCGCCAGCAACGCCTGCAGCCACCCAGCCGATCCTGCGTCTGCAGCGGGTTGTGGCCCTGCCGGGCGGCCTTGATCCGGTGCCGTTGATCAACGACAACAACCCGGAGCTGATCAAGGCCCCCGGCATCCTGCTATCCAGCTTTGATCCGGCGCGGGGCTGGAACGGCCAGGCTCTGCCGATCGCCGGCGCCCACCTCAACAGCCCCCTGAACGGCAGCTTCGGGCTGTTCAGTCACCACGTCTATGCCGGCAAACCCGAAACGCTCGACTCCACCCTCTGGCTGGCGGTGGTGGCGGCACCGCGGGGCAGCAGCCCGGTGCAGCTGCGGCTGCTGAGCGGAGCCACCGCTCTGTCCCAGTCGCCGGACGGCCGCGACCCCGATGCGCCGTTCCTGCCGCTGCCCACCTTGATGGAGCAGCAGCTCACGCCGGTGTGGTCGGGCCCCGGCAGCCGCGTCGCCACGGAACTGCTGCAGCGTCAACGCGGCCCCGGGCTCCCCGAACGCTGGACCCTGCCAGCCGGCCAGCTGAGCACCCTGCTGGTGCTGCCGATCCCGGTGCGCGGTCTCGATCCGCTGCTCAATGGCCGCAACCTGCAGCTGCGTCTGCACAGCGATGGGCCGGTGGATCTGGCCACCCTGGCCGCCTTCGGGCCGAACGATCAGCCGCCGCCACCGGCCACCTGGGCGCGGCTGCTGCAGGGTGATCTCAGCCCCCGCGAGCATGCCCCCAGCCCGAAGGGCGCGCCGGGGCCGATGATCTATTCGCGCGTCAGCGGCATCCAGGTGGGCAGCCTCTGGCGGGCCCGGCTGAGCGCCCCGGGGCAGGACAGCCTGCCGGTGAGTCAGGCGCCGATCTCCTGGCCGATCGCCACCCTGGAACGGGGCAGCCTCGGCACCGCCCAGGTGCAGACCGCCCCGCTGCAGCCCTTCTATACCGGCACCGCCTGGGCCGCCCACGGCAACTACGGCGTCGAATACGACCTCACGCTGCCGCTGCGCAATGACACCGCCCAGCCGGTGGTGCTGCAGCTGGCCTTGGAGTCACCGCTGAAGAGCGATCAGCCGCTGGGGGGGCTGCGCTTCCTGCCCACCCCCGGCCAGGCCGTGACCTTCCGGGGCTCGCTGGAGGTGAGCGGCCTCGATGATCCGGCCCCGGTAGCCGCCAGCCCCCGGGCCCGCGGTCGCCGCCGCTTCCACCTGGTGCTGCGCAACGGCCAGAGCGGCCCGGCGCTGGGCACGGTCAGCCTGGCGCCCGGCGCCCGCCGCGAGCTGCGGGTGCGACTGATCTATCCCGCCGATGCCACCGCCCCGCAGGTGCTCAGCCTGCTGCCGGTGACCCCGGCGCCTACGGGCGCCAACGGCGGTGGCTCCTCGGGGGCAGCGCCCTGACGGGGCCAAGGTGCGTGGCCATCCGGAAGGTGGCCACGTCCTGCAGGCGTCAGGCTTCCAGCGCCAGCTCGCCACCGCCCTGCCCCCATCACGCCACAAATCCCAGGATCTGCCCGACCACCTCGAACACCGGAGCGAGTGCATCGTCGCTGAGGCGCCCCATCGGATGGGGCCTGGCGCCACGGGCCTTCCAGTCAAAAGACTTGATCTGGTGGCACAGGACGAAGCTGTGCGCCTCAGGCCTCCCGGGGATCGGGCCCAGATCCACCGCCAGCGAGGAACCTGCGTTGTAGGCGGCGGATGTCATCGCACAGCCGACAACCAGTCCAACGACGGCATGGAAAGGAGCTGTGGACAACACCAGAAAGGGATGGTGATCTTTCATCTCACGACCGGCCTGGGGGTTGTGGTTGATCCAGATCACATCCCCCCGATCCGGCAGCCACAGGGAGACCTGCCGTGGCGGCGTCATGGGATGACTTCAGCTCCGATCGGATCCCAGGCCATCGCTTCGGTGGGCTCTCCCGGCATGGGGGCGTAGGCCGCCAGTCGCTCGTCCAGGCTGAGTCGGGGCTGAATCGGCCGGATCAGCACACCCTCGGCCACCACTTTGAGTTCCACCGTCTGGTTGTCGTGGAGCCGTGCCTCGCGGGCGATGACGGCGGGCAGGCGCACCCCGAGGGAGTTTCCCCAACGGCGGAGATGCTGACGGGGGAACTGGACGGCCATGACAGCCCTGGGGTTTATTAACAAGTTTAGACATCGGCAGGCCTGGCGGTCACCATCGCCGCCTGCAGGCACTTGTCGCCTCCCGCAGCGGTGCCGCCCGCCGGCCCGGGTCTGGAACGGCGTGACCTGGTGGCCCGCAGCCGCCGCCACCGGCGGCCTGTGAAACAATCGGCCACACCGCCGGTCACCGTTCCGTGAGTCAGCCCAGGAAGCGCAGGGTCTTCCCCTTCACCGCCATCGTGGGGCAGGAAGAGATGAAGCTCGCCCTGCTGCTGAACGTGATCGATCCGCGCATCGGCGGCGTGATGATCATGGGCGATCGGGGCACCGGCAAGAGCACCACGATCCGGGCCCTGGCCGATCTGCTGCCCGAGATCGATGTGGTGGCGGGCGACCCCTACAACAGTTCCCCCAGCGACCCCGACCTGCAGAGCGCCGAGGTGCGCGCCCGGGCCGAGCACGGCGAGCAGCTGCCGCTGGAGAAGCGCCAGGTGCCGATGGTGGACCTGCCCCTGGGCGCCACCGAAGACCGCCTCTGCGGCACGATCGACATCGAGAAGGCGCTCAGCGAGGGCGTGCGTGCCTTTGAGCCCGGCCTGCTGGCCAAGGCCAACCGCGGCCTCCTTTATGTGGATGAGGTGAACCTGCTCGACGACCACCTGGTGGACGTGCTGCTCGATTCAGCCGCCTCGGGCTGGAACACGGTGGAGCGCGAGGGGGTGAGCGTGCGCCACCCGGCCCGCTTCGTGCTGATCGGCTCCGGCAACCCGGAGGAGGGCGAGCTGCGGCCCCAGCTGCTCGATCGCTTCGGCATGAGCGTGGAGGTGCGCACCGTGCGCGATCCGGAATTGCGGGTGCAGGTGGTGGATCAGCGCACCGCCTTCGATGACGATCCCGATGGCTTCTGCGGCCAGGTGCAGACGATCCAGGACGGCCTGCAGGCACGGGTGGTGGAAGCGCAGCAGCTGCTGGGCCAGGTGGAGATCGACGACGATCTGCGCATCCGCATCTCGGCGATCTGCGGGGAACTCGATGTCGATGGTCTGCGCGGTGACATCGTCACCAATCGCGCCGCCCGGGCCCTGGCCGCCTTCGAAGGCCGCACCGAAGTGAGCGAAGACGACGTGGCCCGCGTCGTGGCCTGCTGCCTGCGCCACCGCCTGCGCAAGGATCCACTGGAAACGATCGATTCCGGCGATCGCGTGGTGAAGGTGTTCTGCAAGGTGTTTGAGCGGCCGGAAGCCAGCGATCGCAGCGCCTTCCAGCTGGCTCTGGCGGCCTGAGGAGCGGCGACCCTGACTGACCGACACATGTCTGAAACCCATTGCAACAGAACGGGTCTCAATGCATTGGGTGGGCAGGGAGCCATGAGAGTTTGGGGTGACTCAACCAAACCAATCCCCCATGGATTCCCACACCCACCTCGATTGTGAGA
>JBJTQH010000046.1:0-9504 GCA_046075505.1 Cyanobium sp. | reverse complement strand
CAGTTCCTAAACTCTTGAGTTGTCCAGGTGCTGCCGCTCCACCCCTCTCGGGGCTCTCGCGGCTCGCCGTCTCGCGACGACCTCAGAAACCTACAACACCGTCGGCTCGCGCCTCTCGGGTTGTCGGTCTGCGCTTGGGGGGCTCTCGCCTCCGCCGCGCAGTGAGAAAGACTACCACAGCTGCTCCCTTATCACGCACTGCCTGAAGCAGACCTGCCGTTGCACGGGCGTGGTAAGACGAGAATTCGCTGTGCTGGCAAGGGATCTCGCCTGCTCGCGCAAGGCACCTCGCCAACGCCACCGTTCCTGTGGATGTCAGCAGATGCACAACAGGACGTGACTGACGTCACGGACACGAGGCGGCCACCTGCTGGCCGGAAACGAGCGGGGGCTATGCGTTGCCGTCCCTGCTATCGCCACTTCGGCCTGGGGAGAACCATGGCGGGTCACTGTTCGGATCCGTTCAGCCTCAGGAGCGGTCACACCTGCGGGGCTCCGCGAGCCGAGCCCCGCAGGCTCGTTCCTGTGGCTCGCGGCTGACCTGCCCTCCCTGTGGAGAAGGTCTCCAGGGATTGCGCGACTGTCCGCCCTGAACAGCCAACGACCTTGCGAGGGGCTGAGCGCCCAGGACTGGCCTTCGTTGCGTGTGCCCTCCTGGCCGATCAAGCCGCGATGCTGACGCACAAAAAAAGCCGTGGCAGGAGCCACGGCCTAGGAGATGAAAAGAAAAAACCGAATCAGAACAGTCCGAGGGTGAGGGACTTATCGATCGGGAGAGCAGCACCGATGCCCAGATAGATGGCAAACACAGTGCCGAACAGGAAGACGGCCATGGCCACCGGCCGGCGGAAGGGATTCTGGAACTTGTTGAAACTCTCGATGAACGGGATGAGCATCAGACCCAGAGGAATCATGGTCTGCAGGGCGATACCAAGCAACTTATTGGGAACGACTCGCAGGATCTGGAAGACCGGGTAGAGGTACCACTCAGGCAGGATCTCGAGCGGTGTGGCGAAGGGATCAGCACGATCGCCCAACATGGCCGGATCGAGCACAGCCAGACCGACCAGGCAGGCAATGGTACCGAGGATGCAGACCGGGAAGATGTAGAGAAGGTCGTTCGGCCAGGCGGGCTCACCGTAGTAGTTGTGACCCATACCCTTGGCGAGCTTGGCCCGCAGCTTGGGATCTGTGAGGTCGGGCTTTTTGAGGATGTGCATGGCTGTGGAGGCGTGGAGATGAAAGGAGGCTAGGCATGCATGACCTGATGAACAGGCCGTTTACAAATTTTCAGAGGGGGCCGGAAATACCTTGCTTACGAATCATCAGGAAATGGACCAGCATGAACACCGCCAGCAGCCAGGGGAGAACAAAGGTATGCAGGCTGTAAAAGCGGGTAAGCGTGGCCTGGCCAACACTTTCGCCACCGCGGAGCAGTTCGACCATAAAATCGCCGACCACAGGAACTGCAGCGGGCACACCACTGACGATCTTCACGGCCCAGTAGCCCAGCTGATCCCAGGGCAGCGAATAGCCGGTGACACCGAAGGAGACAGTGATCACGGCCATGGTGACGCCGGTGACCCAAGTGAGCTCACGCGGACGCTTGAAGCCACCGGTGAGATAAACGCGGAAGACGTGAAGGATGAGCATCAGCACCATCATCGAGGCGCTCCAGCGATGCACGGAACGAATCAACCAGCCGAAGCTGACATCCGTCATCAGGTACTGAACCGAGTTGTAGGCCTCTACCACCGTGGGCTTGTAGTAGAAGGTCATGGCAAAGCCGGTTGCAAACTGAATTAGGAAGCAGACCAGCGTGATGCCCCCCAGGCAATAAAAAATGTTGACATGGGGAGGAACGTATTTTGCGGAGATGTCGTCGGCGATCGCCTGGATCTCCAGGCGCTCGTTGAACCAGTTGTAAACCGGGTTCTTGGCGTCGGGTGCGGCAGGAGACGAGTTCGCCATGCAGCGTGCGGCTTTGGTTGCGAGAGTCTACCGACCGTGCCGACCAGCCCGTGAGCCAATCCGGCCCCCAACCCCACGCCGCTCAACCCTTTGCAACAGGGCCTGCAGGGCGGCTGCCGCGAGCTGGGAGCACGCGGGCAGGGGAAACGGGCCGGCGCGGCCAGGCCCCCTGGTGGCAGCTGCCCCTGAGCCTGCTGCTGGTCCTGCTGCTGGCCAGCCCAGTCGCCGCCCTCAACGACGCCCAGCAGCTGGTGGTGGAAGCCTGGCGTCTGGTGAATCAGAGCTACGTCGATCCCGGCCGGCTGGAGCAGCTGCACTGGCGTCAGCTGCGGCAGAAGACCCTGGAACGACCGATCGTGAGCTCCAGCGACGCCTACGACGCCATCGAGGCGATGCTCCATCCGATCGCCGATCCCTATACCCGCCTGCTGCGACCGGCTGAGTTCAGCAGCCTGCGCTCCAACACCCGCGGCACGGTGAGCGGGGTGGGCCTGCAGCTAGCGCTGCGGGATGACCACCGCATCGTGGTGATCGCCCCGCTCGAGGGCTCGCCGGCCGCGGAGGCGGGCCTGGCCTCCGGCAGCGAACTGGTGGCGATCGATGGGATCCCCTGCGACGAGCTCGGTCTGGAAGCCACAGCCGCGAGGCTGCGCGGTGCCTCCGGCAGCGAGGTGCTCGTGACGATGCAACCGCCGGGCAACGGCAGGGTGCAGGAGGTGGTGCTGCGCCGGCGGGAGGTGAACCTGCGGCCGGTGCGCCGCAGCCGACTGTTGGTGCAGGGGCACAGCCTCGGGGTGCTGCGCATCACCCAGTTCAGCGAGCCGGTGCCCCAGCAGGTGCGCGACGCTCTGGAGGACTTCGGCCACGTCGACGGCGGCCTGGCACCGATTGAGGGCCTGGTGCTCGATCTGCGCAACAACTCGGGCGGACTGGTGCAAGCCGGCCTGGCGGTGGCCAATGCCCTGCTCGATGGCGGCACGATCGTGGCCACCGAGGACCGCGGCGGCCTGCAGGATGAACAGCAGGCCGGGGCCGGTGTGCTCTACGGCGGGCCGTTGCTGACTCTGGTGAACGGCGGCACCGCCAGTGCCAGCGAAATCCTGGCTGGGGCCCTTCAGGATCAGGGTCGTTCGCCGCTGGTGGGGCACCGCACCTTCGGCAAGGGGCTGATCCAATCACTGATCCCCCTGGGCGACGGCAGCGGCCTGGCGGTGACCGTGGCCCGTTATCTGACGCCTTCCGGTCGCGACATCCAGAACCTGGGGATCGAGCCGGATCAGGCCCTGGACACCCCGGAACCGCTCAATCCCGGCGGCGACGACGACACCTGGCTGCGTGAGGCCGAGGCGCTGCTGGTGGCGCGACTGAACCAGGGCCCGAGGGCGGCCGCATGAGCCTGCGCACGTATCACGATCCGCTCCATGGTGCGATCCAGCTGGATCGCCGCGACCCCGCCGAAGCGCTGGTGATCGATCTGATCGACACCGCGCCCTTCCAGCGCCTGCGCCGCATCCGGCAGCTCGGCACCGCCCATCTCACCTTTCAGGGGGCGGAATCGAGCCGCTTCACCCACAGCCTCGGCGTGCTGCACATCGCGCGGCTGGCCCTGAACCATCTGCTGCGTCAGGAGCCATCTCTGGTCGGGCAGCGGGCCTGCCTCTACGCCGCGGCGCTGCTGCACGACATCGGTCATGGGCCCTTCAGCCATTCCGGTGAGGAGATGTTCGGCCTGCACCATGAACACTGGTCCGGGAGGCTGATCCGGGAACATCCGCAGCTGCGGGACCGGCTCGAGTGCGAACGCCGCGGTCTGGCCGCAGAAGTGGCCGATCTGCTCGAACACGGCCGCCATCCCTGTGCCGCCATCGCCTCCCTGGTGAGCAGCCAGCTGGACTGCGACCGGCTCGATTACCTGCTGCGCGACAGCCACAGCACCGGTACCAGCTATGGCCAGCTCGATCTGGAACGGATCCTCGGCTCCCTGACCCTCTCGCCCGATGGTCAGCTGGCGATCCATCCCCGCGGCCTGATGGCGGTGGAGCACTACCTGGTGGTGCGCCATCTGATGTACCGCACCGTCTACAACCATCGCCTCAATGTGGTGAGCACCTGGCTGCTGTGCCGGGTGATCGCGGCGGCGCGGCGGCTGGGCCCAGGTCGTGTCGCCGCGGACGGCCCGATGGGGCGCTGGCTCTGGCAGTGCGGCGAGCTGGGCATCGAGGACTATCTCGCCAACGACGACATCCGCACCGGCTACCACCTGCTGCGCTGGCGTGAGGAGGGTCCGCCCGAGCTGTCGGAACCCTGTGGGCGCTTTCTGGATCGCCGCCTGCCGCGGGCGATCGATGTGAGCGATCTGGACCGGGCCAGTCAGCTGCAACGGCTGGCCCAGGCCCGCAGCCTCGCCAGCCGGGCCGGCCTGGATCCGGAACTCTGCTGCGGACTGCAGCACCGCTCCAGCCGGGGCTACCACCGCTACAAAGGTGGCCTGCGGCTCTGGGATGGGCGCGATCTGCAGGCGCTCGAACGCCGCTCCGCCCTGGTGGAAACGCTGACACGGGCGGAGGAGACGGCCTGGCTGATCCACCCGCGCCAGATCAGTGCCGCCCTGAGCGCGGCCCCGGGCCGGAGCCCGGAGGGGGATTGCCCCTAAGTTGCGGCTGCATCGCCTCCGGCCATGGCCGCCACCCTGATCCCGGCCCAGGCCCCGGGACTGCCCCATCTGCTGCGACTGCCCGATCACGACGGGGCGTCATCGCTGCTGGATGAGGTGCGCTACGGACTCGGACAGACGGCCGTGCGAGGGGAGCTGGATCTGGAGACCGGTGACTGGCTGCTGCGGGCAGCGGACCTGCGCCGGATCGAGACGCTGCTGGCGCGCCTGGACCTGCGACTGCTGCGGGTGCGGGCCCGGCGCCCCGAAACCCTGGTGGCGGCCGCCGGCCTGGGGCTGGAGACCCTCGAGGCCAGCCCCCGTGCGCAACCAACGGCCTCCAGCCCGACCGCAGCGGTCCCGATGGATGGATTGCAGATCCATCGCGGCACCCTGCGGGCCGGCGAACACCTGCAGAGCGAGGGATCGGTGCTGCTGCTGGGGGATCTGAACCCGGGTGCCCGCCTCAGTGCCGCCGGCCATGTGCTGGTGTGGGGGCGGCTGCGGGGGATTGCCCATGCCGGTTGCCAGGGCAACCGCGAGGCTCGCATCGTGGCCCTGCAGCTGCGACCACTGCAGCTGCGCATCGCCGACGCGGTGGCCCGCGGCCCGGAGGAGACCCCAGCCCCGGGCCAGGCCGAGCAGGTACGACTGGTGAATGGCGAAATCCGCATCGATCCGGCGCCGCCGCAATGGCCACTGGCGGCCTCCGCTCCGCAGGAGAGGGGATGGCCTTAACGTGCGACGACCCCATCCGTCGCCGTGACCTCCGCCTCTGCCCGCACGATCGTCATCTGCTCCGGCAAGGGGGGGGTCGGCAAGACCACGCTGACAGCCAATCTCGGCATCGCCCTGGCCCGCCTGGGGCAGACCGTGACAGTGCTCGACGCTGATTTCGGCCTTCGCAATCTCGATCTGCTGCTCGGCCTCGAGAACCGGATCGTGTACACCGCCCAGGACGTGCTGGCCGAGACCTGCCGCCTGGACCAGGCGCTGGTGAAGCACAAGCAGGTGCCCAATCTGACGCTGCTGCCGGCGGGCAATCCCCGCATGCTCGAGTGGCTCAAGCCCGAGGACATGCGCCGCATCACGACCCTGCTGGCGGAGAAGGCCCAGATCGTGCTGATCGATGCGCCAGCCGGCGTGGAGCAGGGCTTCCGCAATGCCGCCTCTGCAGCAGCCGAGGCGATCGTGGTGACCAACCCGGAGGTGTCGGCCGTGCGCGACGCCGATCGGGTGATCGGACTGCTCGGCACAATGGACGTCAGCCCGGTGCAGCTGGTGCTCAACCGGGTGCGCCCGAAGATGATGATGAACCAGGAGATGCTGGCGGTGGACGAGGTGAGCGATCTGCTCGCTCTGCCTCTGCTGGGTCTGGTGGTGGAGGATGAGCAGGTGATCGTCTCCACCAACCGAGGCGAACCGCTCACGCTCAGTGACAGCCCCTCCCCGGCCGGTCGCGCCTACCGCAACATCGCCCGCCGCCTCTGCGGTGAGGAAGTGCCCCTGGTGGACCCAAGCCGCGAACGCCAGGGACTGCGGGCCCGTCTGCTGAACAAGTTCAGGACCACCACCGGATTCTTCTGAAGGCCATGACCGTGCTGGATTTCCTCAACCGCCTGCTGGGTCGGGAAAAACCCAGCGGCACCATGGCGCGCGAGCGTCTGCAGCTGGTGCTCGCCCATGACCGCAGCGATCTCAATCCGGAACTGCTCGATCAGATGCGGCGCGAAATCCTGCAGGTGGTGCAGCGCTACGTGGAGATCGACCTCGAGAGCTGCGATGTGAGCCTGGAAACGGAGGATCGCGTCACAGCCCTGCTGGCCAACCTGCCGATCAAGCGCACCCGCTCCCAGCCCTTGCCCAGCGAGACCCCGGCGGATGGGGCCACAACAGAGTCCGACTCCAGCCTGGAAGCCGCAGGCAACGGCGAGGAACAGCCCCAGACGGTGGCCGGGGCTGCGGGCTGAGCCGCAACAACGGGCCCAACCCCGCAGCGGCGATCGCTGCAACCGCCCAACGGCGCCCGCGATGGCCACCATGGGGAAAGCTTCAGGGCAGTTGCCCCCTGGTGATGCCGTCTTCCTCCCATCTGCAGGCACGACCGGCTTCGGACCCGAAGCCCTCGCTGGGGATGATCACTCCGGCCGAGGAACGGGTGCTCGCCCTGCTGTGCCGCGGTGACAGCAACCGCCGGATCGCCCAGCTGCTGGTGATCAGCCCGAGAACCGTGGAAAGCCATGTCTCCAACCTGCTGGCCAAGACGGGCTGCCGTAACCGCACCCAGCTGACGCTGTGGACCCAAGCCCAGGGCCGCGACGGACATTGGTAAGGTGGATAGGGCTTTTTGCCCATGCCGGCTTAGCTCAGCGGTAGAGCAGCGCTTTTGTAAAGCGAAGGTCATCGGTTCAAATCCGTTAGCCGGCTTGATCATTCCCCGCAGATCGCGAGCCGTGATCGGCCACGGGCAGAGCGGCCTCATTGCCATGCCCCCCCCTTGATCCAAGCCTGATCCCCTTGTGATCTTCTTCTGATTTTCTTTTGATCACAGCCTGATTGCAGCAGCCCGGCGCAGGCCGGGAGGAGCGCCGGGGCGTTGCCATGATGGAGGCCCGCCGTTCGCGATCCGCCCGGAGCACCTCCACCCCTTCATGGCCCTGCGCTGCCTGCTGGTTGAAGATCAGCTGTTGTTCCGGCAGCTGCTGGTGCAGATGCTGTTACGGCAGCCTGGACTGGAGGTGGCGGCTGGGGTCTCCACGGCAGCCGAAGGCATCGCCGCCTGCGCCGATCTATCGCCCGATCTGCTGATCCTCGACATCGCCCTGCCGGATGCCGATGGTCTCACCGTGGCACGGGCCCTGCACGTGCTCAAACCTGAAGCGCGCGTGGTGGTGCTCTCCAGCTTCGCCAGCACGGTGGAATGGCCGCCGGAGATGCGCGGGCAGCTCGCCGCCATCCTGGAGAAAAATCGGGCCTTTCAGGATCTGATGGCCGCGATCAGCCCCCTGATCCCCGATGCAGCCCTGCCCCCCCAGCCCCCTGATCTGGATCTGAGCCCACTCACCGCGCGCGAACGGGAAGTGCTGCAGCACGTCGGTCGCGGCCTCACCTCCCAGGCGATCGCCGCGGAACTGTGCATCGCGCTACGGACTGTCGAAACCCACCGCCATAACATCTGCAGCAAACTCGGCCTCAGCGGCGCCGCGCTGGTGCGCCAGGCCACCCTGCTGAACCAGAGACAACCCGGCCGGCTGTGAGCATCCGCCACCCCATTGCGGCAGCCGAGACCAACGCGGTCCGTCCCGCAAAGGAGCCCAGAAGCACAGCGGCCGACCCGGGCTGTTCCCCACCCTCCGCCGCGACCGCGCAGCCACCGGAGCGCCGCGGCGTCACTCTGAGATCGCAGGTCACCGTTCGTCTGCTCGTGATGGTGGCTGCGGTGATGGCCTTTGGGCTGGCCTGGCGTCAGTTCAGCACCTGCCGCTGCTGGTGCTGGGGCAGCCGCGATCAGCGGGCCAGCTGCAACGCGATCAGGAGGAACCCTTCTTCCGCACGCTCGCCGAACGCACCGGTCTGCCGCTGGTGGTGCGCTACCTCCCTGCCGACGCCTACGGCCTCAAGGACAACCATCAACTGGAGGCGATACGGGATGGGCGGCTTGACATCGTCTCGCTCCGCTTCATGCAGAACATGGAGAAGGAACCGGGCCTGGAAGGCATGGATCTACCCGGGATGGTGACGACCTTCGCCGAAGCCCGCCAGGTGGCTCGGGCCTACAGCCGGACACTGGATCGCTATCTGCAGAGCAACCACGGCGGCAAACTGCTCGGCATCTGGAGCTTTGGTCCCCAGGTGATGTTCTGCCGCCGCCACATCGACGACCTCAGGGGAATCAGCGGTCGCCGCATCCGCGTGGCCAGCCCCGGCCTGGCCAAGGTGATCGCCGCGCTGGGGGGGATTCCGGTGGTTCTTCCCTTCGCTGACACCCGCGAAGCCCTGGCCCTGGGCATGGTGGACTGCGGCGTGACCAGCGCCGCCTCGGGAGCCTTCGCAGGCTGGGGCGACTACACCGAAAGCTACTACCCGCTTGTGTTTCAGTTTGGATTCAACGGCTATGTGATGTCCCTGAAGCGCTGGAATCTACTCTCTTCCGATCAGAAAGACAAGCTTGAAAAAGCATTCCAGGGTTACAATGAAAGCCTGTGGCGCTACTCGGAAACGCTGCAACGCCAGTCGGAACGCTGCATCCTGAGCGGCCACTGTCAGCTCATCAGATCCGCCCGCCACCGAGCTGTGCCGGTCAAGCCGCAGGACATCCAGCTCCTGCAAAGCATCTCGCAGCAGATCGCCCTGCCGAGCTGGCTGGAGCGTTGCCAGCGACGGCACCCTGATTGTCGACAGGCCTGGCAGCGGGACATCGCTCCATTCAGCGCCCTGCCGCCACAGGCGAAGCAGCAGTGAGATCGGCGCCTGCTGCCAGCCGCCCCGGGCGGGAGAAGGGATTGGTGGCGCTTGGCCTGAAGACAGCGGGAACGCTTTCGGCACTGATCTTTCTGATCAGCTCCATTCATGAAGTGCTCTGCATCAACAACCTCTATGCATCGCAACGCTTTTTAATCGGCCTGCTGTTGCTCTTCCTCTCCATCTGGGCCTGGCTGGAAGTGAAGCTGATAAGCCGACGCCTGGATGCGCAGATCGCTCGGACGCTGAGCCTCGTCTTCAGGCCGCGTCCCTTCGCTTGGTGTAAAACCCGAGGCCCGAATGCCCTGATCAGAGGGTGAACAGGGTGGAATGACGGGCGGTCATTCCGGAGGTGCAGATGCGCCTCTTGCAGCCACGATGAATCGGGACGAATGACTTGTCAAGTCTTTCGTCCGATC
>JBJTQH010000045.1:0-11507 GCA_046075505.1 Cyanobium sp. | reverse complement strand
CCAGGGAGCGGGCCGAAGCTTGCGGAGGCAGCCCCAAAACTGTAAGCCGCGTGGTAAGGGCGGCGTGGGATCTTGCTGTGGACGAGAAGCTGAAGGGGGTGCACACCCGCCGCTCCACCTCACTGCCCAGCGCCCTCTCCTCCTCCCCCCAGCCCCTGGATCCGCCGCTTGCCAGCGCCCCGGAACCGGAGCTGGCCGCCGCGCCAGGCGACGACGGGGCGAGCGCGGATCATGCCGCTGCCCTGGCTTCACGTGCCGCTGCTGCGCCTGCCGCCGCCGTCCCGGCCCCCACCGCCACGCCAACACCACCACCAGCAACGCCAACACCGCAACCCACGGTCCACGATCGCGAGCCCATCGGGCGCGACAGCTCTGAGGGATCTCCGGAGCTGGCCATCGATGATGCCGCTGATTTCGGCGCCGATGACGAGGATCTCGCCGAAGCCGATGGCAGCGACGACGACGATGGCACCTTTGTGGAGGTGGCGATCGATGCCTCGGCCCTGCTCGATCAGCCCCTCACCACCGCCCTCCCGTTCCAGGGCGCTGACATCCCTGAAAGCGTGTACATGCTGGTGGACAAAACGGTGGAACTGCAGGCCCAGCCACTGGCGGAGATCCCGGAACTGGGGCGTCTGGCCCCCGAGGAACTGGGGCTGCAGGCGCTGGTGCTGTACACCAATCCCCGCCAAGCCAAGCGCCAGTGCGGCCGCAGCCAGCGGGTGATCAAGCTGCCCGATACCCGGGTGCTGCAGCGGACCGCGCCCTACCTGATCCGTCAGGGGATCTGGCGCGTGGTGATCGAAGGATCGCTCTATTCCCTTCAGGAGAGCTGAAGCCGCGTTCCGCCACCTTCTCGCGGTCTGGATCGCGCCTCGTTCAGGGCCTGGCTCAAGGTTGTCCGGGGGATTCTGGCGCCTCCGCGCTCTGTCGCGGCGGGGCTGAGGTCGGTGGTGGGTGTTGCGTGCCCGCTGTCTTTCAGCGGACCCTGCGGGACCTGGGGGCGCCCCGTGCTCCTGGCGGCTGCCGCAGCCCTCAATCCTGGCCCTCCTCCAGCGGCAGCAACAGGGCCGCGGCGCTGCCACCGCTGATCACCCCCAGCACCACGGCCATGCCGATCACGAACCCGCTGGGCAGCGGCGCCGTGCGCCCGAAGCCCAGCCGCAGGCTGAGACGGTCCTCCAGGTTCTGAGCGCCGAGGCAGAGCAGCAGAAACAACAGCGCCCCGCTGGCCACGCTGCCGAGCAGGAGTCGCAGGCGCAACAGCATCGCGAAGATCGGCAAGGAGCGTCAGGGGTCAGTCTGGCCTGTCGTTGTCAGGGGGAACATCGCCGGCTGGGGCCTCATGCAGCAGGGCGTAGAGGTCACGGCTGCGATGGCCGCTGCGCACCGCCAGCTGACGTGCGGCCTCCCGGCTGCTCAGGCCTGCCGCCCGCAGCTCCTGCAACTGCTGGCGCAGCTGCTCGGCATCCCAGTGCGGCGCCCGCTCGATGGCTCCAGCCAGCACCAGGGTGCATTCCCCCAGCGGCGGGATCGCGCGGAAATGCTCCAGCGCCGCGGCCACGCTGGGGCCCACCTGCTGCTCGTGGCGTTTGGTCAGTTCACGCGCCACCTGCAGGGGGCGATCGCCCAGCACCTCCAGCAGATCCTCGAGCAGCTCCAGCAACCGATGCGGTGCCTCGTAGAACACCAGCGTCCGCTCCTCCGGCGCCAGGGCCTGCAGGCGGCGGCGACGGGCACTGCGCCGTGGCGGCAGAAACCCCCCGAAGCAGAAGCGCCCGGTGGGCAGACCGCTGCTCACCAGGGCGGTGGTAAGGGCACAGGGACCCGGGATGCAGATCACCGGATGGCCGGCCGCACGGGCGGCAGCCACCAGGGCCTCACCGGGATCGCTGATGCCCGGCAGTCCGGCATCGCTGATCACCGCCAGGGAGTCGCCGCGCTCCAGCGCCTGCAACAGCCCTGGGACGCGCGCGGTCTCATTGTGGGCATGGAGGCTGCACAGGGATCTGCCCTTGAGGCCGAGGCGTTGCAGCAACAGGCCGCTGCGGCGGGTGTCCTCGCAGGCGATCCGATCGACGCCGGCGAGCACCCGCCGCGCCCGGGGCGAGAGATCCTCGAGGTTGCCGATCGGGGTGCCGACCAGATACAGCACCCCGGCTGCGGGCTCCTGGGGAGATGGGGTCTCAGGCTGATCCACGGTGCGGCCCATCGGGCCCTCCATGCTGACCAGCCGCCGTCCCCGATCCCGGCACCGGCCTCTGAGCGGAGTGGGGATGGGGCGATTCCGTTGGCAGCGATCCCGTTGCCAACGATGCCGTGGGTGTCCGGGCGGGGCGTCTCTGTCTCGTGCCCCCTTGGGGGCATCCACTGGGGGCATCCACGGCTCGGTGCGCTCCCCCGCGGCGTGCTGCCCCCTGCAGAGCAGGCGCTGCGCGACAGCTGTTGCAAGACGACAGCTGTTGCAAGACGACAGCCGTTGCAAGACGACAGCCGTTGCGAGACGACAGCCGTTGCGAGACGGCTGCAAGACGGCGACAGCCGTTGCAAGACCGTGACAGCCGTTGCGAGACAATGATTTTTTTTGCAGCACCGATGCCGGATTCCTCCAGCGCCCCTGCCGGCATCCTCCCCCGTGATCCTGGGGTGCCCCTGCCGGAGGGTGTCACGGTCGAGGCTCTGCTGCAGAAGCTGCGCCCCCTGTGCTGGGGTGCGGCGGACATCCTGCGGGCCTATGCCCGCGGTGAACAGCCCCCCCATGGCTTCGAGCGGGCGCTGAGCGTCCAGGACGGCGGCGAAGGACCGGTATCGGCCGCAGATCTGGCGGTGAACCGCTGGCTGCTCGATGGTCTGGCCCAGGGCTTTCCCGACGCCGCCTGGACCCTGCTCAGCGAGGAGACCGCCCGCGAGCAACTGGTGCCGGGCGAGCCCCTGGCAGCGGAGTGGCTGTGGATCCTCGATCCCCTCGATGGCACCAAGGACTTCCTGCAGGGCACCGGCGAATACGCGGTGCATCTGGCTCTGGTGCAGGGCCAGCGACCGGTGCTCGGAGTGGTGCTGCTACCGGAACTGGAAGAACTGTGGTTCGGCCTGCTCTCGGGTGAGGCGACGGCCACCGCCGGAGCGGCCTGGTGTGAAAACCGTGCCGGCGACTGCCGCCCGGCCAGCCTGAGCCCGCGGCAACCGCTGGGCGAGCTGGTGCTGGTGGCGAGTCGCAGCCACCGCGATGCCCGCCTGGAACAGCTGCTGGAAGCCCTGGCCCTGGGCGACACCCTGGCAATGGGGAGCGTGGGCGGCAAGGTGGCGACGATCCTGCGCGGTCAGACCGATCTGTACATCTCCCTCTCCGGACGCAGCGCCCCGAAGGACTGGGACATGGCGGCCCCGGAGGCGGTGCTGCAGGCCGCAGGAGGCCGTTTTAGCCATGCCGATGGGGCGCCATTGCTCTACAACACCGGCGATGTCCGCCAGGCCGGCTGCCTGATCGCCAGCCACGGCCGCGCCCACGGGGAGTTGTGCGAGAAGGCCACAGCGGCGATGGCGAGGATTGATCCCGGTTTCGCCGTCTGAGCCGCGCGGCGCTGACACCAGCCTGAGCGCTGGCCACGGAGCAGCGCCCCCTGACGCCTGTCCTGGAGGCAGGCGCTCGCCCGAGCCTTGCGCCAACCCTCAGCAATCCAGGCCAATCCCCAGCGACAATCCCGCCAGCGGCACTGAGGATGCCACCGGCGGGATGCGTTCAGGGCTGCAGGGAAGGGACCCCGTGAAGAAGAATCCCGTCACCCTGTCAGCCGGAGCTGCGGGGCAGCTCAGCCGGCAGGCACCGGTTCCTGCTGAGGCACGCCACGCAGCGTCAGATTGATGCGGCCGCGGTTGTCGATCTCACGCACCCGCACGGTCACCTGATCACCGACATTGACGACGTCTTCCACCTTCTCCACCCGCGCCTCAGACAGCTGGGAGATGTGGATCATCCCCTCCTTGCCGGGCAGAATCTCCACGAAGGCACCGATCGGGATCACCCGGGTGACAGTGCCCTGGAACACTTCCCCTTCGCTGATGCGACGGGTGAGCCCTTCGATGATCCGCTGCGCCTCTTCAGCGGCAGCGCCATCGTGGCTGGCGATCGTGACAATGCCGCCGTCTTCGATATCGATCTTGGTGTTGGTGCGCTCGGTGATCCCCTTGATCGTGCGACCACCGGGGCCGATCACAGTGCCGATCAGTTCCGGATCGATGCGGAAGCTGAGCAGGCGCGGCGCATGGGGCGACAGAGCCGTGCGCGGGGTTTCGATCGCCTCCATCATCTTGGAGAGGATGTGCAGGCGGGCGGGCCGGGCCTGGTTGATCGCCTCAGCGATGGTGCCCATCGCCAGGCCGGTGATCTTCATATCCATCTGCAGGGCGGTGATGCCCTTCTCGGTGCCGGCCACCTTGAAGTCCATGTCGCCGAGGAAATCCTCGATGCCCTGGATATCGGTGAGGATGCGCACCTCCTCGCCCTCCTTGATCAAGCCCATGGCGGCGCCACCCACCGGTGCCTTGAGCGGCACGCCGGCATCCATCAGCGCCAGGGTGCTGCCGCACACCGAACCCATCGAGGTGGAGCCATTGGAGCTGAGCACCTCGCTCACCACCCGCAGCACGTAGGGGAAGCTCTCGCGGCTGGGCAGCACCGGCACTAGGGCCCGCTCCGCCAGAGCACCATGGCCGATCTCGCGGCGGCCAGGCGAACGCATCGGCCGGGTCTCACCCACCGAGAAGGGAGGGAAATTGTAGTGGTGCAGGTAGCTCTTTTCGTTGGCGGGATTGAGGTCATCCATCTCCTGGGCATCGCTGGGGGTGCCGAGAGTGGCGGTGGAGAGCACCTGGGTAAGCCCGCGATTGAACAGGCCGGAGCCATGCACACGCCGGGGCAGCACACCGACGGCGGCACTGATCGGCCGCACCTCATCGAGACTGCGACCATCGACGCGCTTGCCTTCCTTTAGGATCTGCTGGCGCATCAGCTTCTTGGTGAGGCTCTTGTAGCTGTTGCCCAGAAGCTTGCTGTTCCCGCTCACCGCCTGGCGCACGGCGTGGTCATCGGCCAGGGCCTGGATGCCGGCACTCACCTCAGCCTTGATGCCATCGAGCTTGCTGTCGCGCTCCGGTTTGGTCTGGCTGAACTGGCGCAGCACATCCTGGATGGCGACACCGCACTGCTTCTCGAGATAGGCGGGCACGGTGCTGTCTTCGGAGGGATCCTCCGGTCGCACCGGTTGGATACCGAGGCTCTCCAGCAGGTTGAGCTGGGCCTTGATCAACTCGCCGACGGCCTCATAGCCGAAATCGATCGCCTCGATCACATCCTGCTCAGGCAGCTGATTGGCACCGGCTTCCACCATCACCACGCCATCGGGCGTGCCGGCCACCACCAGATCCAGATCGCTGCGTTCGATCTCGCGGAAGCTGGGGTTGAGCACGAAGTCATCCCCGAGCAGGCCGACGCGCACGGCCGCCATCGGGCCATAGAAGGGCATCTTCGCCAGCAGGGCGGCCATCGAGGCGCCGGTGACGGCGAGCACATCAGGCGGAACCCGCTCATCGAGCGACAGGCAGGTGGCCACGATCTGCAGGTCGTCACGCAACCAGCCCGGGAACAGCGGCCGCATCGGCCGATCGATCAGGCGGCAGGTGAGGATGGCGCGCTCCGAGGGACGCCCCTCGCGGCGGAAGAAGCTGCCGGGGATGCGGCCGGCGGCATAGAGGCGCTCCTCGTAGTCGCAGATCAGGGGCAGGAAATCAATGCCTTCGCGGGCGCTGGAGCGAGTGGCGGTGACCAGGACTGCAGTGTCACCACACTCGATCAGAACGGAGCCATCGGCCTGGGGCGCATACCGGCCCGTGGTCAGCCGGATCTCCCGACCATCGAAGGAGATCGACTGAATCTGTCCTTGCACTTGGAGTTATGTCCTTTTGTTGTCCGGCGCCATCCTGCCATCCGACCCCGGCGGGACGGCGGAATCGACCGGTTTTCGTAGGGATGCGCAGTGGGATGGGCGCCACACTGCGCTGCCGCGGCTGATACCGCAACAGAAAGGCCCGGTGCAGGACCGGGCCTGAGGCGCGAGCAGACGGAGGGGGGAGGGGCCGGGCGCACGCCGGCCGGAGCTCACCAGCTGGACTTGACCACGCCAGGCAGTTCACCCTTGTGGGCCCGTTCGCGCAGCTGGTTGCGGCACAGGCCGAAATCGCGGTACAGGCCGCGGGGCTTGCCGGTGGCCCAGCAGCGGTTGCGGATGCGGGTGGGAGCGCTGTTGCGGGGCAGCGACTGGATCTTGCGGTGGATCTCCAGACGCTCCATCGGATCAGCGGCGGCCTCAAAGGCCTCCATCAGGGCGGTCCGCTTGGCGGCGAAGCGCTCCACCATCTTGCGGCGCTTCACGTCGCGCGCGATCATCGACTTCTTCGCCATGCAGCCGGGACCTGGGAACAGACACAGCCCGGCACTCTACCGTCTGACTCGCGCACCTCCCCGGGGAGGCCTCAGCGGCCGAGCAGCTGCTGCACCGCCGGCAGCTGGCTGGTATCGCGCACGATCAGCAGCAGGCTGAGACCCACCAGGAATACGAAGCCCGACTGCAGAAAGGCCATCTGGAAACGCTCCGGCAGGGGGCGGCCCCGCAGGCCCTCCAGCAGCAGCAGCGCGAACTGGCCGCCGTCGAGCAGGGGCAGCGGCAGGGCGTTGAGCACCGCCAGATTGATCGAGATCAGCGCCGTGAACAGGTAAAGGCTGCCGCCCCCCTGCTTGGCCAGGGAAGCCCCCATCGCCACGATCTTCACCGGCCCCGACACCTGCGGCACCGTCTCCCCGAAGTGGGTGGCCAGGCTCACAAAGCCATCGATGGTGCGGCGGGTGAGGGCCAGCACATCGGCACTGGCCTGGCGGAACGGTTCCAGCGGCCCACGGGCGGGGCGAAACGACTCCTGCCCGCTGGGCTGCAGCTGGGCACCGATGCGGCCGATGCCGTCCTGATCCACCGGGGTGAGGGCGAGGCTGCGGGTCTGCTCACCGCGCTGGATCTGCAGCTCCAGGGTCTTATCGCCCGCCTGGCGGATCGCCTGCACCAGGGTGCTGACAGCCTGCTGGCCGCCCCCCAGGGAGCGGCCCTGCAGGGAGAGGATGCGATCGCCACCGCGCAGCCCCGCCGCTTCGGCCGCCTGGGCCGGCTGCACGGCGGCCACCAGCACTCCCGGGGTTGCGGAGAAACCATCGGGGATGCCGAGCACCAGGCCCTGGCTCACCAGCACCAGCCAGGCGAGCAGCAGATTGGCCAGCACACCGGCGGCGATCACCAGTGCCCGCTGCGGCAAAGGACGGTTGCGCAGCAGATCGGGATCATCGGCGGGAATGTCGCTGTCCTCCTCGTCGTCGGGGAAGGAGACAAAGCCGCCCAGCGGGATCAGACGCAGGGCATAGAGCACGCCGGCGCGGCGCCACTGCAGCAGCGGCGGCCCGAAGCCGATCGAGAAGCCGCTGACGCGGATGCCCTGCCAGCGGGCCGCCAGGAAATGGCCCGCCTCATGCACCACGATCAGACCGGCCAGGATCGCCAGCGCCGTCAGAACGCCCATCGAAGATCCAAGGCACAACAGCTTTCCATTGTGGGCCCCTCAGGTGGCGTACAGGGCCTCAGAGGAGGGGATCCACCACCCGGAAGGCCTTGGCACGGGCGATGGCGCAGGGGGGGCGATAGCCGCCGGGCACATCGTTCAGCTGCAGCCGGTACACCACTTCACGGTCGGTGCTCGTGGGTGTGCCAACGGGGCACTGCGGATTGCAGTCCTCCGGAATCGTTCCGGTGCTGGTGACCACACAGAAACCCGTATTGGCGCTGACGACACCATCCACCATCGCGGTGAAGTTGAGGGCGCCGTTGCGATCGATCGAGGGGCCGCAGCGACGCAGATCCCCGCCGGTGGATGGTTCGCTGTAGTAATAGATCGACGTCACATTGGCGAGGGTGTCGAACTGCCCGGTGGGCAGCGGGATGGTGAGGCTGAACAACGCCGCCTTGCCATTGGCCGCGGCGACGCAGTTGCTGACCGTGCCTCCGATGACCGTCCTGACGGCTTCGGATGCTTCGGTCTGAATCAGATAGTTGAGGCGGGTGGCGTCATCCCGGGAGCGCTGGCTGCGCTCGGTGTCCTGGGCGCCCCGGATCTGAATCGTGATGCCATAGGACACTGAACTCACCAGAGCGACGCCCACCACCACCGAAATCAGCAACTCCACCAGCGAGAAGGCGGCGCCGCGCCGCGCCAAGTGGGGCGGGTGATGCGGCAAACACCGCGGCGGGTGGTGTGGAGCGCGGTGGTGACGCATGGATCTCCCCATCAGAAATGGCTGTAATCCGAACAGGCGTCGGCGGTGGTGGTGGCCGCGCTGTTGCTGCCCACACGGATCAGGCCGAGGATCGCGCTGACCCGCACACAGCGCATCTGACCGCTGCCAGCCAGCAGGATTCTGATGTCGGCATCGCTGGTGGCGGTCACCGAACCGCGGGGGGTGAAGGTGATCGTGCCGCCATTGCTGGAGGCGATGTTGAAGCGATCGGGATTGCCCGCCACCCCTGGAATCAGCAGGGTGGAACTGGTGGCGCAATCGGCGGGGCTCACCGTCGCCAGATCTGTGCCGGAGCGGGCCCCGCTGAGGCTGCTGAGCGTCACCACACAGCCGCCAGCGGTCGTTGTGGCGCTGGTTTTGCGCAGCGCATTGCCGCGCACCTCCTCGAGCCAGCCGCCCAGGGCGAGCGCCACACCGTTGACGCGCTCCCGCTGCCACTCACTGCTGGTGAAGGCGATCGTGAGGCCATTGATCATGCCGATGATCGCGATCACGATGATCACCTCGGCATAGGAGAAGCCGCCCATCTCCTGGCGGCGACGGCGCTGCAGACCCGCCATCCGGGCAGCCTGGGCTCCGGGGCTCATGGGCACCACGCCGCCACGGTGGGCACCAGCTTCACCACGCGATTGATGCCGGTGGTGCCGCCGCTGCTGCTGCCGGTGTAGGTGATCCGGATCCGATGGGCCGTGGGGTCGGTGCTGTCATCCACCGCCACCGTACGGGTGATGCCGGCATCGCCAAGGGCGCTGCTCCCCTGATCCGAAATCTCCTTGATCAGACCGGAGGTGGCGCTGCCGACGAGGGTGCCGTTGGCGCAGGCGTTGGTGAAGCCGGTGACATCGGGATAGGTCGTGGTCTCCAGCTGGGGGAAGTAATAGGTGGAGTCGTTGACCTGGGCGTTGGGAGCGCAGCGGCCGGTGGTCCGGGCCGCGGCGATCGTGGTGGCATTGGTGGTGCAGCTGCCGGGGCAGCAGGTGTAGTCCTCCGCCAGCTTGCGGGCGCGGGAGATGTCGCTGTCGATGGCGGCCTGGGCGTTGTTGTGGGTAGTGCTGGTGCCCAGCATGCGGTTGGCCACGGAGATCAGCACGGCGGAGCCGGCGGCCACCCCGGCCAGCAGGGCCACCCCCACCACCACCTCGAGCAGGGTGAAGCCGGGGCTCCGTCCGGAGATCCGCCGCCACCCATCCGCCCTGGGAACCGCTTGCATAGCCTCAGAACGCCGACGAGTAGCTGACACTGCGCGCCACCCAGTCGACCTCGGGAGTGCCGGAGCTGTTGGAGCCCGTGCCGATGCCGGTGCAACCGGCGGCGGAGCAGGTGCCCTGGGCCACCAGCTGGGCCGGAGCGGATTCCAGCACCTGCATCACGGTGGAGCCGTTGGCGTAGATGTTGTTGAGCCACAGACGGCCGATGAAGTTGAAGGGGGCGTTGCCACCGCCGCGGATTGAGAAGGATGCCTTGGGGGCAAACACATTCATCGTCACCGCCATGTCAGCGCCATTGAGAGACATCGTGCCCGCACCGTAGGCGTAGATGCTGAGCCGCTCACCCTCGGCGATCGTGGCCGGGGTTGCACACAGCCCGCTGGTTCCCGCCGCACAGCGCACCTGGCGAACAATGCCGTTGCCCTTATAGTTAATATATTCATGGCTGCTAGACTTCGGATCCGTCGGCGTATCCATGTAGACAAACATCGGCGCATTTGACGTGTCAAGCACGACGTCATTGCGATCCGCATCAATCTCCGAGATCCGGCAGTAGTAGCCGCTCACGTAGGTAGCGACACCATTGATCTGGGTGCAGGAGGAGATCGGCGTGCAGCCGCTGATGCTGTTGTTGTTGTTGAGATTGCACCGCTCAACACTGTTGGTGAAGGTGTTGACGCGCACATAGAGGCCATTGCGATCAGATCCTTGCAGCGTGGTGAACGGCACGGCCGCGGCGCCCGGCCAGGGCGGTATCGGCACATTGAAGATCGAGGGCACCACACTGATGCGCCCCAGGCTGAGCGTGCGGTCCAGGCAGGCTGCATTGGGGCCGGGCGGGTTCGGCACATCCGAACGGCAGAGCACCCGGGTGACCGGCACCGGCGGCGTGCTGTTATCGAAGATCGAAAGCACGTTGTTGCTGGAGCTGACCGTACCACCGTCGATGCCGCCGACCACCGCCGCCACTGCATCGCTGATATTGGTGACCCCTCCCCCGGAATAGCAGAAGCGAATGTCTTCGCCGTAGAGGGTGGCCGCATTGCTGTTGCGCCCGAAGGATCGCTTGCAGCACTTGGGCACCACCTCGAACTCCTTCACCACCCGGCTGGTGGAGATCACGTTGCCGGCCGCATCCGTGATGCGCCCCTCCACGGTGAGCTTCAGCAGCGTCTTCTCCTGGCCGGTCATCACGGTGGAGGGCGTGGGCGCGGCGAGGGTGGTGCGATTGGCCGTGCTGTAGCTCACCGACACCAGCTGGTAGCTGCGTGTGCCGTTGCCGGAGACCAGATTCGTCCAGCCGTTCTTGAACGCGATCGCCTTGCTGGTGGGCGTGGTGATCGTGCCGGCGGTGCCGCTGCTGGTGTAGCGGGTGCAGGGATTCACCAGCTGATTGTTGAGATCGGCAGTGCCCTGCACCCAGCTGGCCAGAGCCACGCCGGACACCAGGATCTTGCGGTTGGGCTCCTTGTTCAGCTCACTGATGATCTCGGTGATGCCGGCCTCCGCCACATCGCGGGCCTCACGGTTGCGCCCCTGGGCCGCCGAAGCCTCCCTGCCGCTGCCGGTGCGGGCCACGATCGTGAGCGAGCTCAGGATCAGGGTGAGCAGCACCAGCATCACCATGGCGATGAATCCCTGGCTGCCGGCAGTGCCCGGCCGCAGCAGCAGGCCAGCAGAGCTCCAGCGGCGGCGGCGCAGCCGCTGATCAGCGCGTGTGCTTGCTTCGCCTGCCATGGCACACCTCCACCGGGGATCGGCAGATTCCAATGCTAGTGTGCCGTCCCGGAAAATAGTTCTATAATGGGAGGGCTTGCTTCTCGTCACCATCTCATGCCTCTTGGTCGTCCAATGCCGCCGCTGGTGCTTAGCGATGACGAAGTTCGACATCTACAAAGCATCGCTAATTC
>JBJTQH010000044.1:0-6605 GCA_046075505.1 Cyanobium sp. | reverse complement strand
TTCTTCTCTTGAAGCTTTGCGACTCTATGCTGTTCATCCCAAAAGCCTCTCTGCCCCATAGTTCGCACGGATCTTGTTGCTCTGATTCTAGCTCATCTGGGTGCCAAGTCAGCCTTTATTCCGATTTTTCGAGGTGCCCTTAATCTCTCTGAAGTTCCTGATGCGCGTTGTTCGATTAACGGCAATACCGATCGTGAAGCTTCCCGAATCTATCAGGCCTGAGTTGCGGTGCCACACCTCGTAGCGCATTTAGTTGATGCCTTGGGCAACGGATAAATAACGTGAGTTGTGGTTATTATCCCATCTGATTCCAAATGGCTCTGAGCGGCTTCGTCGTTCGTCGTACTCTCGATCGGTATAGCCTCCTGTGCTTGTGTTGAAGATCTTGACTCTCTGATACGGGCCAGGAGGCAAAGGGCCCAAGAAGGAAACATGATTGAAGCTGCCATGGTCATAGCCAGGGCAGTCCCCAGTGTATTCCGTGAAGTATAGGGATGTAATGCATGGATCACTTCTAGTCCACCTTGGCTCTCCGGACCTGGCTGGATTGTGATCGGAGGGGATTTCTTCAACATTGTCAGAGGGCTCCCCTCGCAGAGTTCCGAGTCACGCTTCAGGGGCTTTCGCGAGGATGGATCCTGTTGTGCCGGCCCGATCAAGGAAGGCAACAGCCTCCAGGGAAGATCAAACTAGTCGCAAATGTGGATTCACGAATAGGTGAATGCAAGGTCTTGGTATCGCTATCCGATCCGTTCTCGGTCGCCATAACCTCTGCCAGGGCTATGGATGTGCTCAGGCAGCAGTCCAGAAAGTCCAACCACCGCTTTATTGCCCGCGAAAACCTCGCTATCTTTGATGCAAGCATATCGCGGAGCGCTATTGCTCAAAATGGCTTCAACTGTATGAGGGCGCAGTAATTGGAGATTCCTCCATGGCTGACCGCTACGGCAAAGCATAAACAGATCATCCCTTGGGATGAGGCTTACTCGGCCACCGCGCAGCTTCAGCCAGGGCACGGAAGCTGCGCATGACCGCTCCGGCTGGGAATCCCATGCCAGTGGATCGGGTGCGTGCCCTTCAGGTTCAAGGGGAGAGATCGGCTGCGATACGCACCAGCAGAAAGGAGGGCACCACTGCACTTCTACCGGCGCGGATTGCGCCTCACCCCCCGAAGTGCCGCACCACTGCCTCCGCGAAACCGCTGCAGCTCACCGGCTCCACCGGCGGCTCCATCAGCCGCGCCAGGTCATAGGTGACATCACCATTGGCAATAGCGGCGCTCAGCCCCGCCGTGATCAGGTCGGCGGCCTCCTGCCAACCCATGTACTCGAGCATCATCACGCCGGAAAGAATCACCGATCCGGGATTGATGCGATCCAGGCCGGCATGCTTGGGCGCCGTGCCGTGGGTGGCCTCGAAGATGGCGGCACTGTCGCCGATGTTGGCACCGGGGGCCATACCCAGGCCACCCACCACGGCGGCAGCGGCATCGGAGATGTAGTCGCCGTTGAGATTGAGTGTGGCGAGGATGGAATAGTCTGCCGGGCGGGTCTGAATCTGTTGGAAGATGCTGTCGGCGATGCGGTCGTCCACCATCACCATCTGCTTCCACTGGCCGTTGCCATGGCTGGCGCCGATCGCATCGAGCACTCCCTTCACCTCGGTGCAGATCGCCTCTTTCTTCTCAGGGGTGAGGGCGTCGTAGCCGGGATCCACCATGCGGGCGTTGGCTTCGATGCTCAGGCCCGGGTTGCGATCGGCGTTGTCGAGGATCCAGCTCTCGCGCTCGGTCACGCAGTCGGCCCTGAACTCGCTGGTGGCCAGCTCATAGCCCCAGTCGCGGAAGGCGCCTTCGGTGAACTTCATGATGTTGCCCTTGTGCACCAATGTCACGTGGCGCTTGTCGCCCTCCAGCCGCAACGCGTGCTGGATCGCCTTGCGGATGTGGCGCTGGCTGCCGTGCTTGCTCACCGGCTTGATGCCGATGCCGGAGCCGGCCGGGATCTGGCGCTTGCCGAGCTTGCCGTTGGCCGGGATCACCACCTCATTGAGATGCTGGATCAAGTCGAGGCAGACCGGATCACTCGCCTCCCACTCGATGCCCATATAGATGTCTTCGGTGTTCTCGCGATACACGATCACATCGAGATCCTGCGGCCGCTTATGGGGGCTGGGGGTGCCTTCGTAATAGCGGCAGGGCCGCACGCAGCAGTACAGGTCGAAGATCTGCCGCAGGGCCACATTCAGGGAACGGATCCCGCCACCGATCGGGGTGGTCAGCGGCCCCTTGATCGCCACCCCATACTCGCGAATCGCGGTGAGCGTATCCTCCGGCAGGTATTGATAGGTGCCATACAGCTCACAGGCTTCATCACCGGCATACACCTTGAACCACTCGATGCGACGCTCACCGCCGTAGGCCTTGGCTACGGCCGCATCCAGCACCCGCTGCGTCGCCGGCCAGATGTCCACACCTGTACCATCGCCGCGGATGAACGGAATGATCGGATCGGCTGGCACGATCGGCTGGCCGTTCTCAAAGCGGATCGCCGTGCCTGCTGTGGGAGGCGTGAGTTTCTCATAGGTGGCGCTGGAGCTGGGGGCGCTGGAACCGGTGGCCATGGCGGATGGATCACATGGGCTGAGCCTATGTCTCGGTCCCGCCACAGAAAGGTTTGCAGCGATCGGCGCCATGGCAGGCGGCTGTGCTGGAGATGGGCGGCACCCTGCCAGAGCCCCCTCCTCGGCGCGCCCTCCGGCCGCCGCGCTGCTCGGCGCCTGTGCCGGAGTGGCGATCGAGGGCGCAGATCCCGCGATTCGGCTTCAGGATGGGGGCATGAACGCCGCCGATCAGGCCCGCTCCCTGGAACTGGCCCAGGCGATTGCCTCGGTGGTCGGCCTGTTTCGTGCCGGCTTCCCGGCCGCCCGGGTCAACCTCACCCCCTGGCGTGATGATCCCCACACTCGCGCCTTCCAGGAGCACGAAACGGTCGACCTCTCGTTTCACTTTCCCGGCTGGAGTCCACGGCTGCAGTGCCGCTCGCTGCTGGTGCAGCTGCGCCTCGACCGGCCGGCGGCCTCGGCGAACCGCAGGCCGCGCCTGCTGGGGGTGTTGATCCGTGGTCTCACCTATGACGCCGAGCGTTGGCGCCTGGCCACGGTGGGTGAGTGGAGCCCCTCCGGCTCCCATCTGCCCCAGCCCGAGGTGAGCGAGCGTCTGTGCCAGATCTGCCGCGAGCTGTTCCTGCTGTTTGGCGATGACGAGCAGCAGCGGGCCGATCGCAACGAGGAAGCGGCCTGAAGCGGAGCCCCGTGAGCCGCTCTGTGGCGTCGTCACCGCGCAGGGGTGCTGGGCTGTCGCGCAGGGCAGCGATGCAGGCCAGGGCATCCGGCCCGTGGCGGTGCGGCGTGGCGCTGGGCCCGTAATCGTTCGCAACCTTGGCGTCTGCCATGGCGGCAACACCCCTACAGTAGTGCCCCAGCCCGTGCTGTCCTCAAGACCGATGCCTGTCGCCCTGGCCTCCCAGCTGCGTGAGGGAACCAAGAAAGCCCACACCATGGCCGAAAACACCGGCTTTGTGAGCTGCTTCCTCAAGGGGGTGGTGGATAAGGCCAGCTATCGCACATTGGTGGCCGATCTGTGGTTCGTGTACAGCGCCATGGAGGAGGAGATCGGGCGCCTGCGCGAACACCCGGTTGTCGGTCCGGTGGGTTTCCCGGAGCTGAACCGCCGCGAGACGCTCGAGCAGGATCTGGCCTTCTATTTCGGATCGGGCTGGCGCCAGCAGATTCAGGCCACCCCCGGTGCCCAGCAGTACGTCGCCCGCATCCGCCAGGTGGCTAAGGAGGCCCCAGAGCTGCTGGTGGGCCATCACTACACCCGCTACATCGGTGATCTTTCCGGTGGTCAGATTCTCAAGAACATCGCCCAGAAGGCGATGAATCTTGGTGAGCACGATGGCCTGCGCTTCTACGAATTCGACAGCATCCCCGACGAGAAAGCCTTCAAGTCCAATTACCGCACCGTTCTCGACAATCTGCCGATCGATCAGGCGATGGCCGATCGCATCGTGGAAGAAGCCAATCAGGCCTTCCACTGCAATATGAAGATGTTCCAGGAACTGGAGGGCAATCTCATCGCCGCCATCGGCAAGGTGCTCTTCGGCTTCCTCACCCGTCGCCAGCGGGCCGGCAGCACCGAGGCGGCGGTGGCCTGAGCGAGGAGGGTGCGCGGGCCGACTCTGTCCGCTGAATGCACTGGGGGCTGTTCCGGCTCTGAACGGTTGTTCTTGCTCTGAAGAGCTGTTCTGGCGCTGATCGGCTGTTCTGGCGCTGATCAGAGCCAGCGCGGTCTGCTTCAGAGTGCCCTGCAGCTGATGGCGTGCCGGTGCTGAGTTCCGATCTGCAGGTCAGCGATCAGCCCCTGCAGCGGCCGATCCGCTTCCTGGTGCCGGGCACTGGTGGCCGATTCCGCTGCGGCGGTCTGCTGGTGGAGCTGCAGACCGCCCGGCTGGTGCAACAGCTGGCACCGGTGCAGGTGGTCACCTATCGGCGCCGCGAGCCCGACCATCCCTTCCTCGATGATCTGCTGCCCCAGGAGCCGCCGCTCCGGCGCGGGGGCGCCACGGGCACAGGTGGGGAGGAACCGCTCTGGATCGTGAGCTGGGGTTTCGATGTGCCCGGCCTGCTGCGGCGGCTGCGGGGGCGCCTGGTGGCTTATCACGCCCACAGCAGCGGCTATGGCTTCGATCTGCCGCCGGGCGTGCCGGTGCTGGCGGTGAGTCGCAACACGCTGGGGTACTGGGGGGATCGGGCACCGCGCCAGCCCCTGTTCCTGGTGCCCAATGCGCTGGAAGCCGCCTGGATCGCACGCGGTGCCCGGCCCGGCTCCGCCGGCGGCGAGGGTCCGGGCAGCGGCCGTCGGCCGATCGATGTGCTCGTGCAACAGCGCAAGAGCAGCAGCTATGTGCTGCAGCAGCTGGTGCCGGCCCTGCGGCAGCGGGGCCTGCGGGTGGAGGTGCAGAGCGGTTGGGTCGACGACCTGGTGGCTCTGTTCAACGCCGCCACTATCTATCTTTATGACTCGGCCGACCACTGGCGCACCGCCGGTGTCAGTGAGGGCTTCGGGCTGCCGCCGCTTGAGGCCCTCGCCTGTGGCTGCGTCGTGTTCAGCAGCTGCAACCACGCCCTGGCCGACAGCCTCGATCCCGGTGTGCTGGGCCACCAGATCGGCTGGGGCAGCCTGACGGCGGATCTGGAGCGGATGGCGGCGGCGGTGGCCGATCCTGCGGCCTGGCGCGCCGATCCTGCGGCGCTCGAGACCCTGTTGCAGAGCTGCTCGGAGGCGGCCCTGCTTCAGCGCTGGCGGCGGGCGCTCACGGCCCTGGAGGATCACTGGCGCCAGGCCGAGCGGGGTGAGGCCTGGCTGCGCAGCCCATCGCGGCTCAGCCTGCGCCTGCAGCAGGCGCTGTCCCGGGTGCGGCGGCGGCTGGGCCGGAGCTGAAGGCGGGAGATCCGAACCGATCGCGGCGCGACGGCATGACCCCAGGCCTTCACATGCTGTTACAGTTCTCGCAACACACCGCAACGTTCATGGCTGACTCCTCCTCCCGCTTCGGTTTCGTTGCCTTCGCCGAGACCTGGAATGGCCGCCTGGCCATGCTCGGCTTCGTGATCGGCCTGGCCACCGAGCTGCTCACCGGCCAGGGCATCCTCTCCCAGATCGGTCTGGGCTGAGCCTGATGAGCACCGATTACACCCCCGCCATCGTTGGCCTGGTTGCCCTGATCGCCCTGTTCACGGGCATGGTCGGCTTCCTGCTCACCCGCCCCAGCGACCTTCCGCAGTCCCGCTGATGTCTTCCTCCAATTCCAGCAACGAGCAGTGGTTCCAGAACCGCGCCTCCGAGCAGATCCACCTCGAGCAGTTGCAGGCCGCTGAGCGTTTCAACGGCCGCGCCGCCATGCTCGGCATCGTGATCGGCATCCTCACCGAAGCGATCACCGGCGCTGGCATCGCCCACCAGATCGGCCTCGGCCCCCTGGTGGATGGCTTTGCCGCCTGCCAGACCCGCTTCCTGCCCTTCTGTTTCTGAGCCGGCATCCCAAGCGGTTGTCCTGCTTGGCCGGGCCTCAACCTCCGTGGCATCGGTTCGTTCCGTTCCGCTCTGTTCAGCCCGTTTCCGGTTCTTTCCCCTTTGCCCCCGCTCCCTCTCCCAGGGATCGGGGGTTTTGTGTTGCGGCCGCCCGGCGGCGGCGCCCGTTCGCGAGGCCGAAGGGAGCCCTGGCTTCCAGCGAGAAGGCTTCAGCGACAGGGCATCAGCGGCGCTGATCGGAGCGATCAAGGGCCCTGATGGAGCCGATGCGCCTCCACGGCGAAACACCCCTTTACAAAGCCGCAAACACTCGTTACATTGATGGGGTCGGTCGCGGCCGACCTTCTTTTCTGCCTCCGGTTACCCGGATCCCTGTTCTCATGACCGCCACACTCCAACAGCGCTCCGGCGCTTCGGCGTGGCAGCAGTTCTGCGAGTGGGTCACCTCCACCAACAACCGCCTCTACGTGGGCTGGTTCGGCGTGCTGATGATCCCTTGCCTGCTGGCCGC
>JBJTQH010000043.1:0-18902 GCA_046075505.1 Cyanobium sp. | reverse complement strand
GCCGAGTCGTACGTCGGTCATAAGCTGTGCTGGCCAGATGATCTTGTCATCAATAGTCTCTGGGCTTGGTCACGCGGGTTGGGAGTATCCCGCCATCACGGTATCGTCAGCACCGCTTACGGCGTGTACCGGTGTCGCGATACAAATGCTATTGAGATGCGCTTTGTGGATGAGCTCGTGCGGTCCTCCCCGTTCCACTGGGAACTCAGAGTGCGATCCAAGGGCGTTTGGACTTCCCGGCTTCAGCTTACCGATGAGTCTTTTCTGAGTGCCCCATTCCCGATCCCGCCCCTCTCGGAACAAGCCGCCATCGTGCGTTTCCTCGACCACGCCGACCGCAAGATCCGCCGTTACATCCGCGCCAAGCAGAAGCTGATCAAGCTGCTGGAGGAGCAGAAGCAGGCCATCATCCACCGCGCCGTCACCCGTGGGCTGGATCCTGATGTGCGGCTCAAGCCGTCTTGTGTGGAGTGGCTGGGGGATGTGCCGGAGCATTGGTACATAGTGGCGCTCAAGCACGTTTTGAAAAGGCTGATAGATTGCGAACACAAAACTGCTCCAGCAATTGATCACAGTGATTTTCGCGTTGTCCGAACGACAGCTGTTCGCAATGGAAATCTTAGATGGTCTGGCACCTATTGCACAACAGCTGAGGCTTTTCAAGCCTGGACGCAACGTGCAATTCCAGAACCCGGTGATGTGATCTTTACCAGAGAAGCACCTGCGGGCGAAGCGTGTCTCGTTCCCGAAGGGGTAGATATCTGTCTCGGTCAAAGGACCGTCTTAATGAAGCTGCGCCGTGATCAATACGATGGGCAGTTCTTGGTGCACATGATTTATGCCGGGCCACCACGCATGCGAATTCAGCTTGCCTCTCAGGGATCTACAGTCGGTCATTTCAACATGGATGATATTGGCTGGATGAAAGTTCTTGCGCCTCCTCTTCAGGAACAGCAGCGAATTGTGGAGGCTATCAAAAAAGGCACCGTAGAACTGGCTCGGACAATAGAGAAAGCAAATCGTGAGATTGATCTCCTCCAGGAATACCGCACCCGCCTGATCGCCGATGTGGTCACCGGCAAGCTGGATGTGCGGGAGGCGGCGGCGGGGTTGCTGGAGGAGGAGCCAGTGGCGGACGAGGTTCTCTCCGAGCCCTACGATCAAGACGATGCCGAGGACTCCCTCGATGACGAGTCCTTCCCCAGCGAGGAGGAATGAGATGGTCACCAACAAGCCTGCTCCCTTCCTTCAACGCATCGATCTGCAATCCGTTCTTTCTTTCGGACCAGAGAATCCTGGGCTGGAGCTGCAGCCACTGAATCTGCTGATCGGGCCCAATGGCTGCGGTAAGTCGAACTTCATCGAAGCCATCGCCCTGATGCGAGCAGGGGCAGATTCCCGCGACAATTATCGCGATGTGACCCGCAAAGGAGGTGGCGTCAGCGAATGGATCTGGAAAGGCAACGCCGATGCTATCGCCAGCATCGACTGGGTGCTGAGCTACCCCCACGGACCCCAGCCTCTGCGGTATCATCTCGCCTTTCGCGCCGCCAATCAGACCTTCATCGTGGAGGATGAGCGTCTGGAAAACGCCGTGGCTCAACCCGGTCAGGCCAATCCTTATTTCTATTATCGCTACCAACAGGGCCGGCCGGTGGTGAATGTGCGCGACCAGCAGCAGCGGCAGCTGGCGCACGACAGCCTTGAACCCGATCGTTCAATCCTGGCCCAACGGCGTGATCCAGACAGCTACCCCGAGCTGGCCTGGGTGGCCCGCAACTACGAACGGATCCGCCTCTACCGCGAATGGAGCTTCGGCCGCCAGGCCATCTTCCGCGAATCACAGAAGGCCGATCTGCGCAACGATGTGCTGGAAGAAGATTTCTCCAACCTCGGCCTGGTTCTCAATCGCCTCAAGACCCGCCATCCCACCGCAGCCCGCGCCATCCTCGATGGCCTTGCCGATCTCTACGACGGCATCCGCGATTTCCAGGTGCTGATCGAAGGCGGCACAGTTCAGGTGTTCTTCCATGAGGGCGATTTCGTGATCCCCGCCACACGGCTCTCCGATGGCACCCTGCGCTATCTCTGCCTGCTGGCGATCCTCTGCGATCCCGATCCGCCGCCGTTGATCTGCATCGAAGAACCCGAACTCGGTTTGCATCCCGATGTGCTGTCCAAACTTGCCGATCACCTGCTGGCGGCCTCGCAACGCACTCAGCTGATCCTCACCACCCATTCCGATGTGCTGGTGGATGCCATGAGCGAGCACCCGGAGGCGGTGGTGGTCTGCGAGAAGCACAACGGCGCCACAGAGATGAACCGGTTGTCCACCGAGGCATTGAAGCTGTGGTTGGAGAAATACCGGCTGGGTGAACTGTGGATCCGGGGCGAATTGGGAGGTAACCGCTGGTGAACGCCCATCTCTACATCGAAGGAGGCGGCAACTCCAATCAGGAGAAGAGACGCTGCCGCGAAGCCTTCAGTACCCTCCTAAAAAAGCAAGGATTTTCTGGGCGCCTGCCAAGACTCACCGCCTGCGGTGGGCGTGCCTCCGCTTACGACGACTTCAAGACAGCCCTCATGACGGCCCAGCCGGGTCATTTCGTGGCTCTGCTCATCGATAGTGAAGATCCGGCAGTCATTCCCCAGGATCCTCTCGAACAACAAACCTGGCAGCACCTCAAACAGCGCGATGGCTGGGAACGCCCCGCTGGCGCCTCAGACCAACAGGTGCTGCTGATGACCACCTGCATGGAAACCTGGATCGTGGCGGATCGCGCCACCCTACGGGAGCACTACGGCGCCGGGCTCAACGAAAACCAGCTGCCAGCCACCACCAACCTCGAGAGCCGGCACAGGCACGATGTGCCGGAGCAACTGGAGCGCGCAACGGCAGGCACCTCCAAGCCTTACCGCAAGGGCAAGCGCTCCTTCGATCTGCTGGCCAAGCTCAACCCCCAGGCCCTGGCCCCGCTGTTACCCAGCTTCCAGCGTGCCATGACCATTCTGGCGAGCAAGCTCTGAGCCATGAGCACCGACACCACCGAAAAGGGCCTGGAGGCCCTGATCCTGCGGGCGATGACCGGCCGCACCGATGTGCTGGTGCCGGCGCATGTCGCCACCGAAACCAGCGTGCCGGTGGCTGGTGGCACCGGATGGCTGCTGGGGGATGCCAGCCACTACGACCGCGACTTCTGCATCGACCTGGTGCAGCTGCGCGGCTTTCTGCAGGCCACCCAGCCGGATGGGCTCGAAGCCCTGGCGCTCGACAGCGATGGGCCCACCCGGCAGAAGTTCCTGGCGCGTCTGCAGGGCGAGATCAGCCGCCGCGGCACGATCGACGTGCTGCGCCACGGCCTCAAGCACGGACCGCATCACATTGATCTGTTCTACGGCACGCCATCTGCTGGCAATACCGCGGCGCTGGATCGCTTTGCCGCCAACCGCTTCAGCGTTTGCCGCCAGCTGCGCTATAGCCGTGATGAAACCCAGCGAGCCTTGGATCTGGGCCTGTTCATCAACGGCCTGCCGGTGGCCAGCTTCGAGCTCAAAAACAGCCTCACCAAGCAGACCGTCAGCGACGCCGTTGAGCAGTACAAACTCGACCGCAACCCGCGCGAGAAGCTGTTCGAGTTCGGCCGCTGCATCGTCCACTTCGCGGTGGATGATCAAGAGGTTCGCTTCTGCACCCACCTCAAGGGCAAGGCCTCCTGGTTTCTCCCCTTCAATCGCGGCTGGAACGATGGCGCCGGCAACCCGCCCAATCCGGATGGACTGAAGACCGCCTACCTCTGGCAGCAGATCCTCACGCGCGAAGGACTCACCGATATCCTTGAAAACTATGCCCAGGTGGTGGCCACCAAGGATGACAAGACAGGCCGCAAAAAGGCCGTGCAGATCTGGCCGCGCTTCCATCAGCTCGATGTGGTACGGCGTCTGCTGGCGGATGCCGCCGAGCATGGCGCCGGCCGGCGCTATCTGATCCAGCATTCCGCCGGCAGTGGCAAATCCAACTCGATCGCCTGGCTGGCCCATCAGCTGATCGCACTGCAGCGCAACAGTGCGCCTGTGTTCGATTCGATCCTGGTGGTCACCGATCGCCGCATCCTTGATCAGCAGATCCGGGACACAATCAGGCAATTCGCCCAAGTGGGGGCCACGGTGGGGCACGCCCAGCACTCCGGTGATCTGCGCCAATTCATCGCGGAAGGCAAGAAGATCATCATCACCACGGTTCAGAAGTTCCCCTTCATCCTCGACGAGATCGGTTCGGAGCACCGCGGCCGCAACTTCGCGATCGTGATCGATGAGGCCCATTCCAGCCAGGGTGGACGCACCGCCGCCGCCCTGGCGCTGGCCCTGTCCAGCAGCGGCGCAGACGAGGAGGAGGAGAGTACCGAAGACAGGATCAACCGTCTGATGGAGGCCAAGAAGCTGCTGCCCAATGCCAGCTACTTCGCCTTCACCGCCACACCCAAGAACAAGACCCTGGAGATCTTCGGGATTGCCGATCCTCAGACCGATGGCAAGGTGCGCCATCACCCCTTCCACAGTTACACGATGAAGCAGGCGATCCAGGAAGGGTTCATCCTGGATGTGCTGCGCCACTACACGCCGGTTGAGAGCTACTACAAGCTGATCAAGAAAATCGCGAATGATCCCGAGTTCGACAGCAAAAGAGCCAAGCAGAAACTGCGGCGCTACGTGGAGAGCCATGACCATGCGATTCGGCTCAAGGCCGAGATCATGGTGGATCACTTCCATGAGCAGGTGCTGGCCCTCGGCAAGGTGGGCGGTGCAGCCCGTTCCATGGTGGTGACCCATGGTATCGAGCGGGCGATCCAGTATTTCCACGCCTTCCGCACGTATCTGTCAGAACGCAAAAGCCGCTATCAAGCGATCGTGGCCTTCTCCGGTGAGCATGAGGTTGGCGGCGTCAAGGTCACGGAGGCTTCGCTGAACGGGTTCCCCTCCAGCCAGATCGCCGACAAGATCCAGGAGGATCCCTACCGTTTCCTGATCTGCGCCGACAAGTTTCAGACCGGATACGACGAGCCGCTGCTGCACACGATGTATGTCGACAAGGTGCTTTCTGGGATCAAAGCCGTTCAAACCCTCTCGCGGCTGAATCGTGCCCATCCCAAGAAGCATGATGTGTTTGTGCTCGACTTCATGAACGATGTCGACACGATCCAGCAGGCCTTTGCCGATTACTACCGCACCACCATCCTCGCCGACAAGACAGATCCCAATAAGCTGCATGATCTCAAGGATGCCCTTGATGACCACCAGGTCTACGACCAGGCTCAGATTGATGCCCTTGTCGAGCTGTATCTGAAGGGCGCTGATCGGGATCGACTCGATCCCATCCTCGATGCCTGTGTGGCGGTGTACCGCGAACAGCTTGACGAAGAGAGTCAGGTGGACTTCAAGGGCAAGGCAAAAGCCTTCACCCGAACCTATGGCTTCCTGTCCGCGATCTTGCCCTACACCAATGCCGATTGGGAGAAGCTCTCGATCCTGTTGAACTTTCTGATCGCCAAGCTCCCGGCTCCGATCGAGGAGGATCTTTCGGCCGGCATCCTCGATGCCATCGACATGGACAGCTACCGCGTCGAGAAGCAGGCGGTGCAGCGCATTCAGCTGCCGGATCAGGACGCCGACATCGATCCGGTTCCGCCGGGAGGAGGCGGTCGCCCACCGGAGCCGGAGCTGGATCGCCTGTCCAACATCCTCAAGGTGTTCAACGATCAGTTCGGCAATATTGAGTGGTCCGATGATGATCGCGTCAATCGCCTGATCACTGAGGACATTCCCCGCCGTGTCTCCGCGGATCCGGCCTATCAGAATGCCCGCAACAACTCCGACAAGCAGAACGCCCGCATCGAGCATGACAAAGCTCTGGCGCGGGTGATGACCGACATCCTCAAGGATGACATGGAGCTGTTCAAGCAGTTCATGGACAACGAGTCCTTCCGTGCTTGGCTTGCTGAAACCGTGTTTGGATTGACATATGACTGAGTGATGCATGCTTGCTGCGCTGCACTCTCTGCCCCATGCGCCACAAATGGGCCTCCGGCTCCATAGACGGGCAGCTGCACGTCAGCACCGAGCCAACCGATGCGAGAGCCGCAGAGCCCCCATCCCAGCGCCGCAGAGCAGCTGAACGGAAGCGCACGTGCTCTCTCCTGCGTGAACCGATGAGCGACTGCCATTGTGGCGCGTCGCCATGTTGTCGGTTGATCATCACCAAATGTGATCAGGATAAGAACAAGTTCTATTTGCTGGTGATCCATCGCTGGCCATAGCTTGCCATCCAGTCGGTAAGCGCCTGAGATGGATGCATGGGTGTCTGCGGTCGCGGTCGGCGCTGCAACGGCGATGGCCACCACGTTTGATGACAATCTCTATCTGGTGATGTTCTTCAGCAGGACCAATCGCCAGTTCCGCCCGCTACATATCGTCGTCGGTGAATTTCTTGGTTTCAGCCTGCTGATCGGCATCAGCCTGAGTGGATTCCTGACCGGTCGTGTCGTCGACAGCGCCTGGCTGGGGCTGATGGGGCTGTTACCGATTTCGATTGGTGTCAACACGCTGCTTGCCCATCAGGGCCGCCAGCAGCCATCGTCCAGCCCATGGCAGGGTCGAGCAGCTGGCCCACGATTTGACGCACCATTAGAGGCAACATTGCCGCAGCTCCCCGATCGAGTGCAGCCGCGTCGACTGACACTGCTGCGTGTCCTGCGGGATCGCTATACCTATCAGGTGTCTGCCGTCACGATCGCCAATGGAGGCAACAATATCGCCATCTACATCCCACTCTTTGCCTCCTCCAGCCTGCCCCGTCTAAGGGTGATCCTGCTCGTCTGTTATGCGGCGATCGGACTGTGGTGCTTCAACAGTTGGTTCCTGATCCGTCAGCCCCATACCACCATCGTGATGAGCCGGGTACTCTCTCATTTAGCACCCTTCGTGCTGATTGCCCTCGGGCTCTCGATCCTGGTGCGCAACGGCACCCCTCAGGCCCTGCTGGCTCTGGCCTCCACCTGAGCGGATCTCGCGCCACTGGATCGTGACGATCCTGCCAAGCCCGCTCGATTCATCGCTGGCGCAATTTCCGAGATGCCGCTGAACTCAGCGCGGATTTTCCAGGTAGGGCGAACGATCCTTGAGATAGCGCCCCCCCTTGAGCAGCACCAGCGCCAGGCCGCAGCCGATCAACGCCAGCGCCCATAGCGAGCGGCCTGTGGCGATGCCGAGTACAGCCACCAAAGCCAGCGAAGCGGCCACGGTCAATCCTGGTGTCGCCTTGGCATGGGACGCCTGGCGCAGAATCAGCCCCAGACAGATCAAGCCGACGATGAAGCTGCAGCCGAGCAAGGCGGCCGCCAGCACCAGGGGAGCACCCTGCCCGTCGGCATGGCCAGCGATCTGCGTCATCAGGGAGCCCAGCACACTCACCGTGGCGTAGAGGCGCATCCCTGCCGGGCGCCGCCGGCGATCGGCATTGAAACCGACGCTGGCACCGAGCAAGGCAGCAAGAACCAGACGGAGGATGATGTCCAGATGCACTGCGCTGAGCAGCGTCGATGGCAGGCTGGCAAGAAGCATCAGGGAGGCGATCAAAGAGGAGAAAAGGGAGAGCCGAGAAGATCTCCTCCGGCCCATCCGATGCGCATCAGATCACGTAATCCGACACAAAGGTCCGCGCCTCGCGGCTGGTGACATGCAGGGCATCCCCCGCCTTGAGCGTGCGGTAGTCAATGCGTTCGCGGGGCAGATGGGCCATCACGACTTCACCACTGCTGAGGATCAGCTCCGCCTGGATGTCACGGCCCATGTGGGTGAGGCGACGCAGCACGGCCGGCACACTGCTGGGCTGGGGATGACGACGCAGCTCCAGATCATGGGGACGGATGAACACATTGCCCCGCGCCCCCTCCTCGCTGGCGGCATCGCCACTGACAACCGCCAGAGGCACATGGGAGGGCAACACATTGACCGCTCCCACGAAGCTCATCACAAACGGGGTGGCCGGATGGTCATAGATCTCAGCCGGCGTGCCGATCTGCTCGATGCGGCCGTGGTTCATCACCACGATCCGATCGGCCACCTCCATCGCCTCCTCCTGATCGTGGGTGACGATCACGGTGGTGACATGCATCTCATCGTGCAGATTACGCAACCAGGCGCGCAGCTCCTTGCGCACCTTGGCATCGAGGGCACTGAACGGTTCATCGAGCAGCAGCACGCGCGGCTGCACCGCCAGGGCCCTGGCCAGGGCCACCCGCTGCCGCTGGCCACCGGAGAGCTGGGAGGGGTAGCGGTTGCCGAAGCCCTGCAGCTGCACCAGCTCCAGCAGCTCATCGACCCGCCGGCGGATCGCCTCATGCTTCCAGCCGCGCAATTCCAACCCGAAACCGACGTTCTGCCGCACGGTGCGGTGCTTGAACAGGGCGAAGTGCTGGAACACGAAACCCACTTCCCGCTCCTGCACCGAGCGGCTGGTGGCCTCCTCGCCGGTGATCCAGATGCGACCGGCATCGGCCTCCTCCAGACCGGCGATCAGGCGCAGCAGGGTGCTCTTGCCGGAACCCGAAGGCCCCAGCAGCGCCACCAGTGAACCGGTGTCGATGTCGAGGCTGACATCATCCACGGCCCGGAAGGCCCCGAACTCCTTGCGCACCCCGGCAACCCGGATTCCCATGACGCCTGCTGGCAGTGATGCAACCACTCTACAGCAAAAGTCCAATCCCCAACCGGTGTACCGTTGATTAAGCCGATCCATGGTGATACGGTCCGGCCACTTCGCCGCCTCGTCTCGATGGCCCCTCTGCTCGCCCGGCCGCGCCCGCCGGCCTGGCCCGCCTGGCTGCAACTCAGCTGGTCGTGGCGGATCACCTGGCTCTATCTGGCCCTGGTGCTGTTCCTGCCGCTCGGGGCTCTGGCCCTCAAGGCCGCTGCGGTGGGCCCTGCCCAGTTCTGGGAGCTGGCCACCACCCCGGAAGCCCTGGCCACCTACCGCATCAGTTTCGGCCTGTCCTTGCTGGCCGCCCTGATCAACAACGGCGTCTTCGGGGTGATTGTGGCCTGGGCGCTGGTGCGCCGCCAGTTCCCCGGTCGTCGCCTGCTGGATTCCCTGATCGATCTGCCCTTCGCCCTGCCCACCGCCGTGGCCGGCCTGGCCCTGGCGGCCATCTACAGCAGCAACGGCTGGCTGGGCGCGCCGCTGCAGGCGCTGTTCGGCCTGAAGGTGTCGTTCACCTGGCTGGGGGTGGCGATCGCCATGGTGTTCATCTCCCTGCCGTTTGTGGTGCGCAGTGTGGAACCGGTGCTGGAGGCCCTGGAACACGACCAGGAGGAGGCGGCCTGGTGCCTCGGTGCCAGCCCCCGTCAGACCCTGATCAAGGTAGTGCTGCCGCAGCTGATGCCGGCGATCCTGGCGGGTGTGGCCCAGGGCTATAGCCGCGCGGTGGGTGAATACGGCTCGGTGGTGATGATCTCCTCCAATGTTCCGTTCAAGGATCTGATCACTCCCACCTTGATCATCCAGAAGCTGGAGGAATACGACTTCGCCTCAGCCACGGTGATCGGCATGGTGATGCTGATCTTTTCACTCCTCAGTCTGCTGCTGATCAACGGCCTGCAGGTGTGGGGGCGCAACTGGGAAGCCAATCCCGCCCAGAACAGCTGATGGATCCGGGCTCGTGGACCCGCACTCATGGTTACGGGATCATGGTTACGGGATCAACGATCTGAGCTCATTGCTTGGATCTCATTGCTTGGATCTCACTGCTTGGATCGCAATGGGGTTTGGTCTCAATGATCTGGTCTCCTCGATGACTTTTCTTCTTTTTAACAACAGATGTCCAGAACACCGCGCTCCCTGCTGCGAAGCCTGCCGCGCCCATCGGCATCGCTGATCATTCCGCTGATCGCTGGCCTGTATGTCAGCGTGATCATTCTGCTGCCGGCCCTGGAAGTGGTGGCCGGCGCCTTTGCCAAGGGGATGGAGCCCTTTCTTGCCAACTTCCAGTCGGAAGAGCTGCGTTCGGCGGTGCTGCTCACCCTGCGCTGCACCCTGATCGCCGTTCCCGCCAACACGATCTTCGGGCTGGCGGCCGCCACGGCCATCGCCCGCCGCCAGTTCCCCGGCAAAGCCCTGCTGCTCAGTGTGATCGACCTGCCCTTCTCGATCTCACCGGTGGTGGTGGGTCTGATGCTGGTGTTGCTTTACAGCCCCACCAACGGCTTGCTGGGCGGCGTGGTCAGCAGTCTCGGCTGGAAGATCATCTTCTCCTGGCCCGGTATGGCCATGGCCACGATCATCGTCACCTTCCCGTTCATGGCCCGCGAGGTGATTCCGCTGCTGGAGGAGGAGGGCTGGGATCAGGAGGAAGCCGCCCGCACCCTCGGAGCCAGCAACTGGCAGGTGTTCTGGAAGGTCACCCTGCCCTCGGTGCGCTGGGCGGTGGTCTACGGCCTGATCCTCACCACGGCCAGGGCCCTGGGTGAATTCGGCGCCGTCGCTGTGGTGAGCGGCAACATCGCCGGCCAGACCCAGACCCTGCCGCTGTTCGTCGAAGATGCCTACAAGCAGTACGACTCGGAACTGGCCTATGGCGCCGCCCTGGTGCTGGCCGGTGTCGGCCTGGTGTCGCTGCTGCTCAAGCTGGTGGTGGAGCAGCTGATCGGGGCCTCGCGGCAATCGAGCAGCAGCGATTGAGCCCCCCACAGCCCTGGGGCAGGACCCGGCAAGGGTGCAGCTCAGGCGCCCACCCGGCGGCGGGCGCCACCACCCTTCATCCCCCCAGATAGGCCATCTCGGCATGGGCTGCAGCCGGCGGACCACCCTGCTGCCAGGCGTGGTGGCGCTCCTCGCTCCAACGGTCGTCGCGCCGGCTCCACAGCGCGGCGATCGCCTCCTGCAGCGCGCTCGGCGCCGCAGGCTCCTGCAGCCAGGGGCGCAGATCCAAGCCGCTGCCGGGGGCAGCGAACAGACAGGTGTAGGCCTGGCCATCGGCGGTGACCCGCAGGCGGTTGCAATCGCCGCAGAAGGGCTGGCTCACGGACGCCACCACCGCCACCGTGCCGCCACCATCGCAGTAGCGCCAGCGCGCCGCGGTGCCATGGGCGGCGCGACCCAGGGGCTGCAGCGGCCAGTGCGCGCCGATCCGCTCCAGCATGCAGGCGGCGCTGAACACCGCTTCGGGCTGCCAGCCGTTGCGGCTGCCGACATCCATGTATTCGATCAGGCGCAGCTCCACCCCCAGACGGCGGGCCAGGCGGGCCAGGGGCAGCAGCTGGTCATCGTTGCGATCGCGCTGCATCACGGCGTTGAGCTTCAGGGCGCCGCGCTGCGGATCAAACCCGGCCGCGCGGGCGTGGTCGCAGGCCGCCAGCACCCGCTGCAGGGCGCGATCACCAGCGGCCCGATCCGCCAGGCCGGCCATGCGCGCCACGCTGTCGCCATCGGCACCATCGAGGCTGAGGGTGAGGCGATCGAGCCCGGCCCGCTTCAGGGCCACCGCCCGCGACGCCGTCAGCAGCGTGCCGTTGCTGGTGAGCGCCACCTCCTGCAGACCGTGGCGCCGCAGGGGCTGCACCGCCGCCACCAGCGCCTCCAGACCTGGATGCAGCAGCGGTTCGCCGCCGGTGAGCCGCAGGCTGCGGGCCCCCAGCGCCACGGCCGCCTGCACCACCGCCAGCCGCTGGCCGTCGCTGAGCAGCCCCGGCGGCTCCTGGCCATCGGGCAGGCAATAGGGACAGGCCAGGTTGCAGCGGGCCGTGAGCGACAACCGCAACACCCCCAGGGGGCGGCCGGATCGATCGAGGGGCTGAGGCGACGCCATGGCCAGGACGCTAGGCAGCCTGCTGCACCGCCAGCCACCAGCCGATGCCGCGGCGATCTCCATAGGGTGACGTTCCCCTCGGGCCGGCCGGCCCACCCCTGCCGCCGCCATGTCCGCCCCGCTCGATCCCGATCGCCTCGGCCGTCTGAACGACGACGGTGTGCCGGTCTTGCCCCCGGGCCCTGCCGCCTCACCAGCGACGGCGCCGCCCCTGCCGCCCCCACCGGATGGGCTCGATCCGGCCCTGCCGCAGGTGGGTGGCGGCTGGCCCCTGATCGATGGCTGGGCCCGCGCCACCGTGTCCCCCAGTGGCGCCAGGCTCTGGCAGGCCCTCACCCACCCGAGCGCCTGTCTCTCCTGCGCCTGGGGCACCGGCGGCCAGAACGGCGGCTTCCGCGATGAGCTGGGCGAACCGCTGCAGCGCTGCCTCAAGAGCGTCGAGGCGATCCAGGCCGAGCTGATGGCGGCCGTTCCGCGCGAGGTGTTCGCCGGCCGCAGCCTGGCCGAACTGCAGCAGCTGAGTTCCTACGCCTGTGATCGCCTCGGACGGCTCGATCGGCCCCTGATCCACCGCGCCGGCAGCTCCCATTACGAACCGATCGACTGGCAGGAGGTGCAGGAGCTCACCGCCGCCGCCTTCCGCCGACCGGATCCGCAGCGGGTGGCCTCGTACAGCTCCGGCCGATCTTCGAATGAGGCCGCCTGGCTGCTGCAGCTGCTGCTGCGGGCCCTGGGGTCGAACAACCTGGCCGACTGCTCCGACCTCTGCCACGCCCCCTCCTCGATCGCCCTGGCGGAGGCGTTCGGCTCCGGCACCTCGATGGTGAACCTCGAGAGCCTGCAGCAGGCCGATGGTGTGGTGCTGGTGGGGTCCAACGCCCCGGCCAACCATCCGCGCCTGATGAATGAACTGATCCGCCTGCGCCAGCGCGGCGGCACCGTGATCGTGATCAATCCGGTGCTGGAGGTGGGGCTGCTGAAGTTCGGCTCGCCCGCCTTCCCGATCCGTTCGATGCTGCGCGGCAGCGAGATCGCCTCGCTGTTCCTGCAGCCGATCCCCGGCTCCGATGCGGCGGTGTTCCTGGGTCTTCAGAAGGCGCTGCTGGAGAGCGGTGCGATCGCCTGGGATGTCCTCAAGGCCCACAGCGACGGCTGGCCGGCCCTGATCCATCAGATCGAGACCACCTCCTGGGAAGAGATCTGCCGCTGCTGCGGGCTCAGCCGCGAGGAACTGGAGCACACGGCGGCCAGTCTGGGGGCCTGCCGCGCCGTGGTGTTCGCCTGGGCGATGGGCATCACCCACCACAGCAACGGCACCGACAACGTGCAGGCGATCGTCAACACCGCTGTGCTCAGCGGCCATGTCGGCCGGCCGGGGGCGGGCACGATGCCGATCCGCGGCCACTCCAACGTGCAGGGCTTCGGTTCGATGGGGGTGACGGTGCATCTACGCGAACCGATGCGGCTGGCACTCGAGCAGCTGCTGGGCCGGCCCCTGAGCCGCGTGCAGGGCTACGACACGCGGGCGTTGATCGAGGCGGCCGAACGCGGTGCGGTGGACACGCTGCTGTGCCTGGGCGGCAACCTGTTCGGCGCCAATCCCGACAGCCGCCAGGCCCGCCGCGCCCTGGGGCGGATCGACACGGTGATCTATCTGGCGACCAAGCCGAACACGGGCCATTTCCAGGGCCTGGGGGCACGGCAGACCCTGCTGCTGCCGGTGTTCAACCGTTTTGAGACACCGCATCGCACCACGGTGGAATCGGGCAACAACTGGGTGCGCCTCAATGAACCGGGCCGCACCCATCTGCGCAGCGGTGCGCTGATCAGCGAGGTGACCTTTCTGGCGGAGCTGGCCCACCGCCTGCATGGCGACAGCCCGATCGACTGGCGACGCCTGCAGGATCCGGTGTATGTGCGCCAGCTGATCGCCCGCACCGTGCCCGGCTACGGCGCCATCGCCGACATCGATCGCAGCCGCCGCGAATTCGAGGTGGCCGGCCGGGTGTTCAGCACCCCGCAGTTCGCCACCGCCAGCGGCCGCGCCCAGCTGCGTCCGATCCCGCTGCCGGATCTGACCCTGCCTGAGGCCAGCCACTTCGGCGGCCTGGCAGCAGGCGAAGCCGGCCTGGTGCTGAGCCTGATCACAGCACGCAGCTACGGCCAGCACAACACGGTGGTCTACAAGCAGGGCGATGCCTACCGCGGCATGCCGCACCGCCAGACGATCCTGATGCATCCCCAGGATGTGCGCGACGCCGGCCTGGATCCCCACCAGCGGGTGCGGGTGCAGGGGGAGGCCGGCTGCCTGGAGGGCATCGAGATCATCCCCGGTCCGATCCGAGCCGGCGCAGCGCTGATGTTCTATCCGGAGGCCAATGTGCTGATGCATGATCGGCGCGATCCCCGCAGCGGTACGCCGGCGTTCAAACGGGTGCCGGTGCTGGTGCGGGCCTGAGGAATGCGGCGGCGCCTGCCTGCAGGCTCATCCGGGACGACACCCTCAGAGCCATGCCGGCGGCAGCTCGCTGGGCCGGTTGATATTGCACAGGGCCTGCCGCTCCAGCGGTACCGCCCGGCAGGGTTGCGTCATCAACCAGTGCTGCAGCCGCCGTTCCCCCGCGGCGATCGCCGCCGCCAGCTGCCGCCTGCGGCTGAGGGGACTGGGATAGAGGCCGAGCAACGGCTGCAGCCGTTCGCCGTCGTGGGCCAGATGCATCGGCCAGTGCTCCAGCGCCAGCGGCTGGAATGAGGCAGCGGCGGCCAGCAGCGCCTGCAGGTCCTGCTGCCGCAGCAGGGGCATGTCCACCGGGGCCAACAGCAGCAGCTGCTCCGGATGGCGCTCCATCAGACGGTGCAGGGCCAGCAGCGGCCCCTGCCACGGCTCCGGTTCGGCGATGGCCGTGAGCCTTGATGGGCTCTGACCTGGCGACGGCAACAGCGCCCGGGCCAGCTGCAGATGGCGTGCATGGCGACTCAGAAGCGTCACCGGGATCTCCAGTGCCAGCAGCAGCCGCAGCGTGCGCTCCAGCCAGCTGCCGCCTTCAGGGTGGGGCAGCAGGGCCTTGTCGGTTCCCATGCGCCGGCTGGCGCCACCGCTGAGCAGGCAGGCCCGCAGGGGTGGCTGTGCAGCGGGGATCGGTAGCAACGGCTGCCGGAGCGAAGCGGAGCGATCCGTAGGGTCCCGTCGCTGTTCGGTTCGCCCCATGGCTGCCTCCTCCCACACGACGGTTCTGCTGGCCGCCAAGCGACATTGCGGACTCAGCTTCGCCGACCTCGGCACCCGCCTGGGTCAGGACGAGGTGTGGGTCGCCGGCCTGCTGTACGGGCAGGCCACGGCGGATGCGCATCAGGCGGAGCAACTGCTCGAGGCGCTGCAGATCCCGCCGGCCGATCGTGCTGCCCTGACCACGGCGCTCACCACCTATCCGGTCAAAGGAGCCCTCGATCCGGTGATTCCCACCGACCCCTTGCTGTATCGCTTCTACGAGATCCTGCAGGTGTACGGGCTGCCGCTCAAGGATGTGATCCAGGAGAAATTCGGCGATGGCATCATGTCAGCGATCGATTTCAGCCTCACCGTCAACAAGCAGGAGGACCCGAAGGGCGACCGGGTGGTGGTGACGATGAACGGCAAGTTCCTGCCGTATCGCAAATGGTGATCGGCATGGGTGAGGGCCGCTCCACCGCCCAGGGCGGATCGAGGCGCGTGCCTCTGAGCTGTGCGCCGCCACGCAAGGATCCCCTGCCCGCAGCTCGGGCCGGCTCCGTCCTTGGCGCTTCGTAGCGATCGCTACAGGGTGAACGCCACCGGCTTGATCCAATGCCTGCAGTTGTCCTGCCCTCCCTGCCGCACGTCGCCCCTGCCGATGCCAGCGCCCCCGCGGCGGATTCCGGGGACAGGGTCGCCCGGGCCCAGTGCCCCTATTGCGGTGTCGGCTGCGGTCTGGAGCTCAGCCCCCCGGGCGATGCGCAGGATCCCTGCTGGGGGGTGCGCGGTGATCGCCACCACCCCTCCTCGCTGGGGCAGGTGTGCATCAAGGGCGCCACGGTGGGCGAAACCCTGCACCACAACCGCCTCACCACACCGCTGTGGCGGGAGCGAATCGATCAGCCGTTCACCCCGATCAGCTGGGAGCGGGCCTTCACGATCCTGGTGGAGCGGATCCAGGCCATCTTGGCCAGCCAGGGCCCGGCGGCGCTGGCCATCTATGGCTCAGGCCAGTTTCTGAGCGAGGACTATTACCTCGCCAACAAGCTGCTCAAGGGGGCCCTGGGCAGCAACAACTTCGATGCCAATTCGCGGCTGTGCATGAGCTCGGCTGTGGCCGGCTACAGCCGCAGCCTCGGCTCCGATGGCCCGCCCTGCTGCTACGACGATCTCGATCTGGCCGATCTGGTGCTGCTGATCGGCACCAACACCGCCGAATGCCACCCGGTGCTGTTTCAGCGGCTGCTCAAACGCAAGCGCAAGGTGAAGCAGGCGTTGCGGCTGGTGGTGGTCGATCCACGCGCCACGGCCACCGCAGCGGCCGCCGATCTGCACCTGGCGATCCGCCCCGGCACCGATCTGGTGCTGCTCTGCGGTCTGGGACACCTGCTGCTGGAGCTGCAGGCACTCGATCGCGATGGCCTCCACGCCCACACCGAGGGCTTTGAGGCGCTGGAGGCGCTCTGGCGATCCTGGACGCCGCAGCGGGTCTGCGCGCTGTGCGACATCCCTGAAGCCGACCTGCGCCAGCTGGCGTTGTGGTGGGCCGAGGCCAGCGGTGCCCTCAGCCTCTGGTCGATGGGGGTGAACCAGAGCCGGGAGGGCACGGCCACCGTCAGCGGTCTGATCAATCTGCATCTGGTCAGCGGCCAGATCGGCCGGGCCGGCGCCGGCCCCTTTTCGCTCACCGGTCAGCCGAATGCGATGGGCGGCCGCGAGGTGGGTGGCCTCGCCCAGCTGCTGCCCGGCTACCGCAGCGTCAGCAATCCGCAGCACCGCGACGCGGTGGAGCGCCACTGGGATCTGGCGCCCGGTTCGATCCAGGCCGAGCCCGGACTGGCGGTGTGGCAGCAGATCGAGGCGATGGAGCGAGGTGAGCTGGGGCTGTGGTGGGTGGCGGCCACCAACCCCTTGGTGAGCCTGCCGTCTCTGGAGCGGGTGAAGGCGGCGGCGGCGCGCTGCCCGCTGGTGGTGCTCAGCGAGGCCTATGGCGGCAGTGAAACCGCCGCGGTAGCCCATCTGCTGCTGCCGGCGGCCCAGTGGAGCGAGAAGGCCGGCGTGATGACCAATTCGGAGCGGCGGGTCACCCTTTGCCCCGCCTTCCGCCAGCCCCCGGGCGAGGCCCGCGCCGACTGGCAGATCTTCGCGGAGCTGGGGCGACGGCTCGGCTATGAGAGGCAGTTCACCTATGAATCCGCCGCCGAGGTGTATGCCGAATTCGTCGCACTCACCGCCGATCGGGTCTGCGATCAGAGCGGACTGAGCCATCAGTTGCTGGCGGAGCATGGGCCGCAGCAGTGGCCTTTCCCAGCCGGCACCACCCCCGGCGGCGGCTGGAGCCGGCTGTATGGCGCTGACCAGCCCTTTCCGGCCGCACCACCGGGCCATCGTTTCCCCACCCCGTCCGGCCGGGCGCGGCTGCTGGCGGAGCCCCCCCTGGGGCTGGCCGAACCGCCGTGCGACACCTATCCGCTGGTGCTCACCGTGGGCCGTTATCTCGGCCACTGGCACACGATGACCCGCACCGCCCACGTGGCGCGGGTGGTGAAGCAGCATCCAGAGCCGTTGCTGGAGGTGCATCCCAGCGATGCAGCACGCTATGGACTCAGCGATGGCGGGCAGGCAGAACTGCAATCGCGACGCGGCCGCCTGCAGGCCAAGGTGCAGCTGAGCGAGCGCATCCGGCCCGGCACCGTGTTTCTGCCGATGCACTGGGGCGCCAGCCAACCCCTGGCTTGCGAAGCCAACCGATTGATGCATGAGCAGGCTTGCATCCACTCAAAGCAACCGGAGCTGAAGGCAGCGGCAGTGGCGCTGCGAGCGGTATCGGTGTGAGGCCAGGATCAGCGGTGACAACACAGCGGTTGAAGTCACTCTCAGGCCGTAGTCTGCAGGCAGGCTTCCGCTGGAGTTCCGCAGAAGCTCCAGAGAGACATCAGTCTGGGCCAGCTGATCCCAGAGATCCGCCAGCACATGGGAGCGGGATGCCGTTGCACCCAGTCATCCGGAGCAGTGATCAATAGATCGATGTCGGAGTCCGGCCCGACATGGCCCCGCGCTCTGGAGCCAGACAGCCGCACTTCGCTGCCGGGGATCGCGCGATGGATGCAATCGGCCATCGCCATAATCCCCTGCTCGATCGCGGCCCCGGCCAAACCTCTTGCCGCCTGGGCGTTGACGATTCATCAACCCCGGTTCCAGGCACCCGGGCCGCCTGGATCGGCATCCATTAATGTCGCGGGCTGTCCACCTACCACCTCCATGACCGAGACCGCCCCCCTGCTGCTGCGCGCTGCCCGTGGGGAGACGGTGGAGCGGCCGCCGGTGTGGATGATGCGCCAGGCCGGCCGCTACATGAAGGTGTACCGCGACCTGCGCGATCGGCACCCCGGCTTCCGGGAGCGCTCAGAAAACCCGGATCTCTCCTACGAGATCTCGATGCAGCCCTTCCGTGCCTTCCAGCCCGATGGCGTGATCCTGTTCTCCGACATCCTCACGCCGTTGCCCGGCATGGGCATCGACTTCGACATCGTCGAGAGCCAGGGCCCCCTGATCCAGGATCCGATCCGCTCGATGGCCCAGGTGGAGGCGCTGCGTCCCCTGCAGCCCTCCGAGAGCCTGCCGTTCGTGGGTGAGGTGCTCACCCGCCTGCGGCAATCGGTGGGCCACGAAGCCGCGGTGCTCGGCTTCGTGGGCGCCCCCTGGACCCTGGCCGCCTACGTGGTGGAAGGCAAGAGCAGCAAGAACTATGCGGTGATCAAGGCGATGGCCTTCCGCGAGCCCACCCTGCTGCACAAGCTGCTCGACCACTTCGCCGAGTCGATCGCCGCCTACCT
>JBJTQH010000042.1:0-10298 GCA_046075505.1 Cyanobium sp. | reverse complement strand
CGCCCGCTGTGCTCTCAGGCTTCGGCTCAGCGGCCGAGGCTGCGGTAAGGAACCTTGGAGAGGTAATCGATGTCGGCGCTGCCAGCGGCGCTGGCGCCACGCAGGGCAGGCAGGGTGCGCACCCAGGGCATGTAGTCCTGCGGGAAGCCGCCGCGGCGCTGCAGGGAGCGCTCGGGGATGCGGCGGGCGGTGCCGGTGTAGACGATCTGGGGGAAGCCCAGGATGCCGCGGTAGTAGCTCTCGTAGCGAGGGCTGGTGATGTTGAAGGGGGTCTCGCCCAGGTCACGGCTGCCGACCACGCGGTTGCGGTGGTAAGGGACCGTGTCGTAACCGAAGGCGTCGAGATACTCCTGGGAGTTGAGGATGTCATCGACCATCCCCTTGACGCCCCGGGTCATCAGCACGGCCGACCAGGCGATTTCCTCGGCCTTGCCGTGGGTCTTGCGGCCCAGCAGCTTTTCCACCAGGTGACGGGCCACCTGGTAGTTGCTGTTGAGGTTGTAGAAGCTGCGGTTGAAGGTGTCCGACAGGCAGAGCGAACGGATGAAGTCGCGCACCGTGATCTGGCCGTCGCGCAGCTGGCACTCCAGGGTGCGATCGCGGTCGACCTTGAAGGCATGGAAGAAGATCTGGCGGTAGGCAGATTCGATCACGAAGTTCTGGTATTCGCGATCCATCGCCTTGTCCATGGATGCACTCCGGGGATCCTCATCGGAGCCCACCCGGAAGGGTGTCACCCGGGAGTTCTGGGTGGTGGGGGCGTACTTGAGGAGGGGAAGAGCCACGCGGGTCCGGTCATCCGTCGGTGGAGATCGTAGAAGTACGGCACGGGAAGGCTTTCACGGCTCCCCCCAGGACTCACAGACCGTAACGTTGGCCCCAGGCACCTGAGGGCAAGCGCCCTTTCTGCCGGAGCCCCCCGCGGCGGTGCCTTCACCAGCCCAGGGCCGACAGGGGCAGGGGCAGGGGAGCGGAGACCGCGCTGGCGGCCGTCGCCGGGGCCGGGGGCTGGCCGGGGGCATCGGCCGCGGCGGCGCTGGGATCGTTCTGGCCGGAGGGGGCCAGACGGGTTTCGATGCAGAAGGAGGCGGTGTTGGACAGCCCCTGCACGGTGCTGGTGCGCAGGCGCACGTCCGGGCCGGCGAAGCTGAAGCGCTCCAGCGACTGCATCGTCTCGTAGGCGGTGGTGAGGATCAGGCCGTCGCGCTCATCCATCGCGAAATGACCGGCCACCGGCGCCGTTTCGGCGTAGCCGCGATCGCGCAGCAGCAGGCCGCGGCGACCGCGCTCGTCCTCGGGGATCAGCCCGAAAACGCTTTCGCCCTCATGGGCCTCACCGGCCTTGTCCCAGGCCATCGAGCCACTCCAGCGCACCCGGCACCCCCCCACCAGCCGGCCGGGATCCTGATTGTGCAGGGCGGCGATGGCGATCAGGCGGGGGTCGCTGGCCTCCAGTTCCACGACCTCAATCCAGGAGCCGCCGGCTTCGGCGCGGCGGTGCAGCAGGTGGTGGCTGCTGCGCTGGGAGCGCCAGCGACCGCAGCTGAGGCGGAAGAACTGCAGGGCGTCGGCGATGGATCCGCTCACGGGTGCGGCCTCAGGGGCAATCCCGCTGATGATCGCAAGTGGAATGCCGCAGCGGAGAACCAGCTCAGCCGCGGCTTGCTCAGAAGGGCGAGCGGGAACCGTGATCGGGAGCACTCGCTCGAGGCTGGCAGCGCCGGGGGCTCCGATCCAAGCCGGCGGAGCGACGCCGCGAGGTGGAGGGCTCAGGCGAATGCAAGGCTCAGGCGAGCGGGTCGGCTGCGGCCGCACCGGCCGACGGGGCCTCAGCGGCCTGGATGCGCTGATCGGCCTGCGCACGCGCCCAGGCGATCAGGTCGGCCAGATCCAGGCTGAGGGGCGCACGCCCGGGACCGGCGATCTGCTGCAGCTGGCGGACAACGCTGCTGAGCTGCTCGCTGAAGGCTGCGGCAAAGGCCGGATCGGCATCGATCGGCTCCTGCTGCAGCACCCAGGCCTGGATCCGGGCGATATCGGGAGGCTCCACCGCCGTGGGGGCGATCCGCTGCAGCGTGCGCAGACCGTGGGCGAGCAGGCGCAGATGATGGCGCTCCAGGGCCGGCAGCAGGGTGGACTCCAGCTCCTGCAGCTCGTCGGGGGTCAGCACGGTGCTGCGGAATCCTCGGGGCGCCGGCTGAGGCGGAAGCCGCAGAAGTGGCCTTCATCGAGACGCCAGTGCACCCGTTCGATCTCGCACTCGGGGAAGGTGTGACGGATCAGCTGCAGCTCCTGATCGCAGACGAGGGGGAACTCCTCGGCGATGCGCATCACCGAACAGTGGAATTCGCGCAGGATCCAGCGGCTCGGCTCGGCGCCTGGCGGCAGTGGCACCTCCGGATCGGGCAACAGCTCGGCGACATACCCCTCATTGCGGCGCAGCTCCACCAGCCGGGCCAGCTGGTCGCCCAGGGCCCCGGCGCCGATACGGGTGCGATAGAGGCGGGCCTTGTCGCGGGCCTGGCCATCCAGGAGCTGGCGCAGGGTCTCGGGAGGCAGGCTGCTGGAGAGGGACTGCAGCAGGCCGAGGGCGAAATGTTCGCTGCCATCGGGGAAGTGCTCGTGGCCGCGGGTGGTGAGGTGCCAGCGGTTGCTCGGACGGCCGGGACGGTCGTGACTGGAGCAGGCTTCCACCAAGCCCTCCTCCTCGAGGCTGCGCAGGTGGCGGCGCATCACCTGGACGGACACCCCGAGACGGGTGGCGAGTTCGGCTGCCGTGGCCTCCCCTTCACGCAACAGCAGGGTGAGAGCGGCCTCGCGGGTGGAGCTCTGAGGCGCGGCAGGGAGGCCGGCCGCTTCCGGGGCCCCGGCAGGCCGCAGCGCCGGCGGGGCGGGGCTCTGGAGACCGGTGGGCGGCGGAACGCTCATGGCAGGGGTGAGTAGTTGTCACGATGCCACGGGCCTCGAGCAAGTGGGGGGCGAGGGCCACTCCCGTGCCCGTAGCGGCACAGGCGGGGGGACTGGGCACAATGGCGAACCGCCCCGCACGCGTCTCCGGTGCCCTATGGTCTGCTTACGAAACCTCAGGGTTTCGTAATGGCCCGTCACGCCCATGGCGCTCCGTCATGGTGTTCCGTGCCATCGGCCGGCCCCTGTGAGCTCCGCTGCCCCGGCCGCTGCCCCTGCCGCTGTCTCCATGACCGACTCCCCCTCCGCCACCGGTGCCGCCCCTGCGCCTCAGTCGGCCGAAAGCCTTGAGGTGATCCGCAAGTTCGCGGAAACCTATGCCCAGCGCACCGGCACCTATTTCTGCAGTGATCCGGGGGTCACCGCTGTGGTGCTCGAGGGTCTGGCCCGCCACAAGGATGAGCTGGGAGGGGCCCTGTGCCCCTGCCGCCATTACGAAGACAAGCAGGCAGAAGTGTCTCAGGCCTTCTGGAACTGCCCCTGCGTGCCGATGCGCGAGCGCAAGGAATGCCACTGCATGCTGTTCCTCACCGAGGACAACCCTTTCCGGGGCGATCTGCAGACGATCTCGCTCGACGAAGTCAAGTCCCACGTTTCCGGCTGATGCCGCTGCCGCGATGAGTTCCACTGCCAGCGTCGGAGATCTGGTCAGCCAGCCGTACAAGTACGGGTTTGTCACCGACATTGAAACCGAGAAGATCGCCAAAGGCATCAATGAAGATGTCGTGCGGCTGATCTCCAGAAAGAAGGAGGAACCCGCTTTTCTGCTGGAGTTCCGCCTGCGGGCTTTCCGGCAGTGGCTGGCGATGGCGGAGCCCGATTGGGCAGCCCTTGGCTACCCCGCCATCGACTACCAAGACATTATTTATTACGCCGCGCCCAGGCAGCAGGCCAAGAAGGCCAGCCTCGACGAGGTGGATCCCAAGCTGCTGGAAACCTTCGACAAACTGGGAATTCCCCTAAGCGAACAGAAGCGCCTCTCCAATGTGGCTGTCGATGCCGTCTTCGACAGCGTTTCCATCGCCACCACCTACAAGGAGAAGCTGGCCGAACACGGGGTGATCTTCTGCTCGATCAGCGAGGCGGTGAAGGAGCATCCCGAGCTGATCGAACGCTATCTGGGCACGGTCGTTCCCAGCAACGACAACTACTTCGCAGCGCTCAATTCAGCCGTCTTCAGCGATGGCTCCTTCGTGTTCATTCCCAAAGGAGTGGAATGCCCGATGGAGCTCTCCACCTACTTCCGGATCAATTCCGGCGACACCGGCCAGTTCGAGCGCACCCTGATCATCGCCGAAGAAGGCGCCTCAGTGAGCTATCTCGAAGGCTGCACGGCGCCGATGTTCGACACCAACCAGCTGCACGCAGCCGTGGTGGAACTGGTGACGCTTGACGACGCCTCGATCAAATACTCCACCGTGCAGAACTGGTATGCCGGTGATGAGAACGGTGTTGGCGGTATATATAATTTCGTCACCAAGCGCGGTCAGTGCCGCGGCGCCCGCAGTCGCATCAGCTGGACCCAGGTGGAAACCGGCTCGGCAATCACCTGGAAGTACCCCAGTTGCGTGTTGCAGGGCGAGGATTCCGTTGGTGAGTTCTATTCCGTTGCCCTCACCAACAATCGGCAGCAGGCGGACACCGGCACCAAGATGATTCACGTTGGTCCCCGCACCCGCTCCACGATCGTGAGCAAGGGCATCAGCGCCGGTCACAGCTCGAACAGCTACCGCGGCCTGGTGCAGATTCTCCCTGCTGCCGTTGGCGCCCGCAACTACAGCCAGTGCGATTCGATGCTGATCGGCGATCAGGCCGCCGCCAACACCTATCCCTACATCCGCTGCCAGCAGCCGGATGCCAACGTCGAGCACGAGGCCAGCACCTGTCGCATTTCCGCAGACCAATTGTTCTATCTGCAGAGCCGCGGCATCGGCTTTGAAGAGGCGGTTTCAATGATGGTCAGCGGCTTCTGCCGCGATGTGTTCAACCAGCTGCCGATGGAGTTCGCCGCCGAAGCCGACAAGCTGCTCGCCCTCAAGCTCGAGGGATCGGTGGGCTGAAACGCCGCCGTTCCAGATTTCCCCCTCCTCTGCTCACGCCCGCCACCCCACCGATCCGTGATTCGCCCCGACGCCTCCCCGCTGTTAGAGATCCGCGACCTGCACGCCCGGGTCGAAGACCAGCCGATCCTGCACGGCGTCAACCTCACCGTGAAGGCCGGCGAAATCCATGCGGTGATGGGACGCAACGGCAGCGGCAAGAGCACCCTCTCCAAGGTGCTGGCCGGCCACCCCGCCTACACCGTCACCGGCGGCTCAGTCCTGTTCCGCGGTGAGAATCTGCTGGAGATGGAGCCCGAGCAGCGGGCCCGCCTCGGTCTGTTCCTTGGCTTCCAGTACCCGATCGAGATCCCCGGGGTCAGCAATCTGGAATTCCTGCGGGTGGCCACCAATGCCCGCCGGCTCGGCCGAGGTGATGAGGAGCTCGATACCTTCGCGTTTGAGGATCTGGTGCGCGAGCGGTTGCTGGTGGTGCAGATGGATCCCGCTTTCCTGGATCGCTCGGTGAATGAGGGCTTCTCCGGTGGCGAGAAGAAGCGCAATGAGATCCTGCAGATGGCGCTGTTGGAGCCGGCGGTGGCCATCCTCGATGAAACCGATTCCGGCCTCGATATCGATGCGCTGCGCATCGTCGCCGGCGGTGTCAACCATCTGGCCGGACCGGAAAATGCCACCCTGCTGATCACCCACTACCAGCGCTTGCTGGATGTGATCACGCCGGATTACGTGCACGTGATGGCCAAGGGCCGCATCCTGCGCACCGGCGGCAAGGAGCTCGCCCTGGAGCTCGAAGAGCGCGGCTACGACTGGGTGGATCAGGAGCTGGCCGCCCTGGAGGTGGCCTGATGGTTGCCGCTCCCGCCTCCCGCAGCGCCACCGCAGCCCGTTGGAACGAGGCCCTGCTGGCGGCTCTGCCGGCCCCCAGCGGCCGCCTCGCCCCGATGCAGCAGCGGGGGCGTCACCGGCTGAGCGAACTGCCCCTGCCCGGCCGCCGCGACGAAGCCTGGCGCTTCACCGATCTGGCCGCGCTGCAGGCTCTCGATCCGGCGGCCCTGCTGGCGGCTCCATCCGCCGCTGCTGCAGGGCCTGAGCCTGCACCGTCCAGCTTTCGGCTCGTGTGGGATGGACGCCGCGATCCCCTCGAAGCAGTGGTCCTGCCGCAGGGTCTCAGCCCGCTGAGCGAAGCGGAGCTGCAGCAGCATCTCGGTCAGATTCTGGAAAGCAGCGGCTGCCGCGGCCACTGGCCCGTGCTGCTCAACAAGGCGGCGGCCAGCCAGGTGTTGGCCCTGCGGGTGCAGGGAACGGTGGAGCCGGTGCTGGAACTGGTGAGCGATGCCGGCCCCCACGCCACCCTGCTGCCGCTGCGGGTGCTGTTGCTGCTCGAGGAGGGAGCCAGCCTGTCCCTGCTGCAGGTGCATCGCAGCAGCGGAGCCAACCTCACCAGCGTCGTTGTTGAAACCCACCTGGGTGCTGGTGCCAGGCTGCAGCACGGGCTGCTGGCCCCAGGCCATCCCGAGGCGGTGCTGCTCGCCCATCTGGTCGCCAGCCAGGAGCCTGGCAGCGAACTGTCCCTGGTCTCCGCCACCGCCGGCTGGGGGCTGTCGCGGCTCGAACCACGGCTGCTCCAACCCGATGGAGGCGCCCTCAGCCGTCTGCGCAGTCTGCAGCTGGTGCACGATCGCCAGAGCGGCGACTGCCACAGCCAGGTGGAGTTCCGCGGTCCGGAAGGCCGTCTCGATCAGCTGCACAAGGTGGTGGCCGATGGTGCCGGCCGCAGTGTGTTCAATGGCGCCGTGCGGGTGCCGCGACAGGCGCAGCGCACCGATGCCTCCCAGCTCAGTCGCAGCCTGCTGCTCAGCGACCGCGCCCGGGTGGACACCAAGCCCGAACTGGAGATCGTCGCCGATGATGTGCGCTGCGCCCATGGCGCCACGGTGAGCCGGCTGCAGCAGGATGAGCTGTTCTATCTGCAGAGCCGGGGCATCGCTGCCGATCAGGCCGCAGCCCTGCTGCTGCGCGGGTACTGCGAGGAAATCCTCGCTGATCTGCCCGCCAGCGCTGCCGCCTGGCACCCCCTTCCCTCCCTCCTGGGGCATCCGATCGACCGATGACGCTCACCCCCACAGCCCCCGTCGATCACAGCGATGTCGATCACGCCGAGATCCAGGCTGGCCCGCAGGAGCCTCCGCTAGAGGACCTCTCGGCCCTGACCCGGCCCGATTTCCCGCTGCTCGCCCAGACGGCCTGTCTCGGCCAGCCGCTGATCTATCTCGATCACGCCGCCACCAGTCAGAAGCCACACCAGGTGCTGGAGGCCCTGCAGCACTACTACGGCCACGACAACGCCAACGTCCACCGCGGCGCCCACCAGCTCAGCGCCCGCGCCACCGAGCAGTTCGAGGCTGCCCGCGACAGCGTCGCCGCCTTCGTGGGAGCGGTCAGTGCCCGCGAGATCGTGTTCACCCGCAATGCCAGCGAGGCGATCAACCTGGTGGCGCGCACCTGGGGAGAGGCCAACCTGCGCCCGGGTGATGAGGTGCTGCTGACCCTGATGGAGCACCACAGCAATCTGGTGCCCTGGCAGCTGCTGGCGGCCCGCACCGGCTGCGTGCTGCGCCACGTGGGCCTCACCGACAGCGGCGAACTCGATTGCGATGATCTGCGCGCCAAGCTCAATGAGCGCACCCGGCTGGTGAGCCTGGTGCAGGTGAGCAACACCCTCGGCTGCCTCAATCCGATCGCCGAGATCGCGCCCCTGGCCCATGCCGTCGGCGCCCTGCTGCTGGTGGATGCCTGCCAGAGCCTGCCGCACATGGCCGTGGATGTAGCCAAACTGGGTTGCGACTTTCTTGTGGGCTCCTCCCATAAGTTCTGCGGCCCCACCGGCATGGGCTTCCTGTGGGCACGCGAGGCGCTGCTGGAGGCGATGCCGCCCTTCCTGGGGGGCGGTGAAATGATCCAGGACGTGTTCCTGGAGCACAGCAGCTGGGCCGATCTGCCCCACAAGTTCGAAGCCGGCACCCCGGCGATCGGCGAAGCGATCGGCATGGGGGCGGCAATCGAGTATTTACGCGACCTCGGCATGGAACGCATCCAGGCCTGGGAGCAGCGGCTCACCCGCCATCTGTTCAAGCGTCTGCAGGCGATCGACGGTCTCACCCTCCTCGGCCCAACGCCGGAGCAGCAGCCCCATCGGGCGGCGCTGGCCTCCTTCCACGTGGAGGGGCTGCACGCCCATGACATCGCGGCCCTGCTCGATTCCGCCGGCATCTGCATCCGCAGTGGCCACCACTGCACCCAGCCCCTGCATCGCCATTACGGACTCAGTGCCACCGCGCGAGCCAGCCTGGCGTTCACCACCAGCCTCGAAGAGATCGACCGCTTCGCCGAGGAGCTACAGAGCACGATCACCTTCCTGCGGGAGCACAGCTGAAGCCTGCTGGAGCACAGCGAAAGTCGGCGGTCGCTCAACGCCGGTGATAGGCGCCCCCCTGCTGAATCGACAGGGCCCGGTAGAGCTGCTCCAGCAGCAGCAGGCGGGCCAGTTCATGGGGAAAGGTGAGCGGCGAAAGGCTGAGGGTCCAGCTGGCGCGTGCCTTGACGGCCCCATCGAGGCCGTCAGCACCGCCGATCACAAACGCCAGACGCCGGGAGCCTGATCCCTGCAGGCGATCAGCCAGGGCCACCGATCCCAGCTGTTCCCCCTCCTCGCTGAGGGCAACCAGCTGCTCCTCAGCGCGCAGCTCCGCGAGCAGCGCCTGGCCTTCCCGCGCTGGGGTGGCGTCCTTCAGTTCGCACACCTGCAGCCCCGGCAGGCGTTGCAGGTAGGTGGCCACACCCTCCAGGATCCAGCGCTTGCGCACCTTGCCCACCGCAAGCACCCGGATCCGACTGGGGTTGAGCACAGACTGACAGGCGGTCAGCTCCATCGTCGCCCGGCGCCGCCCTGACCACCAGGCAGGGCGGCCTGATCGGGGCAGCAGCTGCTGCCGGCTAAAGCGCTGCGGGTGAGCGAGCGGTCAATGTGATCAGAGCGGCCGGTGCCCTCGGGGAGGAGTCGGGTGGCACCGGGAGCCTGGGAACCGGAGGCTCAGGCCAGTGCCGCCTGAACCCGCCGCATCGCCTCCAGCACGTTGTCGCGGCTGTTGAACGCCGACAGGCGGAAGTAGCCTTCCCCGGCGGCGCCGAAGCCGCTGCCGGGGGTGCCCACCACGTGGGCCTGGCTGAGCAGCAGGTCGAAGAAGCCCCAGGAATCGATACCCGCCGGCGTCTTGATCCACACGTAGGGGGCCTGCTCACCGCCGTACACCTGCAGACCGGCGGCACTCAGCTCGCGGCGGATGATCGCGGCGTTCTCCATGTAGAAGCTGATCAGCGACTTCACCTGGGCCTGGCCCTCAGGGGAATACACCGCCTCGGCGCCGCGCTGCACGATGTAGCTGACGCCGTTGAACTTGGTGCACTGGCGGCGATTCCACAGGCCCCACAGCTCCACCTTCTCGCCATTGGCGGCGGTGCCCATCAGGCCGCGGGGCACCACGGTGAGGGCGCAGCGGGTGCCGGTGAAGCCGGCGTTCTTGGAGAACGAGCGGAATTCGATGGCGCACTCGCGAGCGCCTTCGATCTCATAGATCGAGTGGGGCAGCGAGGGATCCTGGATGAAGGCCTCATAGGCGGCGTCGAACAGGATCAGGGCATCATTGGCGCGGGCGTAATCCACCCAGGCCTTGAGCTGCTCCTTGCTGGCCACCGCACCGGTTGGGTTGTTGGGGAAGCAGAGGTAGATCAGATCCACCTTCTCGCTCGGGATCTGCGCGGTGAAGCCGTTCTCGGCGCTGATCGGCAGGTAGGTAAGCCCGCCGTACTGGCCGGCGTCATCGGCATCGCCGGTGCGGCCCGCCATCACGTTGCTGTCCACATACACCGGGTACACCGGGTCGGTCACAGCGATGCGATTGCCGGCGCCGAGGATGTTAGGATGTTGGCGCTGTCGCACTTCGATCCGTCCGACACGAAGATCTCTTCAGCGGAGATCTGGCAGCCGCGGGCCTGGAAATCGTGCTGGGCGATCGCCTCGCGCAGCCACAGGTAGCCCTGCTCCGGGCCATAGCCGTGGAAGCCTTCGCGGGTGCCCATCTCATCAACGGCAGCCTTCATGGCCGTGCGGCAGGCCTCGGGCAGCGGTTCGGTCACATCGCCAATGCCCAGGCGGATGATCGCTGCGTTGGGGTTGGCCTCGCTGAAGGCCTTCACCCGCCGGGCGATCTCAGG
>JBJTQH010000041.1:0-17304 GCA_046075505.1 Cyanobium sp. | reverse complement strand
GTATCCGTTCAGGGGGTGGGACGAACACCAAGACCCCAGTTGCCGCAATGGGTCTACGCCTTTTCAAGATGATTTCACTTCAACCACGCAGGTGCTTTGGGGGCCCCGATGGGGGCGATTACCGCCTTCCAGGAGCCGTGTGGACGCTACGAGTAGTGTCCCCTGCCTGGTCAAACGCTACATCCAGCCCCTGAACGGATACAGCGGGATGCGCACGCGGGGGAGGAGAAATGGATCAGCGGGATCCGCACAGATCGACCCGGGACGACGCCAGGGCAGACAGCATGGATCGACAGATGGTGCTGATGCTGAACAGCCAGTGCTAACGCTGAACAGCCAGTGCTGATGGGCAACAGCCAGTGCTGATGCGGAACAGCCGGTGCTGATGTTTGACAGCTGGGGGGTGAGGGTGGAGTGATCTGAATCTTTGATGAAAATCTACACCGATCCGCCGCCGTCCTCGCCGCTGTGCGGGCGGAAAACCGTCGCCGGCCGGCCCCTGTCTCAGCCGTGGCCCGCCCCGCGATCAGCCCGGTTCTGGGCCTCAGCCGCGCAGCAGAAACAGCAGGGCGATGATCACGCCGCCCGTCACCACCAGCCCCCGCAGCAGAGCGGGATCGAGGTGGCCAACCAGCCGGCCGCCCAGGGCGCCCCCCAGCAGGGAGCCCAGCCCGAGAGCCGCGGCCAGGGACCAGTCCACCCGCCCCAGAGCCACGAACAGCAGCGCGGCGCTGAGATTGGCCGCCAGGGCGATCGCCTGCTTCAACCCATTCAGCCGCGGCAGGCTGTCCTGCAGACAGATGCCGAGCACCGCCAGCAGGATCACACTCTGCCCGGCACCGAAATAGCCCCCATACAGCGAGGCCAGCAGCACCGGCGGCAGGCTCAGGGCCTCCGCAAGGCCCCGCCCACCCCCACGCCACCGGCCCCATCGACGCCAACCGCCAGCACGCCGACCGCAGGCTGGGAGCCGATCCCCGCCTGGTGCCCCATCGCCGTCAGCGCTCGGCCCGCCGGGCCGCAGGCGCCCCAGACGCTGCTGCAGCCGGTTCCGCAGCGGCTCCTGCAACGCCAGCAACAGCGATCCCAGAAGGATCAGCCAGGGCACCAGGGAGCGGAACAGCCGTTCGCCGCTATGCAGCAGCAGCAGCCCCCCCAGCAGGCCCCCCAGCGCCGCCACCGGCAACAGCAGGACCAGTCGCCCCCCCTGGCCGGCCAGATCGCGGCGCTGAGCCCAGGCGGCACCGCCGTAGCCCGGTGACAGGGCCACGCTGTTGGTGGTGTTGGCGATCAGGGCCGGCAGGCCCAGGCCGGTGAGCAGCGGGAAGCTGAGCAGGGAACCACCGCCGGCAACGGCATTGATCAGGCCGGCTCCCATCCCGGCAGCGGCGGCACCGATCAAGGCGGCGAACGACGGCATGGGCTCAGCGGCAACAGCGGGCAGGCGGTAGGACGGCGAGGCAGCGAGGCCGGGTCACACGCAGGCTCAGACAAGGGCTCAGCGGGCAGGGGAAGGAGAGCGCAGCCGGTGCCGCGGCCGGCGCAGGAGCCGGGTGGATGCCGCAGCTCAGAACACCTCCAGCCTCTGGCCGCCCGGCAGTTCACCACGGCGCCGGGCCGCCTCGGCGCAGCCGCCGGGGGTGGGGAACAACTTGCCGGGATTGGCCAGCTGGCGGGGATCAAGGGCCTGGCGCAGCCGCTGCATCGTCTCCAGATCATCGCGGCTGAACATCCAGTCCATGTAGCAGCGCTTGTCGATGCCCACCCCGTGCTCACCGGTGATGCTGCCGCCCACCGCCAGGCAGAGGCGCAGGATGTCGGCTCCGAGGGCCTCCACCCGCTCCCCCACACCCGGATCGCCGTTGCGGTAGAGGATCAACGGGTGCAGGTTGCCGTCGCCGGCGTGGAACACGTTGGCCACCGGCAGGCCATGGCGGGCGCTGAGCGCCTCGATCTCGGCCAGCACCTGCGGCAGCACCCCCCGCGGCACGACGCCGTCCTGCAGGTAATAGCTGGGGAAGCGGCGGCCCAGGGCTGAGATCGCCGACTTGCGACCCTTCCAGAGCAGCGCCCGCTCCTCGGGATCGCGGGCTTCGCGGATCGTGCGGGCCCCGCTGCGGCGACAGAGCTCCGCTGCCAGGGTCACCGCCTCCGCCACCTCAGCCTCGAGACCATCGAGCTCGATCAACAGCACCGCCGCCGCATCGGCCGGATACTCCTCGGCGCCGAAGTAGTCGTTGAGCGCCTCGATGCAGAGGCGGTCCATCATCTCCATCCCGGCCGGCAGCACACCCGCCTCGGTCACCGCCCGCACCGCTTCGCCGGCGGCCTCCATCGAGGTGAAATCCGCCAGTAGCACCGCCACGCTATCGGGGCTGCGCAGCAGCCGCAGGGTGATCGCCGTGGTGATCCCCAGGGTGCCTTCGCTGCCGATGAAGGCCCCGCGCAGATCCAGCTCCGGCATCTCCGGCAGATCGCCCCCCAGGGTGGTGATGCTGCCGTCGCTGAGCACCACCTCCAGACCGAGCACATGGTTGCTGGTGACGCCGTACTTGAGGCAGTGCACGCCACCCGAGTTCTCGGCGACATTGCCGCCGATGCTGCAGGCCACCTGGCTGGAGGGATCGGGAGCGTAGTAGTAACCGTCGGCCGCCACGGCGCGGCTCACCCAGCTGTTGATCACCCCCGGCTGCACCGTCACCCGCCGGTTGGCCAGGTCGAGCTCCAGGATCCGCCGCATGCGGCTGGTGGCGATCACCAGGGCCGGCGTCTCGGCCAGGGCGCCACCCGACAGGCCGGTACCGCTGCCGCGGGCCACGAACGGCACACCGCGCTCGTGGCACAGCCGCACCACAGCCGCCACCTGCTCGGTGGTTTCCGGCAGCACCACCAGGGGCGGTTGATAGCGATGCAGCGTCAGGCCATCGCAGTCGTAGGCCAGCAGCTCCTGACGGGCGCTGACCACGGCCCGCGGCGGCAGCAGCCGGCGACAACGGCGCGCCAGATCCTCCCAGTCGGGAGTGGCAGCCGCGGCGGCGGAACCGGCGGGGGAGGCGGGGGTGCTGCCGGCCGCAGCCGGGCCGCCCGGGCTGGCGGCAGGAATCGCAGGGGCGCTTGTCACGGCATCGGCGGGGTCGCGGCCATGCTGACCGAAGGCCGGGCGATCGGCAGTGCCTCGCCCCCACACCGGGGCCGCCAGGGCCAGCCAACTTCGCGGTTTGCCACACAACGGCCGGCGGGGCTCGCAGCGGTGCGCTTCTGCGTCAGGATGCCCGGGGCTTCATCCCACACGTTCTCTTCACGGATTCCCTTGAGTTCGGCCTCCCCTTCGGCGCCCGCCATGGCTTCTGCCCTCGACACCACCCGTTCCGAGGAGATCTTCGCCGCCGCCCAGACGCTGATGCCCGGCGGCGTCAGCTCGCCGGTGCGGGCATTCCGCTCCGTCGGCGGCCAGCCGATCGTGTTCGATCGCGTCCGCGGCGCCTACGCCTGGGACGTCGATGGCAACCGCTACATCGACTATGTGGGCAGCTGGGGACCGGCGATCTGCGGCCACGCCCACCCCGAGGTGATCACGGCCCTGCAGACCGCCCTGGAGAAGGGAACCAGCTTCGGGGCCCCCTGTGAACTGGAGAACCGTCTCGCCGAGATGGTGATTGACGCGGTGCCCTCGGTGGAGATGGTGCGTTTCGTCAATTCCGGCACCGAGGCCTGCATGGCGGTGCTGCGCCTGATCCGCGCCTTCACCGGCCGCGAGAAGGTGATCAAGTTCGAGGGCTGTTACCACGGCCACGCCGACATGTTCCTGGTCAAGGCCGGCTCCGGGGTGGCCACCCTGGGCCTGCCCGATTCGCCGGGCGTGCCCAAGTCCACCACCGCCGCCACCCTCACCGCCCCCTACAACGACCTGGAGGCGGTCAAGGCCCTGTTCGCCGCCAATGCCGGTGAGATCGCCGGTGTGATCCTCGAGCCGGTGGTCGGCAACGCCGGCTTCATCACCCCCGAACCGGGCTTCCTCGAAGGGCTGCGCGAGATCACCCGTGAGCACGGCGCCCTGCTGGTGTTCGACGAAGTGATGACCGGCTTCCGGATCAGCTACGGCGGCGCCCAGGCGAAGTTCGGCATCACTTCCGATCTCACCACGATGGGCAAGGTGATCGGCGGCGGTCTGCCGGTGGGCGCCTACGGCGGCCGGGCCGACATCATGGCGATGGTGGCGCCGGCGGGCCCGATGTATCAGGCCGGCACCCTCAGCGGGAATCCGCTGGCGATGACCGCCGGCATCAAGACCCTGGAGCTGCTCAAGCAGCCCGGCACCTACGAACGCCTTGAGGCAATCACCCGCCGCCTGTCGGATGGCATCGGCGAAGCGGCCCGCGCCGCCGGTCTGCCCTATTGCGGCGGCAACATCAGCGCCATGTTCGGCTTCTTCCTGTGCGAGGGGCCGGTCCGCAACTTCGAGGAGGCCAAGGCCACCGACACGGTGCGCTTCGGCAAGCTGCACCGGGCGATGCTCGAGCGCGGCGTGTACCTCGCCCCCAGTTCATTCGAAGCGGGCTTCACCTCCCTAGCCCACAGCGACGCCGACATCGACGCCACGCTCGAAGCCTTCCGCAGCGCCTTCGCCCAGATCGCCTGATGCAGGGACCCGCCGCCGGTGTGTGAGGTCACCCCACTGCAACTGCGGCAACGAAGCTCAACCCGGCTGGCGGCCGTGCTGGCGTTGGCCCTCACCAGCCTCGCGCTGCTGGGGCGAGGCAGTGATCCAGCCAGCCGCCGCCTGCCGGCTGCAGAGCAAGCCGGTGGTGTCCTCACGATCGGGGCGGCCATCGCCTTCACCGGCAACGCCAACCTCTACGGGCAGGATCAACGGCTGGGGCTGACGCTGGCCCAGCGTTGGTTCGATCGCAGCGCGGACCGCCCGGTGCGGCTGCGCCTTGAAGATGGCGCCTCCGATGAAGCCAGTGCCATCGCCGCCTTCAACCTGCTGATCCAGCAGGGGGTGTTGGCCCTGATCGGCCCCACCCTGTCGCAGCAGGCCTTCGCCGCCGATCCGATCGCCCAGCGCCGTGGCGTGCCGGTGGTGGCTCCCTCCAACACCGCCCGGGGCATCCCCCAGATCGGCTCCTTCATCAGCCGCGTTTCCGCCCAGAGCTCGGTGATCGCACCGCTGTCGCTGCAGGAGGCCCTGCGTCGCGATCCGAGCCTGCGCCGCGTCGCCCTGTTTTATGCCCAGGACGATGCCTACAGCACCGCCGAAATCGCGATCTTTGAACAGGCTCTCGCAGCGCGTGGCCTGAAGCCACTGAGTGTGCAGCGCACCCAGATGGGTCAGAACGATTTCCAGAATCCGATCACCGCCGTGCTGCCGCTGCAGCCCGAGCTGGTGGTGATCTCGGTGCAGGCGGTCGACGGCGGCAACCTGGTGCGGCAGCTGCGCGAACTGGGCTACCGCGGTCAGATCGTGGTAGGCAACGGCCTGAACACCCCCAACATCTATCCGATCTGCCGCCGGCACTGCGACGGCATCCTGATCGCCCAGGCCTATAGCCCGGAACTGAACAGTCCGATCAACCGCGCCTTCCTGCAGCTCTATCGCCGCAGCGGCGCCGCCGGGCCGCCGCCCCAGATCGCCGCCCAGGCGTTCACGGCCTATCAGGTGCTGTTCGAGGCGATCCAACGGCTGCAGCAGCGGGGCGACCTGAACGGCATCACCCTCGCCGAGGGCCGCCGCCGGCTGATGGCGGAGCTGCTGCGCGGCCGCTACGACACGCCGCTTGGTCCGATCCGCTTCGCCAGCGATGGTGAGGTGATCCAGGAGCGCTTCTTTGTGGCGCAGGTGCAGATGGCGCCCGATGGTCGCAACGGTCGCTTCACCCTGGTGCGGCAACAGGCACTGCAGGGGGCATCGCGATGATCGCGGCCCTGCTTCAGACCCTGCTCAACGGCGCCGCCGCTGGTGGGGTGTATGCCCTGGTGGCCCTGGGCTACACACTGGTGTTCTCGGTGCTGGGGGTAATCAATTTCGCCCAGGGGGCCCTGTTCAGCCTCGGCGGCTACCTCACCTTCCTGCTGATGGGCGGTCCGATCGGGGTGAACGGTGCCCTGCCCGGCTGGAGCCTGCCCTGGGCGCTGCCGTTCGCGCCGGCCCTGCTGCTGGCGGCCGTCGCCTGTGGTGCAGTGGGCCTGCTGGTGGAGGCGGTCGCCTTCGCGCCACTGCGACGTCGCGGGGCCGAGCCGCTGCTGTCGCTGATCACCAGCCTCGGAGCCGGTGTGGTGCTGGTGAACCTGCTGCAGATCCTGATGGGAGCCGAGGGCTATGCCTTCCCCGCCGCTGCCTCCAGCCTCGCCGGCCTGCCGGAATCGCTGGCGCTCGGCGCGGCCCGCATCCGCACCGTGCAGGTGCTGCTGCTGCTGATCTGCGCTACGGCCGTGCTGGCCTTAACGCTCTGGCTGGAGCGCAGCCGCGGCGGCAGGGCCCTGCGGGCCGTCGCCGAAGACTTCACCACCGCCCGCCTGCTCGGCATCCCCAGCGCCGCGATGGTGCGGCTGGCCTTTGTGATCAGCGGCGTGCTCGCCGGCCTGGGGGGCGGTCTGATCGGGCTGAGCGTCAGCCTCACCGGGCCGTACTTCGGCATCGGCTACGGCCTCAAGGGGCTGGCGGTGCTGGTGCTCGGCGGACTGGGCAGCGTGCCTGGTGCCATCGCCGGCGGTCTGCTGCTGGGGCTGGCGGAGGCACTCGTGCCCGGCGAGGCCTCCGGCTGGCGCGATGCCCTGGCCTTCGCCGTGCTGTTTCTCGTGTTGCTGATTCGCCCCAGCGGCCTGCTCGGGCGCTCCCAGGAGGATCGGGTATGAGCTCACGCGCCACCGCTGCAACGCCGCTCGCAACCTTGCTGGGGCGATCGAACGCAACACCCGGCTGCCGCATGACCTGCGGGCAGCAGGCGAGCACCTCGCCGCCAGAAGCGCTGCCGGAGGCCTCCGCGTGATCGACAACGGCCTGCTGGTGCAGATGCTGCTCGGCGCCCTGCTGGCGGTGTCGGTTTACCTGCCCCTGGCGGCGGGGCAGCTGTCGCTGGCCACACCGGCCTTCTATGCGGTGGGCGGCACCCTGGCTGCCCTGCTCTCCACCGGCTGGCTGGCCCCCCGCAGCGCCGCAGCTCCCTTTCCCCTTTCCGCCCTGGCGCTGGAACTGCTGCTCGGAGCCCTGCTGGCGGCGGCGCTGGCGGCCCTGGTGGGCGCCCTGGTGCTGCGGCTGCGCGGGATCTACCTGGCGATCGCCACCATCGCCCTGGTGGAAATCGTGCGGGTGGCGATTCTCAACCTGCCGTTCACCGGTGGCGCCGTGGGAATCTTCGCCATCCCCCAGCCCTTCACCGAGGCCAGCGGCTATCTGCTGCCGGCGGCGGCACTGCTGGCCGGGGCCTGCTGGCTGTGCCAGAGGCTGGAGTGCCTGCCCCTGGGTCAGGCGATGGCAGCGATCCGCGACGACGAACTGGCCGCGGCCTGCATCGGCATCGACACCGCCCGGGTGAAGCTGAGCGCCTTTGTGCTCAGTGCGGCGGTGGCCGGGGCCACCGGGGCGCTGGCGGCCCATTTCCTCAACACCTGGAACGCCCGCCAGGGCAGTTTTGATGTCTGCATCACCACCCTGGCCTTCGTGGTGCTGGGCGGTTCGCGCACCTGGCTGGGGCCGGTGCTGGGGGGCCTGCTGCTCACCGCCCTGCCGGAACTGCTGCGGCCGGTGGGCGATGTGCGCCTGGTGCTGTTCGGGCTGGTGATCCTGCTGGGGCCGGTGCTGGCCCCCCGCGGCCTGATCAGCCCGGAGCGGCTGGAACAGCTGGGCCGCCTCGGCCGGGAGCGGCGCTGATGGAAGCGATGACCGTGCCGCCTCTGCTGGAGATCGAGACCCTCACCTGCCGTTTCGGGGGGGTGACCGCCCTCGATCGCATCAGCTTCAGCGTGGCCGCCGGCGAGATCTTCGGGCTGATCGGTCCCAATGGCGCCGGCAAAACGACACTGTTCAATGCCCTCTCCGGCGTGATCACCCCCAGTGATGGCCGGCTGCGGTTCGACGGCAGGACGCTGCGAGGGCTCGATCCGGCCCGCATCAACCGGCTCGGCATCGCCCGCACCTTCCAGAATCTGCGCCTGTTCACCACCCTCAGCGTCGCCGAAAACGTCGAGGTCGCCCTGCTGCAACGCCCTCAGGGCCCAGAGCCCCGCCAGCGGCAGCGACGCCGGCAGGAGCTGCTCGAGCTGGTGGGACTGCAGGATGCAGCGGCCCGGGCCGCCGCCCACCTCGCCTATGGCCAGCGGCGCCGGCTGGAGATCGCCCGGGCCCTGGCCACCGATCCCAAGCTGCTGCTGCTCGATGAACCGGCAGCAGGCATGAATCCGGTTGAAAAGGAGGAACTCACCGCGTTGATCCGGGAGCTGCGCCAGCGCTTCTCGCTCACGATCCTGCTAATCGAACACCACGTACCGCTGGTGATGCAGCTGTGCGATCGGCTCGCCGTGCTCAACTTCGGTGAACGGATCGCGCTGGGCACCCCCGAACAGGTGCGCCACGACCCGAAGGTGGTTGAGGCCTACCTGGGAGCGCCAGCATGAGCGAACCCAGGCCTGGATCCGCCCCAGGCGCCCCGGCGCCCGCCCCCCTGCTGGAACTGCGGGGGCTGACGGTGCATTACGGCGCCATTCCGGCGGTGCGCGATCTCGATCTGTGCGTGCGCCAGGGGGAACTGCTGGCGTTGCTGGGGGCGAATGGCGCCGGCAAGAGCACGACGCTGCAGGCCATCTCCCGGCTGGTGCGGCCCTCGGCCGGCAGCCTGCACTGGTGCGGCCGCGATCTGGCCCGCACGCGCACCGAGACGACCGTGCGACTCGGCATCGTTCACTGCCCGGAGGGGCGGCGGGTGCTGAGCCGCCAGAGCGTGGCCGCCAATCTGGAGCTGGGCGCCTGGCTGCGGCGGGACCGCCCCGGCATCAGCCAGGATCTGGAGCGTTGCTATGGCCTGTTCCCACGCCTGGCGGAACGGCGCTGGCAGCTGGCTGGCAGCCTTTCAGGCGGTGAGCAGCAGATGCTGGCGATCGCCCGCTCGCTGATGGCACGGCCGCGGCTGCTGCTGCTCGATGAACCCAGCCTCGGCCTGGCCCCAAAGCTGGTGCAGGAGCTGATGCAGACCCTGGCCAGCCTGCATCGCGACGGGCTGGCGATGCTGCTGGTGGAGCAGAACGCGCGAGCGGCGCTGGAGATCGCTGATCGCGGGGTGGTGCTGGAGGCCGGTGCCATCACGTTGCAGGGAGCAGCCCGTGCCCTGCTGCAGGATGAGCGACTGCACGCTTCCTATCTGGGAGCGGCGCTGCAATGAGGAGGCTGTTGCAATGAAGAGGCTGTTGCAACGATGAGGCCTCTGCGCTGTCTCCTTGTCGATGACCAGGGCCTGTTCCTGGAGCTGCTGGCCGCGATGCTGCGCACCCGACCCGGCATCGAAGTGGTGGCAGCGGTGCGCAGCTGCCATGAGGCGATCGCGGCTTGCGATGCCTGCCGGCCCGATGTGGTGATCCTCGATCTGGAGCTGCCCGATGGCTGGGGCCTGACGGTCGCCGACCATCTCGCCGCCACCCATCCGCCCGGGCGGGTGATCGTGCTCTCCAGCCATGCCGAGAGCTTCCAGCGGCCGCGCCGCCTGCAGCGCACGATCGAGGCCGTGCTGGACAAGAGCCGCGCCTACGAGGATCTGATCGGGGCCCTCAATCTGCTGATGGGGGTGCCGGATCCCGCCGCCGCCGAAGCCGAGGCGCTGCAGGAACGGCTGGCCCTGCTGACCGCCCGCGAGCGGATGGTGCTGGCCCGGCTGGGCCAGGGGCTCAGCAGCCAGCAACTGGCCACCACCCTGGGCGTATCGGTGCACACGGCCGACACCCACCGGCGGCGCATCAGCGAGAAGCTGGGGCTGCGCGGCGCCGCCCTGATCCACCAGGCAACCCTGTGGGTGCAGGCTCAGGTGCTGCTGCCGGAGGTGGAGCCGCCCGGGCCGGCGGGCTGAGGACCCCACTGCCCGCAATCAGGGCTGCCCGCGATCAGGGCTGCGGGGCGAACGCTCGGAGCAGGAAAACGTGTGCAGGAGGCTGAGTCATGGAGACCGGGCCAAGGCAGGGAGTGCGCGGGTCGGTGGCGGTGCCCCGGGCCTGCGCTGCACTACGCAGCAATGAGTATGGACAGTTCCGAAGCGTTGCGGGGATCATCAGTTCAGGATTGGGACTTCCGATGAGTATCACGTTCCATTTCGGTCCGTTCCGAGTCAGGGACGGCGAGAGTCTTTGGCTCGATGACACGCTCATTCCGCTGTCACCGCTGCAGTTGCGGCTCCTTTCTTTTCTCTGCCGTCATCCGCAGGAGGTGCTTGAAAAGGAGCGCATCGTCACCGCCGTATGGGGCCACAGCGAGGTCAGTGATGTCAGCCTGGCCCGGGCCGTGCATGGGCTGCGCACACGTCTGGCCCAGGGAGCGAAGGCCAACGAGCTGATCCGCAACATCTACGGTCGCGGCTACATCCTCACCACCCCTGTCCGCCTCAGCGAGGAGGCCGGCTCCCGCCCGCCGGTGGCGCCCCTGCCCACGGTTCCGCAGCCCGCCGAGCCCCGCGAACCGGCTGCTGCGGTCCATGCCTTCCAGGCGTCGCCCGCCTCGGAGCGTCGGGTCAGCGTCGTGCGTCCGTTCGCCGTCGGTCCGGTCGGGGCCTGATCTCCGCCCGATCGCTCCGGCGGCTCACCACCGATCTGTGAGCGGCCCTGCCGACTGCCGATCGGTTCAGGGGATACTGGAGCCCCCCTCAGCTCCGATCGATGGCCTTGCCGTCGCCCCAGTGCAGCTCCAGGCGTGCGTCCATCGCCTTCAGCCACCAGCTGCGGCGCTCCGCCCTGCTGATCGCCGGCAGCCTGCTGCTCGCGATCACTCCCCTGCAGGCCCAGCAGGCAGAAACCCCCTACGACCGGGTGCGCGCCCTGAATCTGGCCCGCAACACAGCCACCCGACTCAATGGTGGGCTGTCTCTGTATCACCCCGCGGCGTGCATGTTCGCCACCTCCGAGGTGAACAATCCCTGCCTGCTGCGGCGCGATCCCCAGGGATTCCTGTTCCGTTTCCTGGGGGGGCCTCCGGGCTGGCAGGTGCAGAACAGCGCCCCCACCAGCGAAACCGAGATCCTGGTCTCCCCGGATGGTCGCTCCGTGCTCCAGGTTCTCTACAACGGCAACCCGCGCTGACGCGCCACAGCCCAGCGGTCTGCGGCAAAGCGGTCTGCGGCCAAGGGGTTGCCGGCAAGCCAGTCTGCGACCAAGCGAGGTGTGGCAAAGCAGTCTGCAGCAAGGCGCTCTGCGGCCAATCAGTCAGCGGCGAGGCGACCTGGCGCAGGGCAGCGGCGGCCCACCCGGACGAGCGGAGAACGGGCCGCCACCCGGGGCGCTGCCCTGCGGCTCTCACTCCAGCAGCGGATAGTCGAGGGCGATCGGATCGCCTGTGAACTGCGCCACCCAGCCCTCGGGGTTGTCGAAGAAGCGGATGGCGGTGAACTGCGGCGCCCTACCCATGTCGAACCAATGTTTGGTGCCGGCGGGCACCCGCAGGAAGTCGCCGCGTTCGCACAGCACCTGCAGCACCTCTTCCCCGATGTGCAGGCAGAACAGGCCCCGCCCCTCCACGAAGAAGCGCACCTCGTCCTCGCTGTGGGTGTGTTCGGAGAGGAACTTGCGCCGCAGCGCCTGCCGCTCGGGGTGATCCGGCGTCATCCGGATCGCATCCACGGTCGGGTAAGTGCCGCTGGCCTGCACCCGGGCGATCTCAGTCCGATAGGCCTCCAGGATCTGGGGCGGAGTGGCCGTCTCGGGCAGGGCCACCCGCGCCGGCCAGCGCTCGAAGCCGAGACCGCGCTGGGCCAGTTCCGTGGCGATCAGCTCGGCGTCGTTGCTGGCCAGGCTCGGCAGCGGCAGCTGGCCTGGATGGATGGGATAGATCTGCAGATGACTCATCGGGCCGATCCGCACGGGCGCACCACCCTAGAAAGGCCTGCGTTCGCCGCCTGGCCTTGCTGCCGCCCGCTTCGGCTGATCCCCCGGCCCTTCCGCCCCTGGTGCCGCCCGCCGCCGAGGCCGGCCGCTCCCCCTCACTCACGCTGGTGGGGGTGGGGCCGGGCGATCCGGAGCTGCTGACGGTGGCAGCCGTGCGGGCGATCCAGGCAGCGACGCTGGTGGCCTACCCGGTGGCAGAACCGGGCGGTGAGGGCATGGCCGCCCGGATCGCCGCCCCCTGGCTTGCGGCCACACAGCAGCGGCTGCCGTTGCATTTCCCCATGGTGGAGGAGGCCGAGCCGCGCCGGCGGGCCTGGCATGCCGCTGCCGATGCCCTGGCGGAAGCCGTCGCGGCCGGCCAGACGGTGGTTCTGCTCTGCGAGGGGGATGCCTCGCTTTATGCCAGCTGCTCCTATGTGCTGCTGGCCGTGCTGGAACGGCATCGCCCCTGCCCGCTGCGGGTGGTGCCCGGCATCAGCGCCGTGTCGGCAGCAGCGGCCGCCGCCTGCACTGCCGGTCTGGCCTGGCCCCTGGTGCTGCAGCAGGAGGCGCTGCTGATCCGCCCCACCCCCGCAAGCCCGGCGGCCTTCGAGGCGCTGCTGGAGCAGGCGGCAGCCTCCGGTACGGTGCTGGCCCTGCTCAAACTGGGACGACGCTGGCCCTGGGTGCGTGCCGTGCTCGAGCGCCGCGGCCTGCTGGAGAACGCCCTGTTCGCGCGGCGTGTGGGCTGGGAGGATGAGCAGGTTTCGCAGGCTGCCCAGGTGGAGGCGCTGGATCAGCCCTATTTCACGCTGCTGCTGATCCGCCAGAGCTGGCCGCAGGTGCTGCCATGACCCCTTGTGGCGCCATGACAGCCGATTTGCCATGACAGCCATTCCGCCATGACAGCCGCTCCGCCATGACAGCCATTGCGCGATGACAGCCCTTTCGCCTTGACAGCCGTTCTGCGATGACAGCCCTCGACTGGTTTTCCCTGCTCCATCCGGTGCTGGTGATTCTGTTCGTCTACCCGGTGGTGGGGGCGACGATCCGGCTCGGGATCCTGGTGCGCGAACGGCGTCTGGGCGTCACCCAGCAGCCGGCGGCGGTGCATCGCGAACACACCGACCACGGCGCCTGGGTGACGGCCGGGGTGGTGGTGGCGGTGCTGATCGCACTGGTGTACTCGTTTCTGAGCCGCGCCTGGGATCCGGCCGAGCCGTTCCAGGGCGGGGCACCGCGGCTGGCCCTGTTGCTGCTGGCGGCCGCTGGCACCCTGGCGGCCCTGCTGGCGTTGCTGCGGGTGCGGCGGGCGGCCCTGCGGGCCAGCTTCGCGCTGCTCACCTGGGCGGGGCTGCTGAGGCTCGGAGGCCAGCCGGAGATCTGGCGCATCTCCGACAACCCGCTCAGCAGCGGTTTCTGGAGTTCCCACTACTGGAGCGGGGTGTTGCTCAGCGGTCTGCTGCTGTTCACCCTGTCGGCCCGACCGGAGATCACACGCCGGCCGCGGCTGCGGCGCCTGCATCTGGCCCTCAATCTGCTGGTGATGGTGCTGCTGGCGGTGCAGGCGATCACCGGCAGCCGCGATCTGCTCGAAATCCCGCTCAGCTGGCAGAAACCGCTGATCTATCGCTGCGATCCGGTGGCGCGCACCTGCCCCGCCCTGGCACCGGCCCCCGCCCTGTGAAGCCACCCCGGCTGCGCTGCACCGCGCCTGATCCGGGCCTCGCGACTGCAGCAGAGCGCCGGGGCTCCAGGAGCAGACCAGGATCGCGGCAGCCCGGGGATGCGTCTCAGCCCAGGGCTCCGAGACCCCCCAGGGGTTCGGCGGCCTGCTGCAGCAGGGCCAGGGCGTCAGCCGGGGTGGGGGCCCGCATCAGGGCATGGCGCAGCTGGGGAGCACCGGCAAAACCGGTGCAGGTCCAGCCCATGTGTTTGCGCGCGATCAGCAGGCCGTGATCACCGCGGGCCTGCACCAGGGCCTGCAGCTGCTCAGCAGCCAGACAGATCCGCCCGAGGGCATCCGGGGCCGGCGGCACCGCTCGCCCGCTCAGGGCCGCATCGATCTGACCCACCAGCCAGGGGGCACCCATCGTGCCGCGGCCCACCATCACGCCGTCGGCGCCGGTGATCCGCAGGCAGTGCAGAGCGTCTGCAGGCGAGTGGATGTCGCCATTGGCAATCAGGGGGATCTGCAGGCTGGCCTTCACAGCAGCGATGGCACCCCAGTCGGCCTGGCCGCGGAACCCCTGGGCGCGGGTGCGGCCATGCAGGGTGAGCAGCCGGGCGCCGGCGCTCTCCAGGCGGCGGCACCAGGCGATCGCGGCAGGCGTCACACCAGCAGTGGTCACCGCGGAAGTGGTCACCCCGGGAGTGGCAGCCGCACCCTCAGCAGCACCCTTTTCGGCCGCCCCACTGTCTGCAGCACCACCGTCTGCAACACCACCGTCTTCGGCAGCACTCTCTGCGGCACCGCACCAGGCCAGGCGGGTCTTCACGGTCACCGGCAGGGCCACGGCTGAAGCCACCGCCTCCACCAGTCGGGCGGCCAGATCGGGGTCGCGGATCAGGCCGCTGCCGCCGCCCTTGCGGGCGATCTTGCGCACCGGACACCCCATGTTGATGTCGATCAGAAAGGCGCCGGCGGCTTCCGCCCGCCGCGCCGCCTCGGCCAGGGCCTCGGGGCGGTGATCAAACAGCTGCACCGCGATCGGCCCGGCTTCACTCGCCAGTTCCTCCACCTTGATGCGGCCATGGCCCAGCTCCAGGCTGGTGGCGTTCACCATCTCGGTGAACAACAGCGCATCGGGGGCCCAACGCCGCACCAGGCCCCGGAAGATGCGATCGCTCACCCCCGCCAGGGGCGACTGCAGCACGCGGCAGCGCAACGCACGGGCAGTCCCACGACCGTTCAGCTGCAAGGGGCTGGACGGCTGCCAGCCGGTCCCGCCGGGAACGCCCCCAGCCCCGCTCTGCTCGCCTGCGGAGGCCTGCGCCACGGCGGCCTCCACCTCAACGCCTTCCATCACCCGGGTCTGCATCGCTGCTGCCAGCATCGGTCCATGCTCGACCGGTTCTGCACGGATCTGCACCGACCGGATCAGTACGGATCTGCACGGCACGGATCTGCACAGATCGGACTGCACAGATCGGATCTGCACAGATCGGATCCGAGTCGTACGCATCACCCCATTCCGCCCAGCGCAGCAGCCCACTGCCGATGCCCCCGAGCCGTCACGCTCGGGAGCCCTCCGGTGCCCTGGCCTGCTGATGCCCTGAAGCTGACCTGAGCCAGCCCTAACGGATGAGGGGGGCAGCCGGCCGAGCTCCTGCCTCGAGTCCGCACCGTGTCCAGGCGCGCTCCGAGCGCAACGGGGCCGATCGGGCTTGCCGGGGCGGAACCTCGCTCAGCAGGATCGGCAGGACGTCAGGCCCGCAGGTCCCGGTGCAAGCCACCCCCCGTTCCGCTCCCCATCCCCTCAGCCGGGCGCTGCTCGAAGCGGTGCTGGCCGATCGCACCAGCGATCGCTTCGTGTGTGAACTGGTGTGGCAGCGACTGGGCTACGAGCCCGATGCCTCCGGTGTCTGGCGAGCCGGCCCGCAGTGCGACACCAGCTGGAGCGAGGCGTTCCCCAGCGCCCCCGAGCTGATCGCCGAGCGACCCGCAAGCGTCGCCCTCACCCGCTCGATCCCGAAGCCGCACAAACAGCTGCTCAAGGAACAGCTCGGCTTCGCCGGCTATCGCATCGGCGAGCTCTACCCGCGCCGCACCCGTCGCGCCACGGCGGTGAACTGGCTGCTGGCCCAGCTGGCCGCCCACGGCGACGCCCTGCCGGAGAGCGGCCCGCTGCCGGAGCTGCTGGAACCGCCGGCCGATCCGGTGGCCGGCCACCCCGGCGATCTGCCGGTGCGCTGAGCCGTCGCCGGCCCACCCGTGTCAGCCCAACAGGGTCAGTCCAATGGGCTCCGCCCGCACGGGGTCCGCCCCCACGGGGCCTTTGTTCAGAGCCGCCATCCGAATCTGATCCGGGCGGCGCTCCTCTGTAGGGTCAGTCACAGGACCGTCGTCGTTGCGATACCCGCTTGGCTCTTCCCGTCGTTGCCATCATCGGCCGCCCCAATGTGGGCAAATCCACCCTGGTCAACCGTCTCTGCCGCAGCCGCGAGGCGATCGTGCACGATCAGCCCGGCGTCACCCGTGATCGCACCTATCAGGAGGGCTACTGGGCCGATCGCAGCTTCAAGGTGGTCGACACCGGCGGCCTGGTGTTCGACGACGACAGCGAATTTCTGCCGGAGATCCGCGAACAGGCGGCCCTGGCGCTCGAAGAAGCGGCGGTGGCGGTGATGATCGTCGATGGCCAGCAGGGGCTCACCGCCGCCGATGAGGCGATCGCTGAATGGCTGCGCTTCCAGACGGTGCCGGTGCTGCTGGCGGTGAACAAATGCGAATCGCCCCAGCAGGGCCTGGCGATGGCCGGCGAATTCTGGGGGCTGGGGCTGGGGGAGCCCTATGCGATCTCCTCGATTCACGGCTCCGGCACCGGCGAACTGCTCGATCAGGTGATCACCTTCCTGCCGCCCAGCGGCGAGGGCGAAGGCGAGGAACCGATCCAGCTGGCGATCATCGGTCGCCCCAATGTGGGCAAATCCAGCCTGCTCAATGCCATCTGTGGGGAGAAGCGGGCGATCGTCAGTCCGATCCGCGGCACCACCCGCGACACGATCGACACGGCGATCGAACGGGAGGGCGTCAGCTGGAAACTGCTCGACACCGCCGGCATCCGCCGCCGCCGCAGTGTCGACTACGGCCCGGAGTTCTTCGGGATCAACCGCAGCTTCAAGGCGATCGAACGCAGCGATGTCTGCGTGCTGGTGATCGATGCCCTCGATGGCGTCACCGAACAGGATCAGCGCCTGGCCGGTCGCATCGAAGAAGACGGCCGCGCCTGTGTGGTGGTGGTGAACAAATGGGATGCGATCGAGAAGGACAGCCACACGCTGCCGGCGATGGAGAAGGAGCTGCGCGCCCGCCTCTATTTCCTCGACTGGGCCCCGATGCTGTTCACCTCGGCCCTCAGCGGCCAGCGGGTGAATGCGATCTTCCCGCTGGCCAAGCTGGCGGTGGAGCAGCATCGCCGCCGCGTCAGCACCTCGGTGGTGAATGAGGTGCTGCAGGAGGCCCTGCGCTGGCGCAGTCCGCCCACCACCCGCGGCGGTCGCCAGGGCCGGCTCTACTACGGCACCCAGGTG
>JBJTQH010000040.1:0-9615 GCA_046075505.1 Cyanobium sp. | reverse complement strand
ACCTGCTGGGGAGTGATTTCAGCGAATAGCGGCAAGGTGACGATCTCTCGAAAGAGGGCTTCAGTCGTGGGAAGCTTCACGCCAGCGACCGCAAAGCGAGGCTGCATGTGGTTGGGGCTAAATTGCACCGTCGCACCAATGCCGCGCTGCCGTAGGTGTTGCAGCAAATCATCACGCCGGCCGTTGAGTACTCGGATCACGTAGGAGAAAGGAAACGCATCGTCCAGGTTTTTGCAGATCAAAGCGACTTGATCGAGAGAGCCGAAGGCCTCGTCATAGGGACGCACCACCTGCTGCTTGCGCTCGCGAATAGCAGCAGGTTTTCGGCCTGATGGCTCCCTGGCGCGTGGCCGAGGTGCGCCGGTTGCGCTTGCGCCATGGAGCAGGGCTGTGGCTGCTGCCATGACGTGCGGTTCTGGAGCGATGGCAAACAGAAGGTCAACCTGCTGCTGGCCCATCCCTCCGGCCTGTCAGTGGAGGAGCCCTGATCCCTGATCAGCAACGATGCTCCCCCTCAGGCCCCTCCAGTCGTGGTTCACTTTGCCCTGAGGCAGAGCGGCTTCAGCGTCGCCCGTTCACGATCACCGACGGGCCGTTGCCGCCTGCGGTCCCCGGCAGAACCGGCACCACCGACGTCTGGCCGTCCCACTTGTCGAGGAACAGCTTGTAGAGCACCCGGTCGTCGAGGCTGGAGTTGAGGATCTGGTAGCGCCTGGCCTCCTGCTCGGCGATCTTCACCTCCGTCTGGGCCCGCAGCAGCTGCTGCTCCGCAATCTGCTTCTGCTCGATGGCGGCGCGATACTCCTCAGCGATCTGCAGGCCGGTGAGGTCGAGGCCCTGCACACTCACGTAATCAAACTTGCGCAGTTCCTCCGCCACCTTCTCCTGCACGATCTCGGAGATGGTGTTCCACTCGGTGGCGATGGTTACCAGTTCGTACTGGGAGAACACCGACTTCAGTGCCTTGAGCAGCGAGGGCTGGATCACCCGCGGATAGATCTGTTGGTTGTCGGTGGCGATCGTCTCGAAGATCCGACCGGCCTCGCTGGGCTTCATCGCGTACTTCACCGTGGCCGTGGCCTGGATCACCTGTAGGTCCTTGGTGAGGGTGGAGAACTGCTCGGGCTGCACTTGGGTGCGCACATCGAACAGGGAGATCGCCTGCACCAACGGCGCCTTGAAATTGGCACCCGGGGTCCGGGGCGCGCCGGTGACCTTGCCCAGGGTGGTGACCACCGCCACGTTGCCGGCCGGCACGATGAAGATCGCCTGGGAGAACAGCAGGAGCAGTGCGAGCAGGGCCGTCACGATCAGCCTGACACCACCGCCGGCCCCCTGGACACCGGCGGTGCGGAGCGGGGATTGCATGACCTGCCGTGGAATGGATCAAGCTAAGCGGAATCAGCCCAACGCCCGCAGCTCCATGACCACCACTGCGCAGACCAGCTGCCGCACCATCGAGGTGGCTCTCAGCGCCAACCCTTACCCGATCGTGATCGGCGCCGGTGCGTTGCGGCAGCTGGGCGAGCAGATCCGCGCCCAGGGGCTCAAGGCCGGCACCAAGGTACTGGTGGTGACCAATCCGGTGGTGGAGCAGCACTACGGCGCCGCTGCCCTGGCCAGCCTGCAGGCGGCCGGCTTCGAGGCCAGCACCCTGGTGATCGAGGCCGGGGAAGACCAGAAGACACCCGCCACCGTGGCCCTGATCCATGACGCCTGTTATGCCCGCAGGCTGGAGCGCGGCTCGCTGATCGTCGCCCTCGGCGGTGGCGTGGTGGGTGATATGGCTGGCTACGCCGCCGCCACCTGGCTGCGGGGCATCGCCGTGGTGCAGGTGCCCACCACCCTGCTGGCGATGGTGGATGCGGCGATCGGCGGCAAGACGGGGGTGAATCACCCCGGCGGCAAGAACCTGATCGGTGCCTTCCATCAGCCGAGGCTGGTGTTGATCGATCCGCTCACCCTGGCCACCCTGCCGGAGCGGGAGTTCCGGGCCGGCATGGCCGAAGTGATCAAATACGGCGTCATCGGTGATCCGCAGCTGTTCGGCGACCTGGAGGCAGCAGGAGGGGCTCTGGCCTCGATCGAGTCCCTGCCCGGCGAGCTGCTGCAGCGCATCCTGGAGCGCTCCGCCGCCGCCAAGGCGCGGGTGGTGGCCGCCGATGAACGGGAGGGGGGCCTGCGGGCGATCCTCAACTACGGCCACACCCTCGGCCATGTGGTGGAGGCGCTCTGCGACTATGGCACCTGGTTGCACGGCGAGGCCGTGGCGATCGGCATGGTGGCCGCCGGCGCCCTGAGCCTGGAACTGGGGTTATGGAACCCGGCCGATCAGGAGCGGCAGCGGGCGGTGATCGCGGCGGCCGGCCTGCCTCTGGCCTGGCCCGATCTCGATCCGGAGGCGGTGCTGGCCTGCCTGCAGGGCGACAAGAAGGTGCGCGACGGCCGGGTGCGTTTCGTGCTGCCGACAGCCCTGGGCTCGGTGCAGATCCGCGATGACGTGACCCCCCGGCAGATCCTGGCGGCTCTGGAGCGCTGCCACTGAACTGATCCTGGTACTGATCCTGGTGCCGGGAACCTGGTGCCGGGAGCCTGGGACAGGGATCCTGGTGCCGGTCGGGGCGGCCCCGGTCCCAACCTTTGCACTGGTGTCGCCTGCAGCCCTCAGGCCAGGGGTGGATCCAGCAGGAACGCGGGGGTGGCCGTTGCCACCTCCCCCCGCTCGCAGGCGATCCAGCGGAAATCACCGAGGGCGGCGGGATCCACCAGCCGCAGCAGGGCCTCACGGCGGGCCAGCAGCGTGGCCAGATCCTGCGGGCAGGCCTGCTGTTGCAGCCCGTGCAGACGCTGGGCCAGCCCGAGGGCGAGCAGGGCTTCCCCCTGGCGGCGTTGACCCAGCGGCCGCCAGCCGGTTGTGGCGGCGGCGCGGCTGAGGCTCTCCAGACAGAGATGGGCGGTCAGATCCCAATGGCCGGGGTCCAGCAGGGGATCATGGCTCGCCTGCTGGGCCCGGTAGGCCATCAGCGTGCCGTTGCTGCGCTGCGGGGCGTAATAGCGGTAGGCCTCCAGGGCGTAATCGATCACCAGCAACACCCCCCGTTGCAGGCCGGCTCCGCAGTCCGCCAACCAGGGCGCCAGAGCGGGATGCCATTCACTGCTCCAGCCTGCCGGGCGCTGCGGACCGGGAGGCTGCAGGCCCAGTTCCGCCAGCTGCTGCAGCGCGCCGGGCTCGAGAGGGGCGCCCGTGACCAGTTCCAGCCCATCGGGTTCTGCGGGTCCATCGCCACCCTCGGCTCGCTCGGGGTCGGGATCGACCAGGGCTCCGCTGATCAGGCCCTCGCTGGCTGCAGCGGGATCGCCGTTGCCTGCGCGGGGGCGATGCGGGCCGACGGCGGACCGGGGCCGCAGCGCCACCTCCTGCCGACACCAGCGGCGGCCATCCCAGACGATCCGCTCCACCGGCAGGGCATCGAGCACCTCATGGGCCAGAACGACACCCACGAGCGGATCGGCAGCCAGTTCCGCCCAGCTGCACCAGCGCAGCGGCAGCGGCAGATCCGCCAGCAACCGGCGCTGCCGCTGCACCAGACCGTCGCTGGGATCCACCAGCACCAGTTCGAGGCGCTGGGCCAGCTGCGGCCAGTCCCGGGCCAGGGCGATGCCCAGATCCCGCGCCAGGTGGCCTTCGCCGGGACCGGCCTCGATCAGGGCGAGCGGTCCGGGACCCAGCTGCTGCAGCCAGTCCGCCAGCTGCGGTGCCAGCAGGGCAGCGAAATCGGGTCCCAGCGAGGGCGCCGTTGCAAAGTCTCCGCCAGGAGCGATGCGCAGACGACCGCTGGCGTAGGCGCCGTGCTCCGGGTCATGCAGCACCCAGTCCATATAAGTGCGGAACGGCACGCTGCCGCCGTGACCGCGCAGACGTTCGGCCAGCCAGGGTGGGCAGGGGCGGGCGCGGCGCGGCGCGGCGGTGATCGGATCGGGCAACTGGGGGCAACCGCGGCAGGCCCATGCTGCCGCAGGCGCGAGGCATTACGGCGGCCGATGGCGCCGGGGCTGAAACGGCGGCGGTCCGCGCCGCGGAAGACCCGTGGCAGGGGAGAGAATGCCCATCCCCGAGCTCTCAGCATGCCCAGCCGATCGGCCGTCGCCCTCCGCCCCTGCTCGCCGCTCAGACGATGGCTGCTCGGCTTCGCTCTGGCGCTGATCCTGGTGCTGGCGCCGCTGGTGGCTCCGGCCTGGGCCTACGACAACCCGGATCTGCTGCCCGATCACGACACACCGGTGATCGATCTGGCCAAGCTGCTCACCGACGGCCAGCGCCAGGCCCTGGAGGACGAACTGCAGGAGTTTGAGGACACCAGCGGCTGGAAGCTGCGGGTGCTCACCCAGTACGACCGCACGCCGGGACTGGCGGTGCGCGAATTCTGGGGGCTGGATGACCGCAGCCTGCTGCTGGTGGCTGATGAACGCGGCGGCAACCTGCTCAACTTCAATGTCGGTGATGCCCTGTTCGCCCTGATGCCGCGCACCTTCTGGGTGGAGCTGCAAACCCGCTACGGCAATCAGTTCTATGTGCGTGAGAACGGCCAGGATGCAGCGATCCTCGATTCCCTGCACGCGGTCAAGGGCTGCCTGAACATCGGCGGCTGCCAGGTGGTGCCCGGTCTGCCGCGGGAGCAGTGGTTGCTCACCTTCAGCACCTCGATCCTGGGCGGGCTGATCGCAGGCTTCGCGGCCTTTCCCCGCAGCCCGGAGCGGCGGATCGAATGGGGCTGGGTGCTGCTGCTGTCTCCCCTGTGGGTGATTCTGTTCGGGGTGTTCGGGGTTGCGCCGATCGTCACCCGCACGCCGGAGCTGCTACCGCTGCTGCGCAATGCCCTGGGATTTCTGGGTGGTGCTGTGGCGGCCTATCTGGTCGCCCAGCTCACCCTGGGGCGGCGCTTGAAGGATGCGGAGGGGAGCTGAGCAATGACCGCCGCGCCAGTCATGGTGACCGGCGGCGGATCGTTCCCCACTGAAAAAGCCCCGGATGGGGCTTGGAATCAATCTGCTGAACAAGATTGCTGACGGGCTGCCGCAACCAACACCGGGTTGTCACGGCAGTCGCCAGGCTGAGACCAATCCATTTCAGCCCGCGGGAAGCCGAAGCCTCCCGCGGAGAAATGCTCTGGCACCGCGCGATGGGACCTAGCTCTGGGGCGTGGGGACCGGGCTGACAACCGGCGCTGGTGCCGCGACCCGACGGGGCCCGATGTTGTCCAGACGGCAGGCCAGGCTGTCGTCCGTACAGGCAGGAGGAACAGGCTGAATGGCCACCGGCTCCAGGGCGGGCTCACTCTGGTTCTGACGCAGGAGGGCCAGGTTCTCTTGATAGAAGCGACGCAGATCGGCGAAGCGCTTCACAGGCTGGCCGTAGTAGCTGGAGCCGCGCAGGGTGGGGAAGGAGGCCCACTCGGGTGCGAGCTTCGCCGCCAGCTGCGGGGTGAACTGGCCGCTGTCGGCAAGGTGGAGAGCACCGCGGCGCTCAATCAGGAAGAGAGCGCCCTGGTCCTGGGCTTCCGGCCGGAAATCGGAGAGGGGGAGGTGCTGCCGGATCATCGCCCAGGTGAAGGGCATGAACTGGTAAGCGCCCGCCGCCGCGCTGGCATAGCGGGAGGAGTACACGACCCGATCGGGATGGCGATCGAGCGACTGGAAAATGCCGCCACCGAACATGACCTGGTAGCCGATGGGGTGGCCATCCTTCCAGGTGCCTTCGGCGTAGCGGATGGTATTGAGCAGAGCCTGACGCTCCGGCGTGATCTCGTACCTGCGAGCAGCGGGAGGGAGTCCAGGCAGCATCGCGACCTGGGGGGCTGGAGCGGCAGTGGCGACTGGGGCAGTCCGGGATCCATGCGACTCGGCGGCCAGGGCGGGGGCGGATCCGAGGCTGAAGCCCAGACCGGCCAGGGCGATGGCGGTGCGCGGGGACGGAAGACGGAACAAAACAGCTCAGTGCAAAGGACAGAGGGTGCGGCCAAGGAAAGCGGGCGATCGCGGAACTGTCCAGTGGAAATTCCGGAGGGTCGCGGCCGACGGGACGAGAGCCCGGGTGGACACTCGCCGCTGGAAGAAAATGTGATGAAAATGACGTCGCGCTAATTTGCCTATCCAGGGCGGCATATGTGACTAATAGTGTGCCAATTAAGTATCTGTCCGCACGTATCGGAATTGACAGCGGCAGTTCGCATCACAGTGCTCACCGCAACTTTGCGCCTTTTCAGTGCAGAACATCCGAACCGAATCGCTTCACTGATCGGATCTGCTGATCAGTCGCCCCAGGCCTGAAGCGCCTGGCTCTCCAGCGCCGCCGCCGCCTGCGCGGCCCCATCCACGCCCAGGGGGCCCAGGCGGGGCGGTTGCAGCGGCAGGTCCAGCTCCCAGTCACCGCCAAGAAACTGATCGAGCCGCAGCAGGCGGTGATCGCCGTGGTCCTGCAGCGCTTCGGCCAGCACAGGGGCCTCGGCGAAGTCCCGGCGCTCCACCAGGTGGATCCCCACCCCCTGGCTGAAGGCCTCGCAGAAGCTGCTGTACCCCGCTTTGGTGATCAGCCGCGACACCAGCGGCATCCCATCGAGGGGGCGCACATCCGGAGGCAGCACCCGACCGTTGCGGGCCGCGGCCAGGCCCGGATCGGTTCCGATGAACACATGGTCGGGCCAGCGCTCCAGAAGCGAGGGCTCCAGGGCCAGCCCCAGTCCACCGAAGCTGAGCAGCACGCAGCGCTCCCGCTCCGGCGGCAGCTGCAGCCGCCGCGCCAGAGCGGCGCCATCGAGGCGGGGCCGGGAGCAGGTCAGGCCGAGTCGCTGCTCCGGGATCCCCCAGGGCATCGGCAGGGACAGGGGGCAGTGCAGCAGCAGGGTCCCCCGGCCGTACAGAGCCTGGTAACGCTGGGCCCGCTCGGCGAGGGCGCCGCCGAAGGGGGCATAGATCGCATCCCAGCCGAAGCTGGCCAGCCAGACCAGCGGTGCTCCCAGCTCGGCCGCGATCAGGGCCGTGGCCGGCGGGACATCCCCCAGCAGCAGCACCGGTTGCCGCTGCTGCCGCAGCCAGCTCACCTCCGCCGCGATCCGTTCCGGCAGCTCCCGCTCGAGCGTGTCCAGGGCGGCGAGCGTCGCTGGCACATCCACCGCCAGGGCATCGGACTGCACCATGCCCACATCCCAGCGCTGCGGGCGGTGCTCGAACGGCACAGCACCGAAGGCCAGGCGCAGGAAGGCGGGCGGCAGACCGCTTGAGATCACCAGACGCCAGTCGGGACGGCGGGCGGCCAGCTCACACAGCACCGCCACAGAACGGGAGCCGTGGCCGAAGCCATGGCTGCTCAGACAGGCGTGGATCAGCATCGACTTCCCAGCAGGGGCTCCGGCGTGGCGGTGCTCTCCTGCCAGAGGTTCTCCTGATACAGCAGCGTGCCGTCCAGGCCGTACCAGCGGTGGCTGATGTGGCTGGGGCGGCCGTCCCGCAGGCAGATCCAGCTGAAATGGCGCAGCTGGCGGCCCTTCTGATCGGTGCCGTGGCGAGGGACGCAGGCGCAGTTGAGATAGAGCGTGCCCTCGGCATCGCGATGGAAGCTGAGGCGTTCGCCGCGGTTGTGGCGCAGGGTGTGATGCATGTGGCCGAACACCACCAGGGGCAGGGGACGGCGGCGGCGGATCTGGGTGATCGCCACGGTCAGATCCTGATCGCCCCAGTCGCAGGAAGGGCTCTTCCAGTCGCGGCCGCAGAGATCGGCGGCGCCGCTGCCGAGGCCGGAGGGACCGCAGTGGGCCAGCAGCAGCAGCGGCAGCTCAGGATCGGCCGCCAGGGCCGCCCGGGTGATCCGATCGGCCGATTCCTGCTGGCTCACCGGGCCGTAGACCGAGCGCACCGCCCGCGACAGCTGGAAACCACCGCCGGCGGTGCAGGGTCTGGCCCCCACCACCGCCAGGCCCGGGGGGCGGAGTTCCCGCAGACCCCAGCCGCAGTGCACCTCCCCGAGCAGGTCCAGCTGGCGGCGCAGGCAGCGGCCGCTGCCGTCCTTGCCGGTGTCGTGGTTGCCCAGGATGCAGGCCAGAGGCAGATCCAGTTCCGACAGCAGCGTCGGGATACGGCTGCGGCCATCGCTGAGATCACCGACCAGCAGCAGGGCATCGGGCTGCAGCCGATGCAGCAACGCCTGATCGTCGGCGTCCCACTGATCGTGGAGATCCCCGGCGATGGCGAGGTTCAGTTCGCGCAAGCCACCGCACTACCTAGGCTGGTTCCATCCTGCCCGACGCGAGGACACGGTTGGTCTTCACCCAGAGCCCGATCCGCCCTGACGCGGCCCCTGCAGCTCCGAGCGAGGCGGCCGGTGTGCTGCCGGTGGCCCCGCCCGCAGCGGCACTGCCCGAGGCGATCCGCGATCTGCGCCGCCGCCGCAACGCCGTGATCCTGGCGCACTACTACCAGGAGGAGGCGATCCAGGACATCGCCGACTTCATCGGTGATTCCCTCGAGCTCTCGCGTCGCGCCGCCAGCACCGATGCCGAGGTGATCGTGTTCTGCGGCGTCCATTTCATGGCGGAGACCGCCAAGATCCTCAACCCCGGCCGCACTGTGCTCGTGCCCGATCTGGCGGCCGGCTGCAGCCTGGCCGATGACTGCCCCGCCGAGGCGTTCGCCGCCTTCCGGGCCGAGCATCCCGATCATTACGTCGTCAGCTACATCAACTGCTCAGCGGCGGTGAAGGCCCAGAGCGATCTGATCTGCACCAGCAGCAATGCCGTGCAGCTGGTGCAGCAACTGCCGGCCGAGCGGCCGATCCTGTTCGCCCCGGATCAGAACCTGGGCCGCTGGGTGGCGCGCCAGAGCGGCCGCGAGCTCACCCTCTGGCCCGGCAGCTGCATCGTGCATGAAACCTTCAGCGAAGAGGCCTTGCTGCGGCTGCGTCAGGAGCATCCCGACGCCGAGGTGATCGCCCATCCCGAATGCCAGCAGGCCCTGCTCGATCTGGCCGACTTCATCGGCTCCACCAGCAAGCTGCTGCAGCGGGTGCAGAGCAGCGATGCCAACGCCTTTCTGGTGCTCACCGAACCGGGGATCCTGCACCAGATGCGCCTGAAGGCACCGCAGAAAAGCTTCTACCCCGTGCCGGGAGTGGATGGCTGCAGCTGCAACAGCTGTCCCTACATGCGGCTCAACACGCTGGAGAAGGTGTGGCGCTGCCTGGCGACCCTCGAACCCCAGATCCACCTGGAGGAGAGTCTGCGGCTGAAGGCGCTGGCACCGATCGAGCGGATGCTGGCGCAGAGCGCCTGACCCGGTGGCGTCGGCCCCGGCCACGGCCCTCCCCCCCGGCGGACTGCTGCAGCTCACCCCGGAGGGCCTCTACTGCCCCGCCGCCGACGCCTGGATCGATCCCCACCGGCCGGTGCGCCGCGCCCTGCTCACCCACGCCCACGCCGACCACGCCCGCAGCGGCTGTGGTGCGTACTGGGCGATCGGCAGCAGCGAGGGGATCCTGCGCCGGCGGCTGGGGGCCGGCATCGCCCTGGAAGCGGTGGCTTACGGCCAGGAGCTGCGGCTGGGGGAAGCGCGGGTGTCGTTTCATGC
>JBJTQH010000039.1:0-23258 GCA_046075505.1 Cyanobium sp. | reverse complement strand
TGATAATCTAGCGAGAAAGTCGTGCCAGGATCTTTGCTATGCCGCCTAAGTGGCGGCTTTTTATTGTCTGCGGATGCTTTTTTTAAACGCCGATTATTCGAGGTGCCCTAAAGGGGATGCGGGCCCAGTCAACGACCTTGTATTTCTGCTGTTGGCGAGGGTCCAGCAACACATTGCAATCCGTGGTGCTGATCACCGAGGGGACTCTTAAGCCACAGATCTGGCGACCACCGGCTGCAGCCTGATCCACAGCTTTTAGGAACTCACCCCCAATGCTCCGGGCGTTCGGTCCCGCTGGTCTCACATTCCAATTGGTGGGGAGCAGCAGTCCCAGATCGATCAGGCTCACAACGGATCCGTCCGGCACCTTAATAGCTGCGATTGCAAGCTCTGCCATAGTGGACCAACCTGGACGGCTGACCACTTCGAGCATCGCCAGTGACTGCACTTCCGCCGTATAAAGAATGGCGCTTCGCTTGTCGTTGAATCGCCAGCCATCGCGTGCCATGGACGCACTGGCATCAAGCGGGTTAAACGCAGGCCGTGGCTTGCGACTGGCGCGATACACCAACATCCTTCGCTTCAGAGGGGCCCGCACTCGGCCTGGGTTTGCAGTTCATTGAGCACGATGCGCTCTCCCTCACTGGTTTTAATCAATTCGGCTGGTGTATGGCCGCCCAGGGCGTAATTTGGTGTGTGCATATAAGCTCGAGCCGATTCAAAGTCTCCAAAAACCTCGGCGGCTGTGAGAGTGGCCCGAGCGCCACGCACGGCTCTTTCGCTTGCGGCCGTATCCAGGGCGCGCCCCAGACGCGACTTGATTGTTTTGAAACTGAGATCAAAGAATCCCTCCGCCTCTGTGAGGGTATCCAGGAACATGGATGAGGAAACCAATAACGATTCTCCGGCCAGGCCAGCGATCAGACGACGATGCACATCCAAAGGGTCAGGCGGGGCAGGCACTGTGCTGTGGCGAAGCAGGAGAAAGCTGCGGGTCAGCTGCCAGACAGTCGCCAACTCCACCTTTTTGAGCTGTCGCACTTGCTGACGCAGCTCCTCGTCTTCCAGAACCGCGAGCAGCCAGGCATCGATCGAGGTGCCATCCACCGCACCAGAAAGCCAGTGGACCTCCTGCCCAGGCTCGGCTTCAGAGCTCACGGCCACAACCGCTGCCATTGGAACTCTCCATGACCACCCATGGATTATGGCATGATCGACGCCTCCCCTGGTTGATCCGCGTCAGCAGCTGTCGGCCTTCCTCGGGCGGGTGCGCGCCGGTGAGCAGCTGCAGAGCGCCTCTGGCGTCAACATGGTGAGCCAGCCCAGCGACCCTCCGCTCATCCACCGGGAAGCTCGGCGGCCAGCGCCTTCAGCTCCTGCTCCGGCAGAGGGGCCAGCAACTCCTCGGTGGAGGGCAGCGTGATCCGGTCGCGGAGGATACCAGGCTGGCGTCGGGGCACCTCGGCCTTCAGGGGCATCAGCCGCGCCCAGGGCCTGCCGTCCTTGGCCAGCAGGATTGTCTCGCCGGCATGGGCCGCATCGATCAACCGCGAGAACTGCGTCTTGGCCTGATGGACGTTGACGGTGCCCATGCAGGCAGCTTAGTCCGCTCCTGGGTCCAGGGGCCGCTTGCGCCGCTCCCCTCAGCCATCCTCCGCCGGATTCACCCCCAGGGCCGCCACCAGCGCCTCGGCCACCGAGCCGGCTTCGCGCAGGTCCAGGCCGAGGCCGGCGGCGATCGGGCCGAGGCCGCCACCGCGGGGCACCACCGCCCGGGTGAAGCCCAGCCGCGCGGCCTCCTGCAGGCGCAGCTCCAGCTGCCCCACCGCTCGCAGCTGGCCGCCCAGGCCCAGTTCGCCGATCAACGCCGTGTCGGGCGGCAATACCAGATCCCGATAGCTGGCCACCACCGCTGCCGCCACCCCCAAATCGGCGGCCGGCTCCTCCACCTCCAGGCCACCGGCCACCGCCAGATAGCAATCAAAACGCGACAGGGGCAGGGCCAGATGTTTCTCCAGCACCGCCAGGATCTGATGCAACCGGTTCACGGCGATGCCGGTGGCGGTGCGCCTCGGGCTGGCGTAACTGGTGGTGCTCACCAGCGCCTGCAATTCCACCAGCAGCGGCCTTGTGCCCTCGCAGGCCACGATCGTGGCGGTGCCGGCGCTCGGCTCGCCGCCGCCGAGGAACAGCTCGCTGGGGTTGGCCACTTCATGCAGGCCGCGATCGCGCATCTCGAACACCCCCAGCTCATGGGTGGCCCCGAAGCGGTTCTTGACGGCGCGCAGCAACCGATGGCTGGCGAAGCGATCGCCCTCGAAGGTGAGCACCGCATCGACCAGATGCTCCAGCACCTTCGGGCCGGCCAGCACGCCCTCCTTGGTCACATGGCCCACCAGCACCAGGGCGGTGTCCTGGCGCTTGGCGATGCGGGCCAGGGCGGCGGCGCATTCGCGCACCTGTGCCACCGAGCCCGGGGCACTGGCCAGCTCGCCGTCATGCAGGGCCTGGATGCTGTCGATGATCGCCACATCCGGCCGCAGCGCTTCCAGCTCCTGTAGCACCAGCTCCAGATCGGTCTCCGACAGCAGCTGCAGCGAAGCGGCACCGGCCGGCGCAGGCGCGGCCTCAGGCTCGCCAGCGGGTTCAGGAGCCGAACCTGAGCCGGTAGAGCCGCATTGCACGGTGCTTCCAGCCGCGGGAACCGCAGGTCCGCCGCCCCCCGCCGGCAGCCCCTGCGGCTCAGTGGCGCCCATTGCAGCGGCGGTCTGCGCCGTGATGGTCTGCGCAGCGGTGGTCCTCGCGGCACCTACCGCCCCGCCAGCGGCCACTGCTCCGTCAGTGCCCACCACCCTGGCGGCGTCCTTGCCGGAAGCCTGCGACCCCGGGGCACCGACGGCCGGCCGGACCGCAGCAGCACCTACTACCCCGCCAACGGCCACCGCCCCGCCAGTGCTCACCACCCTGGCGGCGCCCTCGCCGGAAGCCTGCGGCACCGGCGCACCGGCGGACGGCAGCACGGCAGCAGCGCCCACCGCCCCGCCAGCAGCCACGGCCCTGTCAGCAGCCACTACCCCGCTGGCGCGCACCACCCCACCGCTGCCCACTGCTCCGCCGGCACACACGGCCCCGCCAGCGCCCACTGCCCCACCGGCGCCCACGGCTCCGCCGTCCCTGCCGGAGGCCTGCGGTCCCGGCGCACCGGCGGACGGCAGGACTGCAGCGGCCGCGCCCATGCCCCGGCGCGCCGGGCCTGCAGGCACCCCATCCTCTGCGCCGCGGTTCTGCAGGCGCCGCCAGCGCAGCTTCACCTGCTGGGCCGATTCCTCGGCGCTCACGTACAGCACGGAACGCTGTTGCGCCATGGCGCGGGCGCACTGCAGCAGCAGCGTGCTCTTGCCGATGCCCGGATCACCCCCCACCAGCACCAGCGAGCCCGGCACCAGGCCGCCGCCCAGCACCCGGTCCAGCTCGCCGAAACCGCTGGCCAGGCGCTGCAGCGGCCGCTCCCCCACCGTCTCGATCGGCTCCGACCGGCGGGCGATCGGGGCGGGCGTCGCCGCGGTGGTGGCGGGCACCGGCCGGCGGCGACGGCTGTCCACCGGGCCCTCCCGTTGCTCCACCAGGGTGTTCCAGCCGCCGCAGGCGCTGCAACGCCCGAAGAACTGGCGGGTGCGGGCACCACAGGCCTGGCACACGTAGGAGGCGGTACTGCGGGGCACGGTTATGAAGAAAGGTGGCGTTCCGTAATGAATTCCCCAGCAGCGCTATTCAGTGGCACTGATGCGCCCTCCAGCGCCGGGCCCCTCCCCCTCGAGTGGCCCCGGCCGGTGACCCCCGCCCTGCGCTGCCGCTCCTGCATGACTGCGACCACCCCTGCCAAGGAAACCATTCTCGTCGTCGATGACGAAGCCAGCATCCGCAGGATCCTGGAGACGCGGCTGTCGATGATCGGCTATCAGGTCGTCACCGCCTGCGATGGCGAGGAGGCCCTGGAGCTGTTCCGCCGCACCATGCCCGATCTGGTGGTGCTCGATGTGATGATGCCTCGCCTCGATGGCTACGGCGTCTGCCAGGAGCTGCGCAAGGAGTCGGATGTGCCGATCGTGATGCTCACCGCCCTGGGCGATGTGGCCGACCGCATCACCGGCCTGGAGCTCGGCGCCGATGACTACGTCGTCAAACCATTCAGCCCCAAGGAGCTCGAGGCCCGCATCCGCTGCGTGCTGCGCCGCGTCGAAAAGGAGCACAGCGCCGGCATCCCCAACACCGGCATCCTCCAGATCGGTGATCTGCGCATCGACACCAACAAGCGCCAGGTGTTCCAGGGCGACGAGCGCATCCGCCTCACCGGCATGGAGTTCAGCCTGCTGGAACTGCTGGTCAGCCGCTCCGGCGAACCGTTCAGCCGCGGCGAGATCCTCAAGCAGGTGTGGGGCTACACGCCCGAACGCCACGTCGACACCCGCGTGGTGGATGTTCATATCTCCCGGCTGCGTTCCAAACTGGAGCAGGATCCGGCCAACCCGGAACTGATCCTCACCGCCCGGGGCACCGGGTATCTGTTCCAGCTCATCGTCGACACCCCTGTCGTCCAGCGCACCGGCGACAGCCCTGTCGCCGAGCCCCGCAGCGCCGAGAGCCGCCCCTCCGCCGAACTCCGCATCTCCCCCGTTGCCACCGAAGGAGCCTGACCGCAGCGATCGCCGCCCCGTCCGGGGGCGCAGCGCTCGCACCAAACCCAGCCGGGCGATCCGTCGCCTGGTGATCTGGTATCGCCGCAACCCCACCGTCAACACCCTGGTGGACACCGCCTCCGCCCTGGTGGATTCGGCCAGTGCCACCGCCAATGCCACCGCCCGCTCCACCGCCTCGGTGGCCGGCTCGATGGCGGGCAGTGCCGCCGGTGCCGCCTCCTCGATGGCCGGTTCGGTGCTGCAGCCCCTGGTTTTCGATCCATTGCGTCGCCTGCAGCAGGGGCCCGGTGGCCCCGCTGTCGATGGTCCGATCGACGACCGCGACCGCCTCTGGGTGGCGGTGGATGGCATGGGGGGGGACCACGCCCCCGGCCCGATCCTGGAAGGCTGCCTGCAGGCCGTGCAGCGCCTTCCCCTGCGCATCCGCTTCGTGGCCGAGTCCGGCCCGCTGCAGGAGGCCGTGGCGGCGATGGAGCTGCGGGAGGCCCTCGAGGAGGCCGTGTCCCGCGGCCTGATCCAGCTGGTGCCCAGCGGCCCCTCGGTGGGCATGGACGATGAGGCCACCGCCGTGCGCCGCAAACGCGACGCCAGCATCAACCTGGCGATGGACCTGGTGAAACGCGGTGAGGCCACCGCCGTGTATTCCGCCGGCAACTCCGGTGCCGTGATGGCCTCCGCGATCTTCCGCCTGGGCCGCCTGAAGGGCATCGACCGTCCGGCGATCGGCGCCCTGTTCCCCACCCGTGATCCCAGCCAGCAGGTGCTGGTGCTCGATGTGGGCGCCAATATGGACTGCAAGCCCGAATGGCTGCACCAGTTCGCCCTGCTCGGCAACATCTACAGCCGCGACGTGCTGCAGGTGAAACGGCCCCGCATCGGGCTGGTGAACATCGGTGAAGAAGAGTGCAAAGGCAATGACCTCTGCCTGCGCACCTATTCGCTGCTGGCAGCCGAGGACCGCTTCCTGTTCGCCGGTAACTGCGAGGGTCGCGACATCCTCTCCGGTGAATTTGATGTGGTCGTCTGCGATGGCTACACCGGCAATGTGCTGCTCAAGTTCCTGGAATCGGTGGGCAGCGTGCTGCTCGATGTGCTGCGCGCCGAACTGCCCCGCGGTCGCCGCGGCAAGGTGGGTGCCGCCTTCCTGCGCAGCAATCTGGTGCGGATCAAGAAGCGCCTCGATCACGCCGAACACGGCGGGGCCCTGCTGCTCGGGGTCGATGGTGTCTGTGTGATCGGCCACGGCAGCAGCAAGGCCCTCTCGGTGGTCAGCGCCCTGCGCCTGGCCCATTCGGCAGCCAGCCACGGGGTCATGGAGGATCTGCATGCCCTCGGCGGCCAGGTCGGCGCTCCGCTCAGCGGTGGTGCGGCCAGCTCTGCCGCGGCCGCCTGTGGTTGACTGACGGTCGCCACGGAGGTCGGATGCCGGAGTCGATCGTGCCGGAGTCGCTGGTGCCGGGCGCCGACGCGCCAGCACTGCCGGTGAATGGCATGGATGACCCACCGGTCAGCGGTGCAGATGACCCACCGGTGCGTGCCACCCGCCCGGTGCCGCTCGGCTCCGCTGCCGCCCCAGGGCTCAGGCAGCCTGAGATCAAGGCCGCCAGCCAGTCGCAGCTGCAACCGGCAGCGTCTCCATCCGGCTGGCTCGCCGGGGTGTCGCTGGTGGGCTCCGGCAGCGCCCTGCCGCGCACCCGCCTCAGCAACAGCGATCTGAGCGCGCGGGTCGACACCAGCGATGACTGGATCCGCTCCCGCACCGGCATCGGTGCCCGTCACGTCGCCGGGCCGGGTGAAACGATCACCAGCCTGGCGGCCACGGCCGCTGCCGCCGCCATCGCCCATGCCGGCTGGCAGCCCAGCCAGGTGGATCTGATCCTGCTGGCCACCTCCAGCCCCGACGATCTGTTCGGCACCGCCCCGCGCGTGCAGGCGGCGATCGGCGCCAGCGCTGCGGTGGCCTTCGATCTCACGGCGGCCTGCAGCGGTTTCCTGTTCGCCCTGATCACCGCCGCCCAGTACATCCGCAGCGGCAGCTTCCGGCGGGTGCTGGTGATCGGTGCCGACCAGCTCAGCCGCTGGCTCGACTGGGATGATCGCCGCACCTGCGTGCTGTTCGGTGATGGGGCCGGCGCCGTGGCCCTCGAGGCCTGCGATCCGGCTGCCGATGGTCTGCTCGCCTTCCGCATGCGCTCCGATGGCAGCCGCAATGCCTGCCTCACCCTGGCCCAGACCGACGCCCATCAGCCCCTGGTGGGCGCCTGCAGCGCCCAGGTGGGTGGCTTCGCGCCGATCCATATGAACGGCCAGGAGGTGTACAAGTTCGCCGTGCGGGAGGTGCCGGCCGTGCTGGCGGAACTGCTCACCCAGACCGGCCTCGCTGCCGATCGCCTCGACTGGCTGCTGCTGCATCAGGCCAACCAGCGCATCCTCGATGCTGTGGCCGATCGTTTCGCGGTGCCCCACGAGCGGGTGCTGAGCAACCTGGCCGATTACGGCAACACCTCGGCGGCCACCATTCCGCTGATGCTCGATGAAGCGGTGCGCGACGGCCGCGTCCGCCGCGGTCACCTGATCGCCAGCAGCGGCTTCGGGGCGGGGCTGAGCTGGGGCGGGGCGCTGCTGCGCTGGCAGGGCCCGCCGGCCTGAGTCGCTCGCCGGGGCCAGCCAGGCGGCGTGCTCTGAGCCGATGCGATCGCCAGCAGGCCAGCGGCGGATCGCTCCCGGCCACCGGAGGCGGGTCTGCGGCAGTCTGCGGGGCCGGAGCGCACGGCTGCTCCAGAACACGGCTGCTTCAGAGCACGGCTGCCGGAGAACACGGCTGCCGAAGCGCAAAGCAGTGGCCGCCTAATCTCCTGCCGAACTGCAGCACCGCGCACGCATGGGTATCGCCTGGGTCTTCCCCGGACAGGGGTCACAGAAGATCGGCATGGCGGCCGGTGTGCTCAGCCTGCCCGGGGCCCACGACCGCTTCGCCCAGGCCTCCGCCCTGCTCGGCCGCGACCTGCTGGCGATCTGCGCCGGTGAGGGCCTGGAGGCGGCCGGTGATCCCAGCGATCTCAATGACACCCGCAACACCCAGCCGGCCCTGTTCGTGCTGGAGAGCCTGCTGATCGATGCCCTCAAGGCCCAGGGCCGCCGGCCGGATCTGGTGGCCGGTCACAGCCTCGGTGAACTGGTGGCGCTCTATGCCGCCGGTGTCTTCGATGTGGAGACGGGCCTGCGTCTGATGCAGCGCCGCAGCGCGCTGATGGCCGCCGCCGGCGGTGGGGCGATGACGGCGGTGATGGGCTTCGATCGCGGCGAACTGGAGGCCCTGGTGGCGGCGACCGACGGGGTCGTGATCGCCAACGACAACAGCAGCGCCCAGGTGGTGCTCTCCGGCACCCCCGCAGCCGTGGCGGCAGTGAGCGGGCAGCTCAAGTGCAAGCGGGCCGTGCCGCTGGCGGTGAGCGGTGCCTTCCATTCGCCGTTCATGGCCGAGGCTGCCGCCGCCTTCGCCGCCGAGCTGGAGCCGATCCCCTTTGCCGATGCCTCCGTGCCGGTGCTGAGCAACACCGATCCCACCCCGGCCACGGCCGGCGCCGTGCTCAAGCAGCGCCTGATCACCCAGATGACCAGCGGTGTGCGCTGGCGGGAGACGATGGAGCAGTTCGAGGCCGGTGGCATCGACACCGCGGTGGAAATCGGGCCCGGTGCCGTGCTCAGCGGCCTGATCAAACGGGCCTGCGCGGGCATCACCACGGCTCAGATCGGCAGCGCTGCCGACCTGGGGCTGTGAGCGGCTCCGCCGGCCGTGCCCTCGGCAGCGTGCGCCGGGCCCTGCGACGCTCCCGTCGCCCCGCCGAACCTCCGGCCCTGCTCAGCACCCCCAAGCCCAGCCTCACCTACCGGCTGATCAGCTATCTGCTGGTGTTTCCGGTCTACCGGCTGCTGTTCCGCGGCCGCACCGCCGGCAATGCCAACGTGCCGGCCGATGGGGCGCTGGTGGTGGTGGCCAACCACGGTTCCCATCTCGATCCGCCGCTGCTCGGCCATGCCCTGGGCCGTCCGGTGGCGTTCATGGCCAAGGCGGAACTGTTCCGGGTGCCGCTGCTGGGGGCGATCATCCGCGCCTGCGGGGCCTATCCGGTGTCGCGCGGCGCCAGCGATCGCGAGGCGATCCGCACCGCCACCGATCGCCTGCAGCAGGGCTGGGCCACCGGCGTCTTCCTCGATGGCACCCGCCAGCGCGATGGCCGCGTCAACACCCCCCAGCCGGGGGCGGCGCTGCTGGCGGCCCGGGCCGGGGCGGCGCTGCTGCCGGTGGCGATCATCAACAGCCACCGGGCTCTCGGTCCCGGCCAGAGCCGCCCACGGCTGGTGCCGATCCACATCCGCATCGGCATGCCGGTGCCGCCACCGGCCTCGCGCCGTCGCGTCGATCTTGATCGCACCACCGCCGAGGTGCAGGAGCGGATCAACCGGATGCTGGAGGAGGGCCTGATCCTTCCCCACCATCGGGCCCCAGACCGTCTGGCTCCAGCCAGGGAGCGAGATGCTCTTCCGCCCAGTGGCGCAGATCCCGGCCGCTGACCACCCACACCATCGCCCGCAGCCCATCCCCCCAGATGCGGCGTCGCCCCTCCGGTTTGCAGCGGCTGCCGCAGGACACCCCCACTGGGGTGAGATGGATGCCGCGGCTGCCGGCCACGATCCGCCCCACCAGCAGAGCCCGCGGCATGTGATCGCTGCTGGTCACCAGCAGGGCATGGTGGATGCGGGAACGCTCCAGTTCATCCACCAGCGAGGTGAAATTGGAAACCGTGTCGATGGCGCGGTAATCGAGCCGCAGGCGGGAGGCGGGCAGCCCCTCCTGCTCCTGGAACAGCCAGCGGGCGTATTCGGGGTTGCTGCCGCTGCTCACCAGTACCGGCAGCGCATCTTCACGGGCCAGCCGCGCCGCCATCCGCTCCCGTTCGACATCACCACCCAGCACCAGGATCATCTGCGGTGGTGGCGGCTGCAGCAGCCAGCGGCCGTGCGACAGCCACAGCGGCCAGTGATGGCGGCCGACCCACAGCAGCGCCAGGCCGGCAGCGGCCAGCAGCAGCGATCGGCCGCCCAGGGGCCCACGGCGGTGCCTCGACCCTGCGCCGGTCGGGGTGGTCAGGCTCGGGTCCGGGGGGAGCGGACCGGCCTGGGGCTGGCCGGCACGGGCCTGCCGGATCGCTGCCAGGTCAGGGGCTGCGGCTGCTCGTTCCGCCCCTGAAAGCGCATCGGCCCATGCACGCCCCTCGGCGCCGAGCCGCCGTTGCGGGCGCCGGCGCCGGCGCGGGGATCGGGGTGCGGGGGCGGATCCCATCAGCCCTGAGGCACCGGACCGGTTGGATACAGCGGCACAACGGCACTCCAGGGGGCGCTCAGCTGCTGCACGGCCCCCTCGCGGCAGACCGCCAGCAGTTCGGCCACATCCTGCGGCAGGCAGGGCTCCGCCGCCAGTAGCGGCCCCGACAGCGGCCGCTGCGGATCCTGCAGCCGGGGCGGCTCCAGTTCCAGCAGGGTGCCTTGAGCGCTGGGATCGGGGCCGTAGAGGCCGGCGACGCGGCCGCGGCGAGGCAGATCCTGAAACAGCCAGAACGGCCCGGTCGGGGCATCCCCCTGCCGCCACAGGCGCAGGGCGTTGAGGTGGTAGCTGCTGCGGCTGTCGAGGGGCAGGTTCTGTTGCTGCGCCAGGGTGCGGGCCAGCACCACCGTCAGCCGGGTGCTGGTGAAGCCCCCCGGACCGGTGGCCACCGCCAGGCGCTGCAGGCGGGGCCAGTTGGGGGCCGGCAGCAGTGCTTCGAGGCAGAGCAGCAGCTGGTTGGCCAGATCGCGGCCGGTGGCGAAGGCCTGCAGCCGCGCGGCTGCCAGCGGTGCGCTGCCGGGTGGCTCCGGCCAGGGCAGCACCGCCACCCCCAGCTGCTCGCTGGAGCTGTGCAGGGCCAGCAGCCAGCCGCTGTCTTCTGGGCTGCTGCTGATGGGGGAACTGATGGTCATGAGGGCAGTGGTGCACCGGGGCGCAGGCGCTGCCAGCGTCCGGGATCGCTGCGGAAGTCGTCGCAGGCGCGCACGTCCCACTCCACCCCGACGGCGCCATCCTGGAGATCCTGCACCCGCACGTGGATGCGGGGCTGACGCGGCACCCGGTCCGGCGCCGGGTTGAGGTGGGGCACGCCGTGCTGCCGCTCCACCGCGTGATAGGCCTGGCAGCGGTCGACCCAGTGGCAATCGACGCAGATGCACATGCCGCCCGGGCCACCTCAGGGCCCCATTCTGTCCTGTGATCCCGGCGAGCAGCTGCGCCAGCTGCGCCGGCTGCTGGATCCGCAGCGCTGGCCCCTGCCGGTCGGGCTGCTGCCGCCTGGCACCGTGCTGGTGGGCGGCGCCGTGCGCGATGCCCTGCTGGGTCAGAGCTGCGAGCGCCCCGACCTCGACTTCGTGGTGATGGGGGATGCGGTGGCCCTGGCCCGGGATCTGGCGCGGCGCAGCGGCGGCAGCTGCGTGGTGCTCGACCGCGAGCGTTCGATCGCGCGGCTGGTGCTCGCCGGCTGGAGCTTCGATCTGGCGCGTTGCTGCGGGGCGTCGCTGGCGGAGGATCTGCTGCGGCGCGATTACGGCATCAATGCCATCGCCCTCTCCCTGGAGAGCCTGCTGGGCCTTGATCAGGCGGGGCCGATCGATCCGGCCGGCGGTCTGGAGGATCTGCGCCGCGGCGAGCTGCGGGCCCTGGCGGAGGCGAATCTGCTGGCCGATCCCCTGCGGCTGCTGCGGGGTCTGCGGCTGGCGGGCCAGCTCGGCTTCCGCCTCGAATCCCGCACCCAGGGCTGGATCCGGCAACACCACCAGCAGCTGGCCACCGTGGCGGGCGAACGGGTGCTGGCGGAACTGGAGCGGCTGGTGGCGGCACCGGCGGCCTTGCCGGCCCTGGCGCTCAGCCTTGATCTCGGGCTGCTCGAGCCCTGGGGCGGCGGTGGAGCCAGCGCCCGCGGGCCTGTGGCGCTGTTGAGCGGTGCGCGGGCGCAGTGCTGTGGTCTCAGCGCACAGGAGGCGGAGCGGGCCCTGCCGCTGGCGCGGCTGGCGGCGCTGCTGCCCCCCGAATCCCTGGGGCGTCTGCGGGCCAGCCGGCGCCTGCAGCAGCGCCTGACGCGGTTGCGCCACTGGCGGCAACGGCTCGAGGCGCTGGCTGTGGCTCTTGCCCTGGAGCCAGCGCCGGAGCGGGCCAGCCCGGCTGCGGCGGCGTCCCTGCCCTGCGGCGTGCTTGAGGCGTTGCCGGAACCGGAGCGGCTGGCCCTGCAGCAGCAGCTGGAGGAGGATCTGCCGAGCCTTGTCCTGCATCTCGATCCGGCGGAGGCGACGGCCTGCCTGCGGCGCTGGCGGGATCCGGCCGATCCGCTCTTCCATCCGCGATCGCCGCTCGATGGCAGCACCCTGCAGCGGCAGCTGCAGCTGCAGCCGGGGCCGATCCTGGGCCAGCTGCAGGCCTTTCTCTGCGCCGAGCAGGCCTTCGGGAGGCTGGCAGCGGCAGCGGAGCCGGCCCAGGCGGTGGCCCTGGCGCGCCGCTGGTTGGCGGAACGCGGCGGATCCGTTGCAGCCTCCCCTGCAGACGGACCGGTGGCATGATTAACTTTCCGTGCAACGGCGTATTGACTCGCCAGCAAAAGTTTTCACGACACCCACTCCCATGAGCGTTCGCCTTTACGTCGGCAACCTGCCGCAGACCTTTGATGCGCGTGAACTGGAGGCCCTCTTCTCCAGCGTCGGCGAAGGCGTGCGCTTCAAGGCGGTCAACGACCGCGAAACCGGTGCCAGCCGCGGCTTCGGGTTCGCCAATGTCGACGACCAGAAGCTGGCTGAAGCCGTGATCGAGCAGCTGAACGGCCGCGATTTCGGTGGCAATGCCCTGCGCATCGAGATCTCCGAGCGCCGTGACAGTCGCAGCGGTGGTGGCTCCGAGCGCCGTGGCGGTGCCCCGGCTCCCAGCGCCGCTCGCAAGGCGGTGAACAAGGTGGTCCATTCCGACAGCGTCGACAGCGAAGCGCCTGATCCCCGCTGGGCTGGTGAACTGTCCAAGCTCAAGGCCCTGCTCGCCAACCAGACCGTCGGCGTCTGAGCCTGAATCTCTGCGGGCTGCGAGCCGGCGTCCGTTCTGATTCAGACCTCCTTCTCGGTCTTGATCGGCCCCGGTGATCGCGATGCGGTCACCGGGGTTTTGTGTGGACGAACGGTGCGCCCAGCCGTTGCTCCGCCGTCGGACGTCGGAGGCCAGCGCTGCGCGCTGCTGTGCTCCTGCCATCGCGCCTCAAGGTGGGGAGAGCGGTGCTGCCCTGCGGCGGTGCGGCTCTGTGCTGTGATCCTGCGGTCTCAAGCTTGCGTGCCCAGCTCAGGGCTGCCGCTGCTGGGCGCCGCCACAGAGGCTGGCCAGCGCCGGAAGAATGGAGGGCCCGCTCCAGGATCCTGGCCCAGACCCCTCCCGATGGCCGCGAGGCACCCCCGGCTGCCCCGAGCGCTGTTGGTTCCGCCGGCATCGCTGCCTCGCCGGATGGCGGCACCCGCTTCTGGCGCTGGCAGGACCATCGCATCGGCTGGTGTCGCGCCGGCTCCCCCTCCAGCTCCGATGCGGTGCTGCTGATCCATGGCTTCGGGGCGTCGCTCGGGCACTGGCGACACACAATGCCGGCCCTGGCGGCGCACGCCGAGGTGTTCGCCCTCGATCTGCTCGGTTTCGGGGCCAGCGACAAGCCGCCTTCCCGCCTGGCCGATGAACCGGAGCGCCCCGGAGCCGTGCGCTATTGCTTTGATCTCTGGGCTGAGCAGGTGCAGGCCTTTGTGCATGAGCAGGTGTCGCACCAGCAGGTCGATCGCCGCCGCCGCGTGCATCTGATCGGCAACTCGGTCGGGGCGGTGGTGGCCCTCAATGCCGCCTTGAAGCTGGCGGCCGCTGGCTGTCCCCCCAGCCAGGTGGTGCTGATCGACTGCGCCCAGCGCACGCTCGATCGCAAGCGGCTCGCCGAACAGCCCGCCCTGCAGCGGCTGCTGCGGCCCTGGCTGGAGGGCAGCGTGCGCCAGCGCTGGTTGCTGGCCCCCCTGTTCCGGCTGCTGGCCCGCCCTGCCTTCATCCGCCGGGTGCTGCAGCGGGCCTATCCCAGCGGTGGCCACGTCGATGCGGCGCTGGTGCAGCTGCTGTATCGCCCCGCCACCGAGCCCGGAGCGCTGGAGAGCTTCCGCGGCTTCGTGAATCTGTTCGACGACCATCTGGCGCCCGATCTGCTTGCCCGCCTCGCTCTGCCGGTGAGGTTGCTGTGGGGCGAGCGTGATCCCTGGGAGGATCCGGCTGAAGCGCGCCGCTGGGCGGCCACCTATCCCTGCATCCGCGAGTTGCAGGTGCTGCCGGGCCTGGGCCATTGCCCCCACGACGAGGCCCCGGAGCAGGTGAACCCGATCCTGCTGCGCTGGCTGCAAACCAGCCAGGCCTGAAGGGCGGAGCTTGCAACGCCGGCCCGCGTCACGGCTCCCCTGTCAGTCGGTGGCCAGGCAGTGCCCCAGGCCTGGATTAACTCAGGCCAGAGCCAGCAGCCGCTCCACGATCGCCGGTCGGCCCGCCATCGTGGCGATCTCCCAGCCCCTGGCTGTGTGCAGGCGCTCGGCGAAGCCATCGAGATCCGCCTCCAGGGCCTGCAGCTGGGCGCGCACCCCTTCGGCAGACAGCTCATCTTCGGCGGCGTGTTGGAGCGGCAGCGCCAGCCCCAGCTCCTGGCAGCGCGCCGCCAGCGCCGGTTGATCGGAGAGAAAGGGGCAGGACAACATCGGCACCCCGAACCAGATCGCCTCATGGGTGGAGTTGAGCCCGTGGTGGCTGATCAGCACATCCACCTCCTGCAGCACCGCCTGCTGATCCAGCCAAGCCTGCACCCGCGCACCCGCCGTTTGCAGAGCCGCCTGCGTCGCCGCAGACAGGCGGTAGCCCCCTGTGCTGATCAGCAGGTCGCAGTCGCTTGCCGCCAGCCCCCGCACGATCGTGCGCAGGCGGCGCTCCGCGAGCTGCGGAAAGTAATGCCATGCCACCGTTCCGAAGGCGATCAACACACGCGCAACCCGCCGCTTTGAGCGGTTGCGCTGCGGTGCGGGGAGTCTGAGCATCGCGTCTGACAAGGCCCCGAAAAAGGCCAGCGGCTGAAAGGCCTCACGCTCCTCGGTGGAGAGGAATTGAGGCGGCTCTGCATAGAGATTGAGAACATCACTGACGCCATCGATGTAGGAGAAGGCCGATGCTCCTGGCCAGTCCAGTTGCTGCTGGAGCTGCGCCACGGCCGCCTCACAGACCGGTGCGGTGCGCACGCGGGGATCCACCGCCAGAGCGGCCAGCATCCGTGCGGGCACCATGGCGTGACCGGCGCAGAGATTCACAGCCGGCAGGTGCAGATCACGGGCGATCAGGCGTGCGATCACCGCAAACGTGTTATAGATCATCAGCGCTGGCTTCAGGGCGGCGACACGGCGGCGGACCGGTGCCAGGCGGTGGGCCGCGAAGGTGACATAGCGGCTGGGGCGCGGCTGGGATTCCGCATCCACCGCCTCCAGCGGACCTTCGGCAAACAGATCATGGAAGCTGCCACCGGCACGCTGCACGGCCGCGGCATAGTCAGGGCCTGTGAACACCTGCACGCTGCAGCCCCGGGTGGCGAGCGCCTCGATCACGGCCAGGCTCCGCTGCACATGCCCCCGTTCCGGCATGCAGAACAGCACGATGGCCGGGGCGGCCGTGGCGCTCATACCGCTTCGGCGACGAGTACGGACAGCAGCCCGTCGGTGGGAACGCTCTGTTGCCACCGGAAGCCAGCACGGGCCAGCAGATCGGCGTATTCGCCCTCGTTTCGTTCACGCCCACCGGTGCCAACAAACATATTCAGATCCGACATCTTGATGTGTAACCCCGTATTGGGTGGCCCCACCAGGTATTCCGCCACGAACAGCACCGCTCCGGCCACCACGGCGCGACGGCAGGAGCGCAGCAGCGCGATCGCCTGGTCGTCGTTCCAATCGTGCAGGATGAACTTGAGCAGCAGTGCATCGCAGCCGGCGGGGATCGCCGTGAAGAAATCCCCTCCCACCAGGCGGCAGCGCTGCCGGACCCCGGCGGCTGTCAGCAGCGGCTCCGCTGTGGCGATCACCTCCGGCTGATCGAACAGGGTGCCCTGCAGGCTCGGATCAGCGGCCAGGGCCGCCGCCAGCAGGCTGCCGCGCCCGCCGCCGATATCGCCGAGGTGGTGTCGACCTCGCAGGTCGCAGGCCGCCAGCACGGCCTGATCGATGCGGCTGGAATTGGATGTCATCGCGGCGTGGAACAGCTCGGCGGCTTCGGGATGGCGGCGGCGGTACTGCCAGCAATCCATGCCATGAACCGCCTCAAAGGCGTAGCTCCCCGTTCGCACGCTGTCGCTCAGATGGCCCCAGGCCCGCCAGCGGGACGCTTCGCCCAGGAAGCTGGCCCAGGCCCGCAGGGACTGGGGGGCATCACTGCGCAGGCAGGCCCCCATCGGCGCCAGGCTGAAGCGCCGCCCTTCGTGTTCCCGGAACACCTCCAGGGCTGCCAGCGCACGCAGCAGGCGATACAGCGGCTGTGGTTGCGCCCCGACCGCCACCGCCAGCTCCTCCACCGCAGCCGGGGTGGTGGCACTCAGGTGGTCGGCGACAGCGAGCCGGGCGGCGGCATGAAGGGTCTGGGTCGCCTGGTAGCCGTTGAGCAGGTGGCGCAGCCGATCGGCGGCCTGTTGCGGCGGGGGAGGCGGGCTGTGCGGGGCTGCGGGCGAGCCCGGCGGCACAAAGAAGCGACCCACCGTGTCGCACATCGCCTCAAAGATCTGCGCACCGCTGATGGCCAGGCAGCCCCGTGCCCGGGCCGCGTCCGCCAGGGCGGTCGAACCGCCGGGACCACAGGCCAGATCCGCCACCACAGCGCCTGCGCCCAGGGTCTGCGGATCGAGTGGCAGCGGATCATCGGCGCCCGTGCCCAGCAGCGTGGCGTTCACCACCAGGTCGCAGCCATCGCCATCGGCGGCAGCCAGGCTCACCGGCACGCCGGAGCGGGCGGCCAGGGTCTGCAGGGCGCCGGCGGCGCGGGCCGGGTCGCTTTCGCAGAGACGCAGCTCGGCGATGCCCGCCTGCAGCAGTGCATCGGCCACCGCGATCCCGGCGCCGCCGGCCCCGATCAGCAGCACCCGCTGGCCGGCGGGATCAAAGCCGTGGGCCCGCCAGCGCCATCAGGCAGCCCAGGCCATCGCTCATGGCACCGAACCAACCGCCAGCGGCATGACGCCGCAGCAGGTTCGCGCTGCCCACCCGCGCTGCGGTGGCCTCCAGGCCATGGCAGGCGGCCCGGGCGGCGAACTTGTGCGGGATGGTGACGATCACCCCCGCCACATTCGCCATCCGCTCGACCACAGCCAGAAAGGCGTTGAACTCCCCGGGCGCCACTTGGGCCGGCACCACCAGAAGATCGTGCCCCCTGCGGCGGAACCAGCGACTCAGCAGTTGCGGCGCCTGCACCTGGGCGATGGGATCGCCCACGATGAAGATCAGACGTGTGGCCCCGCTGTAGGGGATGGGGGAGCTGGGATCCCATGGATCGTTGCTCACGGCAGAAGGCATCGGGTCAGACAAGGTGAGGCGCCCTGATCGGCCGCGGCCGTGGTCGGCTTGTCGCCTGCTCTCAGCGCGCCTGGGCCACCAGGAAGGAAATCGGCAGGTCGAGCAGCTTGCCGGCCCGCGGCACATAGGCCCGATGGTTGAACACGTCGTAGCCGTGTTGTTCGATCACATCGAGAATGCCGCGGTAGAGCCGCAGTGAGGCCCATACCGGCCAGCGGGCATCGGGGGCCAGCCAGCGCACCCCCGCCTCGGAGCGGGCGAACCAGGTGCGGGCCCGCTGCAGCTGAAAGCGCATCAAAGCCCGCCAGTTGTCATTCACCACGCCGGCCATCAGCTCCTCCTCGCTGTAGCTGAAGCGGCGCAGATCCTCCTGGGGCAGGTAGATGCGGCCACGGCCGCGATCCTCCCCCACATCGCGCAGGATGTTGGTGAGCTGGTTGGCGATGCCGAGCGCCACGGCGGCCTCGGAGGTGTCGGGGCGCTCGCTCCAGGGGGCTGTGGTGTAGGCGGGATCAAGCCCCATCACCTCCTGGGTCATCAGCCCCACCGTGCCGGCCACCCGGTAGCAGTAGAGATAAAGCTGCTCGAAATCGGTGTAGCGGGTGGTGGTGAGATCCATCCGCATTCCCTCGATCATGTCGAGGTAGGGCTGCAGCGGCTGCGGATAGCGCTCGATCGTGTCGCGCATCACCAGATCCAGCCCGTCGCGCACCTCACCGGCGAACAGGGCCCGGGTGCGCTCCTCCCAGGCATCGAGCCGCAGGGCCAGTTCCGCCATCGGCCGTGCCTGGGCCTCGGGGCTGTCCATCAGCTCATCGGTGCGGCGGCACCACACATAGATGGCCCAGATGGCGCGGCGCTTGGCCGGCGGCATCAGCAGGGTGCCCAGATAGAAGGTCTTGGCCCACTCAGCTGTTTCGCGCCGGCAGGCTTCATAGGCCTGCTCCAGGCTGGGCAGATGGGTGGGCCCGCTGCCGGCCAGGGAGGTGGTGCTCACCGCGCTCAGGCGGCTGCGGCCGCGGCAGGGGCGGGCGCAGCGCTGAGGCCGGAGGCGCTGATGGCCGCCGCGCATTGCTTGCCGCTGAGCACCGCTCCTTCCATCGAGGCCAGGTAGCGCTGCATCGTGTAGCAGCCGGCCAGGAAGAAGTTGGCGATCGGGCTGGCCTGGTCGGGCCTGAGCTGTTGGCAGCCGGGCACCGTTTTGTAGACCGACAGCGGTGTTTTCACCACGGTCGCCTTGCGCAGTTGGGCCTGATCATCGCCGCTGAAATGCATCGGGAACAGGCGCTTCAGCTCCTCCATCGTCGCGGCCACGATCTCATCGTCGGAGCGGCCGATCCAATCCTTGGCCGGAGCGAACACCAGCTCCAGCATCGAGCGATCCGGATCCTCGTATTCACGGCAGGTGTTGCTCATGTCGGCATAGACGCTGAGCAGGGGGCTGCGGCTGAACAGCAGGTGGTCGATCTCGGTGAGCTTGCGGTCGAACCAGAGGTGGATGTTGATCACCGGCACGCCGTTGAGGCCATCCAATTTCTTGAAATAAGGAATGTCTTTCCAGGGCTCAGGGATCAGCAGCTTGAATGGATCCACCGGCATGGCGCTCACGTAGGCGTCGGCCTGCAGCGTGTAGCCCTGCTGGCCTTTGATGCCGCCGATGCGGAAGCCGCTCACCGTGCCATCGGGGTTGAGTTCGATCTCGCGCAGCGGCGCATCGAGGTGCACCTCGCCGCCGCGCGCTGTCACGTAGTCGACGATCGGCTGGCAGAGGCGCTGGGGTGGATTGCCATCGAGGAAGGCCATCTTCGAGCCGTCGCTCTCCTGCAGGAAGCGATTGAGGGCGGTGAGCACCACGGTGCTCGAGATCTCATCGGGGTCGATGAAGTTCAACGCCTTGGCCATGGCGATGAACACCTCGTCATTGACCCGATCGGGGATGTTGTGCAGCTTCAGCCATTCACTCCAGGAGTATTGGTCGCACTCTTCCACATAACTCTGGCCGCGCAGCATCGCCGGCACCAGCCCGAGCCCGAAGGCGATCTTCTCCGGCCAGGTGAGCATGTCGTTGTTACCCAGGATCGCCGCCACGCCGTTGAACGGCGCCGGGATATCAGGGAAATCAAAGCGGCTGTAGGTGCCGGGAGCCTCCGGTTGATTGAAGATCATCGAGTGGCTTTTCCACTGCAGTCTGTCTTCGATGTTCAGCTCCTTGAACAGCTGGCGCATGTTGCGATAGGCGCCGAAGAAGATGTGCAGACCGGTCTCGTACCAGTCGCCTTCCTCGTCCTGCCAGGCCGCCACCTTGCCGCCGAGCACGTCCCGCGCTTCGACCACGATCGGCGTGTGGCCGGCGTCGCAAAGGTATTTGGCACAGGACAGACCGGCCAGGCCAGCCCCGGCGATGGCGATGCGCATGGTGAACCGGTAAGAGCGAAGGCAACCTTAAGAGGTGCCCTGCGGCGGTCGGGAGCAGGGTGCAGCGCCGCTGCCGTCTGCACCGGTCGGCCGGGTGTGGGCGCCGCCTGCACCGGCCGGGCGCGGGTGGCTCCGGTGCCGGGGTGTCGCTGGCGGATGGAGGCAGTGGCGGATGGAGGCAGTGGCGGTGAAGGCAGTGGCGGTGGAGGCAGTGGCGGAGGCGTCCGCCCGCAGGCGGCCTTCCTAGAGTCGGCGGCGGCCGTCCGGATTCCAGGCGGCTTCCGTTCCCAGGCCCACCGTTCCACCCCCCGCCAGCCGATGGCCGACACGCTGCTGAAATCCACCACCCGCCACATCCGCCTGTTCACGGCCCGGGTGGAGAACGGCGATCTGGTGCCCGATCCGGCTCAGCTGACCCTCGACATCGACCCCGACAACGAATTCCTGTGGGATGAAGCGGCGCTCGAGGCGGTGCGTGCCGCCTTCCGCAGCCAGGTGGAGCGCCACGCCGGCGCCGATCTCACCGACTACACCCTGCGCCGCATCGGCTCGGAGCTGGAAGGTCTGATCCGCACGATGCTTCAGGCCGGCCAGTTGCGTTACAACCCGGCCAGCCGCGTGCTCAATTACTCGATGGGTCTGCCCCGCAGCAGCGAAATCCTGTGAGCCGCTCCCCCCGCCCCCGGTCTTCCGACTCCTCGTCGCCGCGCTACGGCCGCTCGGCCTGGGAGGGCGGTGCGGCCGAGGCATCCGAGTGGTCGGAGGCGGCCCGTTTTGCAGGAGAGCGCCGGGGCTGGGGTGGCGAAAACAGCCGCGATGGCCGTGCCGCCGGTCCGCGTGCGGTCGATCGACGCGACGTTGACGGCTCGGGTGGTGACGGCCGGCGCCGCAGCGATGCCGCCGAGGAAGGGCGCTCCGGGGCCGGCGCCCGCAACGACTGGTCCCAGGACGATCGCGCCTGGGATCCCCGCAGCAGCCGTGACCGCTATGGCTCCCAGGAGCGCCCGGCCGCCAGCCGCGGGCGTTTCAGCGGGCGGGGCGGCAGCGTGGGAGGCGAACCACCCCGTGGCCGCGGCGAGGGCCCGGCCGGCGGTGGTGGTGGTGGCTTCACGTTCAACGTCGCCACCGCGGCGATGCTCGCTGGGGTGCTGGTGGTGGGGATTGGCATCGGCACCGGTCTCTCCAGCACCACCCAGGGGGATCAGGGCAACATCGCCAGCAGCCAGCAGCTGGACATGGCGGTGCCGGATCCGGAGTTCTGCCGCCAGTGGGGGGCCAGCGCCTTCGTGATGGACATCGAGCTGTACACCACGATGAACCCCAGCAGCAGCTTCGTCACCCAGCCTTCCCTGAAGCCCGGCTGCGTGATCCGCCGCGAGAACTGGAGCGTGCTGCAGAAGGAGGGAGCGATCACCGCTGAGCAGATGCGGCAGTGCAAGCAGCGGATGAACACCTTCGCCTACATCGGCTCGGTGAAGGACAAACCGGTGGTGCGCTGCGTCTACCAGACCGACATCAGCGAGAACAAATTCCTCACCAAGGGAGTCGCCCCCGATTCCGTCGGCGTCACCCCGGAAGCCGATCAGTTCTGAGCGGCGCCGATCGGGTTTGGGCCGCGCTGCCCGTCGGCTCCGGGGCCGGTGGCGGCCCGGATGCTCAGGCGGGGGCGGCGCCGCTCTCCGCGCGGGGTGCGCTCTGGCGCAGGGGGCTGTCGGGGCTGGCAAATACGGGCAGCACCTCGCGCCGGAACGCTTCCGAGGCCCGCGAGCAGTAGCGGGCCGGATGGGTGATCAGCTTCAGCTGGCGGCGCACCAGCAGGTCCGCCAGCTGGGGGCGGTGCAGGCTGCCGGCGGTGAGCTCCCGCTCGATCGACACCACCGGCAGGAAGGCGGCGCCCAGGCCGGCCTGCACGGCGTTCTTGATCGCCTCGAACGAATTGAGCTCCATCTCGATCTTGAGGCGGCCCACGTCCAGTTTCGAGCGCAGCAGCAGCTGGTCCACCATCTTGCGGGTGGTCGACTGGGCATCCAGGCAGACGAAGCCCAGCCGGTAGAGGTCGTCCTTGGCCAGTTCCGGCAGGCGGGCCAGGGGGTGCTTGGGCGGCAGCACCAGGGCCAGTTCATCGTTGGCATAGGGCACCACCTGCAGCAGATCGTTGAGATCGGGCGGCAGCTCGCCGCCGATGATCGCCAGATCCACCTGGCCATTGGCCACACTCCAGCCGGTGCGCCGGGTGCTGTGCACCTGCAGCTGCACCGCCACATCGGGATATTTCTGGCGGAACAGCCCGATCATGCGCGGCATCAGGTAAGTGCCGGTGGTCTGGCTGGCGCCGACGATCAGGGAGCCGCCGCGCAGGTTGTGCAGATCCTCTAGGGCCCTGCAGGCCTCCTGGCACTGGCTGAGGATGCGGTCGCAGTAGCTCAGCAGCAGGTGGCCCGCCTCGGTGAGCTGCGCCTTGCGGCCGCCGCGGTCGAACAGCGACACGCTCAGCTGTTTCTCCAGGTTCTGGATCTGCAGGCTCACCGCCGGCTGGGTGACATAGAGGCTGTCGGCCGCCTTCTTGAAGCTGCCCTCGCTGGCGATGGCCCGGAGGATGCGCAGCTGATCGAGGGTGAAGGGCAGATCCGCCATGGAATGGCTCGCGCCGCAGGGTGGGAGGAAGGGCAGGGTGCGCGGCCCCTCGCGCTCGGGGGAGCCTGGCCGCGGCGAGGGGGTCCTGAAGGCTGCGACTCTAGGGGGGCCGGCCTGTGGCGAGAATCCCGCTTCACAACACCTGCCCCACCATGGCCAGCGGCATGCTTTCCGGCAGCCTCCTTCCCGCTGTTGCAGCGGCGGTGGCGGGCGTTCCCGTCCAGGGCTGGGGCTGCGCGACGCACCACAGCTCCCTGGTGATGCTGCTGCTGCTGATCGCCTTTGCGGTGCTGCACAGCGGTGGCGCGTCGCTGCGCAGCTGGGGTGAGGCGCGCCTCGGGCCCCGGGCCTGGCGGCTGCTGTTCGCTGCCGTCAGCATCCCGGCGGCGGTGCTGGTGATCGGCTACTTCCTGGCCCACCGCTACGACGGCGTGCGCCTCTGGAACCTGCAGGAGCAGCCCTGGATCGTGCCGCTGGTCTGGCTGGGCACGGCGATCAGTTTCCTGTTCCTGTATCCGGCCACCTACAACCTGCTGGAGATCCCGGCGATCCAGCGGCCCACGGTGCGCCTCTATGCCAGCGGCATCATCCGGATCAGCCGACACCCCCAGGCGGTGGGGCAGATCCTCTGGTGCTTCACCCATCTGCTGTGGATCGGCACGAGCTTCATGGTGGCGGCCTGTCTGGGCCTGATCGCCCACCATCTCTTCGCCGTCTGGAATGGGGATCGGCGCCTGCGCCAACGCTTCGGAGAGGCCTTCGAGGCGCTGAAGGCCAGCACCTCGGTGATCCCGTTCCGGGCCGTGCTCGACGGACGCCAGCAGCTGTTGCTGAGTGAATTCCTGC
>JBJTQH010000038.1:0-44513 GCA_046075505.1 Cyanobium sp. | reverse complement strand
CCAATCACGCCATGTCCTGTTTCACACCGATGCGGCCCAGGCGATTGGAAAAGTGCACTGTTCCCCACCGCCTACCTGGCGCTGGGGGGCTGGCTGACCGGCACCACCTTCGTGACATCCTGGTACCCCCACGGCATTGCCAGCTCGTACCTGGAGGGCTGCAACTTCCTCACGGCTGCTGTCAGCACCCCTGCTGACGCCATGGGCCACAGCCTGCTGCTGCTCTGGGGCCCTGAAGCCCAGGGTGACTTTGTGCGCTGGGTGCAGCTCGGCGGCCTCTGGCCGTTCGTGGCCCTGCACGGTGCCTTCTCCCTGATCGGCTTCATGCTGCGTCAGTTCGAGATTGCCCGCCTGGTGGGGATCCGTCCTTACAACGCCATCGCCTTCTCGGGCCCGATCGCGGTGTTCGTGAGCGTGTTCCTGATGTACCCGCTGGGTCAGAGCAGCTGGTTCTTTGCCCCCAGCTTCGGGGTGGCGGCCATCTTCCGTTTCCTGCTGTTCCTGCAGGGGTTCCATAACTGGACCCTGAATCCCTTCCACATGATGGGTGTGGCTGGCATCCTGGGCGGCGCCCTGCTCTGCGCCATCCACGGCGCCACGGTGGAAAACACCCTGTTTGAGGATGGCGAGCAGGCCAACACCTTCCGGGCTTTCGAGCCCACCCAGGAAGAAGAGACCTACTCGATGGTGACCGCCAACCGCTTCTGGAGCCAGATCTTCGGGATTGCCTTCTCCAACAAGCGCTGGCTGCACTTCTTCATGCTGTTCGTGCCTGTGATGGGCCTGTGGACCAGCAGCCTCGGCATCATCGGTCTGGCGCTCAACCTGCGTGCCTACGACTTCGTGAGCCAGGAGATCCGCGCCGCTGAGGATCCCGAGTTCGAGACGTTCTACACCAAGAAAATCCTGTTGAACGAGGGTCTGCGCGCCTGGATGGCCCCTGCGGATCAGCCGCACGAAAACTTCGTCTTCCCTGAGGAAGTTCTGCCTCGCGGCAACGCTCTCTGATCTCCGCCAGAGCCTCGGCTCTGAGCAAAACCTGAGAGCTTTGCTGCTCGAATTGCCCCCTCTTGCAGGGGGCTTTTTGTGTTTCCCTGTCAGCGTCGGCGATGCCGTCTGCGTGTGTTCTGCCCTGCCCTGCCTGGATCCGCTGGGTCTTGGGGGATCAGCTGCAGTGAGCGGCGTCGCTCCGCAGTCGGCCGACCACGGGGTCAGGCTGCGATCGCTTCATCGGGCGGCGCCCACCCGCTGCCAGAAGGAGCGGGCCGAGGCCTGTTCACGGGCGTTGGCCTCCCGCAGCAGCGGCGCCAGGGCGGCCAGATGCAGCAGGCTGTGGTTGAGCAGCGACAGGGGCCAGCGCAGCGGCCGCTCGAAATCGACGAACAGCACCACCCGGTAGCCGTCGGTGTCGTTCCACACCTGATGGTTGTAGGTGTCATCGAACACCAGGCAGTGGCCTTCCTGCCAGGTGTGGATCTGATCGGCGATGCGGATGCGGCAGCGTTCCGGCGGTTCCGGCACGAGCAGGGCCAGGTGCAGCCGCAGCACCCCGGCCCAGGCACCGCGGTGGGGCGGAATGTGCTTCCCCGGCGACAGGATCGAAAAGAAGGCGGTGGTGCAGCCCGGGATGCGCTCCAGCAGCGCCATCGTCTGGGGGCAGCGGCGGGCGTTCTCGCGGCAGTCCATGCCCACGCCCTTGAGAAAGAACGTCTTCCAGGCATCGTCCTTCTGGATCGTGCGCACCGGTCGCAGGATGTCCTGGAAGTTCGGCATCGCCTCGCGGTGCGGCATCACGGCATCGAGTTCGCGCCGCACCTGCATCCAGTCCGCTTCCAGCGCACGCACCCAGTGGAACTGATCCGCGGCGAACACCGGCCGGTCGCCATCGATCGCGAAGCGGCACAGCAACGCTTCGAGCAGGCCATGCAGGGCGCGGCGCATCCGGGCGCGCCGGTTGCGGGCGGGGAAGGTCCAGTGGCGTCGCCTCAGGTCCTGCTGGGGGGGCGCGCCCCGGGATCGGCCCTCTGCTCGCTCGCTCACCTGCATGGGCCTGGGATTGTCCGCTGCCGGGCGCGAGCCTAGGTCTGGCCTCACGGCGTTCCGTTCGCCTCCCTTAAGATCGGCGAGTTCCGTCAGCAGTGGCGTGGTGCCCGGTTCGCCGGATGCCGCAGACGCCGCCGGCTGTCATCATTCCGATCCGGAGGAGGTGCCCGTGAGTTCCAGTTGTTTCATTCAGGGTCTGCAGATCGCGGAGTACGCCGTCTGACACGGCGTTGAAGGTTGAAGGTTCGAGGTCTTGATGATTCTTTGATCCTTCCAATCTCTTCCTGATCACACGGTTCCGCGCGAGTGCGGACCCGGCGAGAGCCCCCGCAAGGCCCCGTGCCCTGCGGGGGCATCGTTTTGGGGCCGCTGGCACAGCTCCAGCCCCGAGGGCCAGCGCCGGCAGTGCCAGCCCTGGCGGCGGGCCTGCTCCAGCGAGGCGCGCTGCACGGAGCGCCGCGAACGCCAGCCGGGATCCTCAGGGTTGAGCAGCAGCGCATCGAAGCCACCCAGGCGCCTGGCATCGGCCGCACGCCGGCTGACGGTCTCGATCGTGGCCCGCTGGGTGAGCTGAGGGGCCAGGTGGCTGCTGGTCAGCACCCAGGCGCTGGGGGAGATCTGGGCGGTGGCCTGTTGCAGATCGCCCACCTGGGCGAGACGGCTCAGATAGGGCCCGGTGAAGAACCAGGGTTTGGCCAGAACCACCCAGCAGATGGCCGTCCAGGCCAGGCGGCGCCAGGGCCAGTGGCGGCAACCGCTGGCCTGCAGTCCATCGATCGCCGCCACCACGGCGATCACCGCCAGCGGCAGGTTGTAGTGGTGCACCAGGTTGCGCTGGGCTGGATTGCTGGAGATCAGATTCACCAGCAGCAGCGGCAGTGCCGCCGTGAGCACCGCCAGCGAGGATCGCCGCCAGAACAGTGCCGTGGGCAGGCACAGCAGCAGCAGATAGGGGGGCAGCTCACCCCAGGAGATGGCGCTCAGCAGCGCCCAGGGCTGCTGCAGGCTGGTCAGCAGGATGGCGGGAATGCTGTCGCCGAGGTGGCTGAACCGTTTCAAGGCCGCCGGCCCCTGATCGGCACCGTTCAGCCAGGGGTAGAGCCATTCGCTCAGGGCCAGCAACCAGATCAGGCCCAGGCCGGTCGCGCTCAGGCCCCAGCGCCAGCGCCGTTGCACCAGTTCAGTCAGCCCCAGGCCGATCACCACCAGCGTCAGGCCATCGCGGCAGCCCAGCAGCCACAGCAGGCAGAGCAGCCAGGGGAGGGGACGCCCGGCGCGGCTGAACCAGAAGGCGCCGGCCAGCGCCGGCATCGCCCATACCTCCGGATGGAAATCGAACAGGTTGGTGTTGAACACCTGTGGTTGCAGCCACCACAGCAGGCAGGCGAGTCCGCTCAGGCGTTGCGGCAGCCCTGCCTGGCGCCACAGCGCGGCAAGCGGCAGGGCGGTGAGGGCGAGGGCGAAGGCCTGGCTGGCCAGCAGCCACTGCACGCTCGGCCAGAGCCGATAGGGAAGGGCGATCAGATAGAAGGCCCAGGCTCCATGGTTGCCCATGTGATGCAGCCCCAGCAGCGTTGAGCGGGCTTCCAGACCGCGGCTCATCTGCCAGGCCACCTGGTCATAGATGCCGAGATCGAAGCCGTTGCTCTGCAGCCAGTGGTGCCGCAGCGCCGCCAGGCCCCACCACACCAGAGCCACCAGCAGGCTGGCCAGCAGTTGGCGGCGTTTCTGGAGGGCGTGGGCGAGGCTCACCTTGGTTTGCAGGTCCTGGCAGCCATCGATGATGGCGAATGGCCGTTCCAGGGTTGTGCTGCCCAGGCGACCATCGGTGCCTCTGAGACAGCCGGATCACCTCGGCGCCGGAGCTGTACGGCCGGGCTGCGGCCAGGATTGCGGCTATGGGGAGGGCGGCTCGCTGCGACGCCGCTCCTGCCAGCGGCAGCGGGTGTGCAGGTAGAGCCCCAGAGCAATCAGAAATTCATAGACCTCCTGATGGTTGGCCACCACCACAGGGCAGTTCTTGCTGCAGGCATGGAAGGCGGCATACCACAAGCCTGGAATCAGGAAGTAAAGGCATTGCCGCCGCGCCGGCCAGGGGCTGAAGGCCGGCCAGAGTCTCCAGCCGCTGGCGAGGCTGAGGGCGAAAATGGACCAGCCGAGATTGAGCAGACCGCGATTCTGAAACTCGCGGATGTTGTGGAGTGTCGTTTCCTCCTGGGTGTTGATCGAGCGGATCGCATCGATGCCAAGGCCGTGCAGCCGCTCTCCCCAGGCAATCTCTTCGCCGGCGAACAGAATCAGAAGGCAGAGCAGCAGCAGCCAGCCGCAACGCTCGATGCGGGAGCGGCAGCCGCGCTTCAGCATGCGCCCGGCCTCGACGGCCGCCAGGCAGAGCACGGCGAAGCTGGCCCATTCCATCAGGCCGTCCTCGTTCTGCAGCCAGCCGAAGATCTGAAACGGCAGCCATTGCACCACGCCGTAGAGCACGGCCAGGATCAGCAGCGGCCGAAGATCCAGTCCCTGCAAGCTTCGCTTGGCGGCTGTCAGGGGGGATTGCAGCATGGGTGGATGGCACAGGAGCGGCGGCCATGGCGATGGCCTGGGGCGAGTGACTTTACGCGGATCACGTAGGAACGCCTGCCCATCGCGATCGCCATTCAGCGACGATCCAGCTCCCCCTTCACCAGATCGATCGCCTCCGGCAGGCTGCCGCGCAACCGCAGGGTTGCGGCGGGATCCAGGCAGAGGCTGCCGCCGAGGTCGCGCAGGGCCCGCAGCACAGGTTGCTCGGCGCGATCCTCTGATCCGGCCAGAGCGCCGTCCGCCACCCCGGCCGCGCCACAGCCGTTCCAGTCGGCCAGCAGCACGACGCTGCGGTAGGCGGAGGGCCAGCGATTCCCCGTTTCGAGCTGTTCGAGGACCGAGTACCAGCGGTTGGCCTCGCCGGGGCGATTGTTGAGGGTGGCCAGCAGCGCCAGGCTCCAGAGCGCATCGCGATCGTGGCGATCCGCCTGCAGCCGTTGCCGCGCCCAGTGGTGCACCCGTTGCTGATAAAGCAGATGGCCATCGAGCTGATGTTCGATGCCGATGCGACGGAACAGGGCCGCGACGCCGCGGGGCCCCTGCTCCAGCCCGCGGGCCAGGGCGATGAACTCCTGATCAAAGGTCGCAGCGCTGCCGCGGCGTTGCCACAGCTCCACCCGGCGCCCCTCGCTCCAGGGCCAGCTGCCCACGCGGCGAAAGCGGCCGTCGCCGCGGACCCTGAGGCTGAGGCGGAGGGAGCCGGACCGGTTGGTGCCCTGATCGCCCGTGGCCAGCAACAGCCAGCTGCTGCGTCGCAGCACCGCGTCGTGTTCGCGGCTTCTCACCCCGAGGCGTCGCCCCACGATCCGCCCACCCTGAAGACGGCCGTAGGTGGTCACGTTGTGCTCGTTCAGGCTGGCGTGGCCCGGCAGCACCATCAGGGTGGTCGCCTGCCCGGCCGTGCTGCGGCGCAGCTGGCCGATCAGGGGCGGCAGCGGATTCGGTTGATGCGGGGCCAGGGCGGCCATCGCGGCGCTGAGGCCGTTGGCCGCCGCCGCCGTCAGGCCCGCTCCCAGCAGCAGAACGCTGGTGCGCCGGCCCCGCAGACGGGCGAACACCGTTCCGAGCTGCCACCATCCGGCTGCGAGCAGCAGCACCAGCAGCGGCAGCACCGGCGCGATGTAGCGGTCGTCCTTGTTGGGACTGAGGGTGGTGGCCGCCAGCCCGGCCAGGGTGCATCCCAGCAGCCAGGGCCAACCCGCAGGCAGGCGGCGCAGCCGGGAGAGGGGCTGGCGGCCGCGGCCCAGGGCCAGAGCTCCCCCCAGCAGGCCGGGCAGCAGCAGCGGCCAGCCCAGGCTGGTGGGCAGACGGCGCACATACCAGAGCAGGGAGTCGAGGCTGAGCACGGCGGGATCCCCTTCCGCAGCCGCCGATTCGATCACGGCGCGATTGGTGCCGCCCAGGGTGGTGATCCAGTTGTGGTGCAGCCAGGGCAGCAGCAGGGCCAGCACCACAGCAAGGGCGACCAGCACCTGCAGGCGACGCCTGCGCCTCAGCCCCTGCCCGGCGCTCCACAGGGCCGGCAGGGCCACCACCAGCAGGGCGCTCTGCTTCACCAGCAGCGCCAGGCTGATCGCCAGGGCCGCTGCCAGCGCATGGAGCCAGCGGCCACCGGCCGGTGCGGGCCGCTGCCAGTGCCCCAGCAGCCACAGGGCCAGGGTGGTGGTGGCGCTGAGCGGAATGTCGAGGCTGTAGCTGACCCGCAGATCGATCAGACCCGGTGCCAGGGCCACCAGGGCCGTGGCGAGCAGGGCGAAACGGCGCCCCGCCAGCGCGCGGCTCCAGGCTGCGACCACCAGCAGCAGCAGGCCATGCCAGAGCGACTGCGCCCAGAGGGCCTGATCGGGGGCATCGCCGCTGAAGGCCATCACGCTGCCGTTCACCAGCGAGGCCAGGGGGGGGATCTTGGGAGAGAGATCGAGCAGGCCCGCCCAGCCCGGCCAGCCGCCGGCGGGCAGCAGGCCCAGGGCGCGGCCGTGGTCGACGGCACTGTTGAGATAGTCGGCCTGATCCCAGCTGGGCACCCGACCGTCCCAGTGGAGCCAGAGGCGATCCCAGCCGGTGGCCAGCAGCCACAGGCCGGCCACGGCCATCCACCAGAGGTGCCGGCTTCCTGGCGAGCCTGGCGCTCGCTCCGCCGCACGCGGCCCCGGGACACCGGCCGCGGCGCCAGGCTCAGGCTGCGGCGGCGGGAGAGTGCTGGCGCCGGATCCTGTCTCGGCCATGGCGTCTGACTCCAGCGGTGGCGCATCGCTCAGAAGTGTGCCCGAGCGGCGCCGGCGCCGGCTCTGTAGCGCCAGGCACAGCGGCGTGCGTTCCCCCTTCTGGCACACCCGGCCTGGTAGCGCCAGAAACATCCGGGATCATGGGCAAGTGGCGCATTGCGCCCTCGTGTGTGAGGTTCCCATGAGACTTTTCCAGCAACTGCTGGTTGCCCCCGCTGCCCTCGGGCTGGTGGCTCCGCTGGCCGCAGGCGCCGCTGAGCTCAACCTGGATGGCGTCAACCAGTACGCCAGCTCCAGCCAGGAGCAGGTCACCAACGTCAGCCAGTTCTCCGACGTTCGCCCCACCGACTGGGCCTACCAGGCGCTCTCCAACCTGATCGAGCGTTACGGCTGCGTGGCCGGCTACCCCAACGGCACCTTCCGTGGTGGCCAGGCGATGACCCGCTATGAGGCGGCCGCCCTGCTCAACGCCTGCCTCGATCGCATCAGCGAGGTCACCGATGAGCTCAAGAAGCTGATGGCCGAGTTCCAGAAGGAACTCGCCGTTCTGCGCGGCCGCGTCGATGGCCTGGAAGCCAAGGTGGGTGAGCTGGAGGCCAACCAGTTCTCCACCACCACCAAGCTGAAGGGAACGGCCACCTTCCTGCTCAGCGCCAACAGCTACAGCGGTGATGCCAAGCCCGGCCGGTTTGGTGCTCTCGTCAACGGCAATACCCCCGGTAACCGTAAGTACAGCAAGAGCGCTGAAGCCCTCCAGGGTGCCACCGCCTTCAACTACGACGTCCGCTTGGCGTTTGATACCAGCTTCACTGGTAAGGACCTGCTCCGCACCACCCTGCGAGCTGGCAACTTCAACGGTTCGCCGATGGGCGGTCCGGTGGTCGGCCTGAATGCCACGGAAGTGGGCTTCGAGAGCGATGCCGGCAACGACATTGTTGAAATCAATCGCCTTTTCTATCAGTTCCCGATTGGTTCCAACTTCACGGCCACCGTTGGTGGTCGCGTCCGTCAGGACGACATGCTGGCCCTCTGGCCGAGCGTCTATCCTGCCGACACCGTTCTTGACTTCTTCACCTACGCCGGTGCTCCCGGTGCCTACAGCCTGACCCTCGGTGCAGGTGCAGGTCTGTGGTGGAAGCAAGGCAACTGGAGCGTCAGCGCCAACTACGTCTCCGCCAATGGTGATGTGGGTTCCCCTGGTGTGCGCGTCGGCAACCAAACCAATTGCGACAACAGCGGTGGTATCGCCACCAGCTGCTCGCAGTCCACTGGTACCGTTCAGATCGGTTACGCCACCTCGGCCTACGGCCTGGCTGCTGCCTACACCTACAGCCAGAATGGAGCCGGTATCTATACCGGTAACGGCACCCCTCTCGCTGCATTTGGCTTCGCCAATTCCTCCAACGTCAGCTCGGTCGGCCTGAGCGGCTACTGGCAGCCCAGCACCTCGGGCTACATCCCCTCGATCAGCTTCGGCTGGGGCGTCAATTCCCACAGCGCTGATCGCGATACCCCCGTCGGCGAAGTCATCGACGGCGCCACCACCCAGTCCTGGTATGTCGGTCTTCAGTGGGCTGATGCCTTCATGAAGGGCAACACCCTGGGCATGGGCCTTGGTCAGGCCACCTTCCTCACCGATGTTGGTGATGAAGACCGTTTCGATGCCATCAGCGGCAAGCACCATCCCAACGACGGCAATTACGCCTGGGAGTGGTGGTACAAGTTCCAGGTGACCGACAACATCAGCGTCACCCCCGCCATCTACTACCTCAGCGCACCTTAGGGTCAGCTGCAGAAGCGCGATGACAAATCGTTCTCCAACTTCGGCGGCGTGATCAAGACCACCTTCAAGTTCTGATCCCAGCTTGATTCTTTGGGTTGCTCTCCGCAACCCTTCCTTGCCCCGGCTGCAACTGCAGCCGGTTTTTTTATTGGCAATCCACGCATGCAGTCGTGCTGCTCTGTCAATACCAGCGGGGGAATGGCCGTCATCCTGGCCTGATTCGTGGTGTGGGTCAGTGGGCTGGCCGCCTGGATTCCGCTGTGCTCTGGGCTACATGCTGGCGTGCTCATCCGGGGGTTGTGCGTGACCGTTGTGTTGGTAAAATTCATGCAGCTTCTCCTTGGGAAGCTTTCCTCTTTTTGGTGTGAGGATTTGATGAAACCCTTCCAGAAACTCCTGCTAGCTCCTGTGGCCATCGGGATGGTGACCCCGCTGGCTGCGGGCGCTGCTGAACTCAATCTCGCTGGTGTGAACCAGTACGCCAGCTCCAGCCGCGAGCAGGTCACCAACGTCAGCCAGTTCTCCGACGTTCGCCCCACCGATTGGGCCTACCAGGCGCTCTCCAACCTGATTGAGCGCTACGGCTGCGTGGCCGGCTACCCCAATGGCACCTTCCGCGGTGGCCAGGCGATGACCCGCTATGAGGCGGCCGCCCTGCTCAACGCTTGCCTCGATCGCATCAGCGAGGTCACCGATGAGCTCAAGAAGCTGATGGCTGAGTTCGAAAAAGAACTCGCCGTGCTCCGTGGCCGCGTTGACGGCCTCGAGGCCAAGGTGGGTGAGCTGGAGGCCAGCCAGTTCTCCACCACCACCAAACTGCAGGGTGACGCCGCCTTCGTGCTGGGTGCCGCTGCTTTCGGTGGCAGCCAGAAGCGTGAGAGTCGGGCCAGTGGCTCCGGCTATGTGGCGCCCCCGGGTGTGACCCCCCCGACGGCAAACTCGGCCAAGTATGCCCGTACAAACAGGGAAAACTGGGGCGCGCTGACATTTAATTATGATGTCCGCCTGAACCTGTCCACCAGCTTCACGGGTAAGGATCTCCTCTATACGCGTCTGCGCGCCGGCAATTTCGCTGACAGCGCTTTCAGCGGTAATCCTTACAACCAGATGGCCCTGGATCGGGCTTATACGGCTAACGATACCAACACGCTGAAAGACGTCGTTGCGATCGATCGTCTTTACTATCGCTTCCCGGTCGGCAGCCAGTTCACGGCCATCATCGGTCCGCGTGCTCGCAACACCGAGTTTCTCGCGATCAATCCGTTCTTCTATAACGCGGGCATCCTTGATGTCTTCACCCTGAACGGGGCTCCTTCCACCTACAACAAGGCCACCGGCTCCATGGCCGGCCTGATGTGGAAGCAGCAGGTGAAGAAGGGCCAGCCTTATCTGGCGGCTTCGGCCAGCTATGTCGCTCCTCGTGCTGATCAGGGCAATCCCAGCACCGGCGGCATCATGACCGATTCCAGCGGCGGTAGCTTCACCACGCAGGTCGGTTTTGCCGGTCCTCAATGGGCGCTGACGGCCGCCTGGCGTTATGGCCAGTGCGATGCCCTCCTCACCCGCCGTGGCACCCAGTTCGCTCGCCAGACCCTGCCCTGCGACGACACGGCCGTGGCGGCTGGAGTCGCAGCTGACGGAGCCTCCTACAGCAACAACTTTGCTCTGACCGCAGCCTGGCAGCCTGCTCAGAAGGGTACGCTGATGCCGGCAGTCAACCTTGGCTGGGGCATCAGCTCCATCACCAGGCCCGACTACGATGTCGACCAGGCTTATGGCAGCGTGCGTAACATCACCCAGACCCAATCCTGGACCCTGGCGCTGCAGTGGAGCGACGTGTTCGCCAAGGGCAACTCCGCCGGTATGGCGGTTGGCCAGCCCACCTTTGTGACCGGTCTCGATAACGATGAGTTCGATACCGCCAAAGGGCCGAACGATGGCAACTATGCCTGGGAGTGGTGGTACCGATTCCAGGTCACCGATAACATCAGCGTGACCCCGGCCATCTTCTACCTGAGCCGTCCGAATGGTCAGTACACGCAAGCCGATAAGACCAACAACGTCTTCGGCGGCCTGATCCAGACCCAGTTCCGCTTCTGATTTCAGGGCTGGCGGCGGCTGATTCCTCCTAAGGAGCTCAGCCGCTTCCCCACTTGCACTTCTCCACCCTCACCTCGCTTGCCTGATCGGCTCCACCACCTCTGGTGGAGCATTCGGTGCGGATGGCCCCCTCCTCAGCAGGGGGCTTTTTCATGGTGATCGGCGGTGCCGCTCGGGCCGCGCAGCACTCCGGAGAGGGGCCTTCTCAGGCGAGAGGCTGGTCGGTGTGCGGTGGGTTCCCTGCGGGAGGATGGCGCCACGCTCCCCGTTCTGTTCATGTCCCAGTCGGCTCCAGACCCCTACCAGGTGCTCGGAGTGTCCACCACGGCGACGGCGGCTGAGATCAAGGCGGCCTATCGCGCCCTGGTCAAGTGCCATCACCCCGATGCCGGTGGTGACGAGGAGCGGATCCTGGTGCTCAATGCCGCCTGGGAGGTGCTGCGCGATGCCCAGAGTCGCCGCCGTTACGACGCCGCCCACACGGCCTGCGCCAGCCCGTCCTCCCCTGGTGAAGCTTCGGTGGGTGGCCGGGGGCCGGCCGGACGGCGACCGGCCCGTGCCGCTGCCGCTGATGATGCCCAGCTCAGCAGCTGGCTGCGGCTGGTGTATGCACCGATCGATCGGCTGCTGGCACAGGTGCTCAATCCGCTGCCGGCCCAGTTGCGTGCCCTTTCGGCCGATCCCTACGACGACAACCTGATGGAGGCCTTCTGCACGTTTCTGGAGCAGAGCAAGGGCCGGATGGACAAGGTGGAGCAGCTCTATCGCGCCATGGCCTGTCCCGCCAGTGTGCGGGGCTTCTCACTCAGCCTGTATCACTGCCTCAGCCAGGTGCAGGACGGCCTGGCTGAGCTGGAGCGCTACACGATGGGCTACGTGGATCAGTACCTCCACGACGGCCGCGAGATGCTGCGCGAAGCCCGCCACCGCCGCAGCCAGTTGCAGCAGGAGCGGCGGCGGCTGGATCTGTGAGCGAGCCTCCGGCTGGATCCGGGGCGGGATCTCTGAGGCGCCCTGGACCCCCTGTCGTGGTGTGGAGAGACGCCGCCGTCAGGCGGGGAAGGGTTCCAGCTGATCGAGCCTCAGCCACACGTCCGGCACCGGTCGCCGCCAGCGCAGCTGGGCGTAATCACCCTTGAGGGCCAGGATCTCGCCGGGGCCCTCCAACAGGTAAGCGGGGATCTCCGGATCGCTGGCATTCGCCTCCAGGCTGCCCTGATACGACGTGGCGATGACCCGCACCAGGGAGCCCTTCTTCAGGGCCGGGCGGGCGGGAACGGGCGCCGGAGTGGTGGCGGTGTCGGCCATGGCGGGCAGAACGGCGCGGCAGAGCCTGCCAAGGTTAGAGGCCGATCTGCTGCCGAGGGGGCTCCGCCGCCGCCGATCCGGCCTGCAGCCCGGCCCGGCAACCGGCGTCCGCCGCCGCCGCCGGGGCCCTTCATGTCAGACCGCTGCGAGACCGCAGAGCCAAGCGCTTCCTCGCCGGGCACCCTGGCCGCCCGGGCCTGTCCCTTAGGGTCGGCCGGTCGCATCGATAGGACGCGGGATGAGGCTGCTGCTGCTGGGCTGTTCGGGGTTCGTGGGCCGGGATCTGGTGCCTCACCTGCTGGGGCTCGGCCATCAGATCACCCTGGTCAGCCGCCGCGATGCTCCCTTCCCGGCCCTGGTCGGGGATCGGCTTCGCTGCCTGCGCCTCAATCCGGCCGATCCCGCCAGCTGGCAGCGCGACGACCTGCAGCAGGCCCTGGCCGCTGCCGATGGGGTGGTGAACCTGGCGGGGGAGCCGATCGCCGAGAAGCGCTGGAGCGAGGAGCACCGCCAGTTGCTGCTCGACAGCCGTCTGCGCACCACCGAGGCGCTGGTGGCGGCGATGGCCGCCTTGCCCACGCCGCCGCCGGTGCTGGTGCAGGCCTCCGCCGTCGGCTACTACGGCACCAGTGCCGATGCGGTGTTCGCGGAGCCCAGCCCGGCCGGCGACGATTTCCTCGCTCTGATCTGCCAGCGCTGGGAGGCGGCCGCTGCCCGGGTGCCCGCGGCGGTGCGGCTGGTGACGCTGCGGATCGGCATCGTGCTCGGCCCGGACGGTGGTGCCCTGGGCCGGATGCTGCCGGTGTTCCGCCTCGGTTTCGGCGGGCCGGTGGGCGACGGCCAGCAATGGATGAGCTGGATCCATCGCCACGATCTGGTGCGCCTGATCGCGACGGCCCTCGAGGATCCCGCTTATCGCGGCACTTATAACGCCGTGGCGCCGGCTCCGGCCCGCATGGCCAGCTTCGCGGCGGCGCTCGGTCGGGTGCTGGGGCGACCCAGCCTGCTGCCGGTGCCGGCACCGATCCTGCAGCTGCTGCTCGGCGATGGGGCGCGGGTGGTGCTGGAGGGGCAGCAGGTGCTACCCGCGCGCCTGCAGCAGCAGGGGTTCCAGTTCCGCTATCCCGAACTCAACGCTGCCCTCGCCGCCGCCACCAGCCCAGGGCCCCGCTGAGCAGCGCTGCGGCCATCAGCAGCCCGATCGCCGGGGTGAACATCGGTTGCCAGAGCGCCTGGAACAGCCGCAGTGGTGCCTGGACGCCACGGGCCTGCAGCAGCACCGCCACGCCGAACCACAGCGCCGCGCCGATCACCAGAAACACATCGAAGACGAGCAGCCGATCCAGCAGCTCCCCGATCCGCTCCAGGGGGCCGGCTGGCGGCGCCGGCTGCTCTGGTGAGCGGGCTGAGCCCCGGCTCGCCCCGCCGCCTGACGTCTCCCGGGGAGGCGCTTCGCCAGGGCCGGCGGGCGTGGCGTCGGGCTTGAAGCCGGTGGCAGTGGAAAAGGGGATGTCACCGGTGGTCGCCGTCGGATCCTCGCCGGAGCGCGCCGAGGAGGAGGGTGTGGGCGGCTCGGCGGTGCTCATCGCTGGGAGGCGGGCAGGGTGCTCAGGAGGTCCATGATCGCCGCGGCCATGCGCTCGCTGCCGCCCGGTGGGCCGATCCGCTCCTGGCCCAGCACCGCCAGCTCCGCACGCCAGCGCCGGCCCCGTTCGCCATCGGCCAGGCTGTGGAGCAGGGAGGCCGCCAGGGCGGCCGTGGCGCTGATGTGATCCGCCCCACCCGGTGCACAGCGCAGCCCCGGGCCCAGCAGCCGCCGCTGCGCTTCCGCAAAGCCGGCGGTGAACTGGGGCCCCTGCCCTTCCAGCTGCAGCACCGGTTTGCCCAGGCCCACCGCCTGTTCGGCCGCCGTGCCGGTCATCGACAGCACCAGATCGCTGCCGCGCAGCACCGCCGCAAAGCGACCCCAGTGCAGCTGCAACCGCAGGCTGCCGCGGCGGAGCACATGGGAGGCGTTGCCATCGGCGGGGCCCTGGCCGCTCTCCAGGTGCCAGCCCAGGGGCGCGGCCAGCTGCGAGAGGGTGGCTGGCTTGAGCGTGCTCACCAGCGCGGCCTGCAGGGCCAGGCGCTGCGGCTGCTGCAGCGGTTCCGGCAGCTGGGCCAGCACGGCAAGGATCGCAGCGAGGTTGCGCAGGGCCTCCGGCAGGCGGCTGCCCGGCAGCACCGCCAGGGTCTGGGCGGCCTGGCCGGGGATCTCCTCCGTGGCGCCGGCCACCGGATCGAGGAAGGGGTTGCCGAGGAAGGTCACCGGCCGCCCCAGCTGGCGGCTCAGGTCGGTGGCGGTGAGCGCGTCGCGGCTCCACACCCGTCGGATCCGGCGGCGGCGCAGCAGCCAGCCGCAGGGCCAGGGCAGGCGCAGCCGCCCCTCGTAGTGACTGGAATAGGCCACCAGATACACGGCCATCGGGCGGCGTTGCAGCCAGCCGATCAGCAGCGGCAGCAGATCGCCGATCGCCACGATCAGGCTGTCGCGGCGGCCGCGCAGCCGGGCGAGACGGCGCAGCAGATCCAGATACTGCCCTTCCCGCAGCTCCGTGAGCCGGCCGGCGAGGCTGGTGTAGCCAAGCCCACCGGTGCTGAATTCACGGGTCGGACCCAGCACCGGAATGCCGGCCTGGCGATAGGCGTGGCCGTGGCCCACCAGGGGCAGGGCCTCCACCGCCAAGCCGGCCGCCAGCAGCTGTCGGCCCAGCAGGGCGCCACTGAGATCCTCGCCGTGACCGTTGCTGAGCAGCAGCAGCCGGCTCAAGCCTGCAGCCAACCGCGCACCTTCTCCAGGGCCTGCCAGCCGGGTCGGCGCCGCAGGCCATCGGCGATCGCCTCGCGCAGCTCATCGGCCAGTTCCGGGGCCAGCACCATCACCCGCTGCACCAGTTCCATGTGCTCGCGCACCCCCTTCTGGTTGGTCTCCAGCATCGCCACGCTGAGATTGATGCGTGCCTGGGGGTCCTGGGGATTGAGCCGCACCGCCGTACGGGCCGATTTCAGGGCGGTGTTCGGTTGATCGAGCAGCAGCTGCAGCCAGGCCAGACAGGTCCAACCCGCCGAGAGGCGCGGCTGTTGGGCGGTGATGCGCAGGAAATCATCGATCACCTCCTCCGGCGGCGCTCCCTGCTGGTAGCGGGCGATCGCCGCATCGAACAGGGTGGCGGCAGAGCCGGGGGTGGCGGCCGTGTCCGCCGGGGAGCTGTCCCGGGTGTCCGGGGCAGAAGGCTCCGGTGTGGTGCGTGCCGGCATGGCTGCGTCAGCGGGGCGAGACTGAACACTCAGATTCCCATGCCGGTTCCCGGCGTGTCGCCCCGACGTCCGGACCTGCCCTGCGCGCGAGGGCCTCAGACAGCGAAGGAACTGCCGCAGCCGCAGGTCTGGGTGGCGTTGGGATTGCGGAAATTGAAGCCGCCGCCGATCAGGGCCGTGGAGAAATCGAGTTCCATGCCGTAGATGTACAGCAGGCTCTTCGGATCGCAGACGACGCGGAAGCTGGGGGCACCCTGCGGTTCGTAGGTGTAGTGCTCATCATCTTCTCGGATCTCTTCAGCCGCGATGAAGTCCATCGTGTAGCTCATGCCGCTGCAGCCGCCCGAGCGCACCCCCACCCGCAGCAGCTTGTCGGCCCCCTGGTGCTGCATCAGGCTGGCCAGCTGGCGCATGGCCGTCTCGCTGATCAGGATGCCGCGGCCATCGACGCCCGTGTGGGAAGGGGCGCTGGCGGCTGGAGCCACCGTGTCCGGGCTGGCCTGAGCGGTGGAGGAGGGGGAGGGGGAAGCCATCGGAGGGGGGCGAAACCGGAGGAGCCCGGAGAGAGGCGGGGGACTGAGAAAGGGGCCGCTGGCCGATCGCGGCGGGGATGGGGCAGGCCGGGACGCCGGCCCGCGGGTGGAAGCGGTCTGGATCCGCGAGAGGGGCCTTCCCAGAGCTCGCCGCTGCCGTCACCTGACCCCACTGTATGGAGCCTGGGCCGCCAGCGGGCGGGTGGCGCTCACCGCCGGCGGGGCCCCGGGGCGACAGTCCTGCCCCACCGCTCCATAGAGTCGGGGGCCCTGGTGAGAGAACAAGCGTGCGGGTGGCGATCGTGGGAGCCGGTCTGGCCGGATTGTCGGCGGCGGTCGACCTGGTCGATGCCGGCCATGAGGTGGCCCTGTATGAGGCTCGCCCTTTCCTGGGCGGCAAGGTGGGCAGCTGGGTGGATGAGGCGGGCAACCACATCGAGATGGGGCTGCATGTCTTCTTCTTCAACTACGCCAATCTCTTCGCTCTGATGCGCAAGGTGGGGGCGATCGAGAACCTGCTGCCCAAGGATCACACCCACCTGTTCGTCAACAACGGCGGCGATCTGCGCGAACTCGACTTCCGCTTCCCGATCGGCGCCCCCTTCAACGGCCTCAAGGCCTTCTTCACCACGCCACAGCTCGACTGGATCGACAAGCTGCGCAATGCGCTCGCCCTGGGCACCAGCCCGATCGTGCGCGGTCTGGTGGATTACGAGGGGGCGATGCGCACCATCCGCGCCCTCGACCGCATCAGTTTTCAGCAGTGGTTCCTCAGCCATGGCGGCAGTGAGCAGAGCATCCGCCGCATGTGGAACCCGATCGCCTATGCGCTTGGTTTCATCGACTGCGAGGCGATCTCCGCCCGCTGCATGCTCACCATCTTCATGATGTTCGCGGCCCGCACCGAGGCCTCCAAGCTCAACCTGCTCAAGGGGTCGCCGCACCGCTGGCTCACCGGTCCGATCCTGGAGTACATCCAGGCCCGCGGTGGCACGCTGCACCTGCGCCACCGGGTCACCGAGGTGCAGTACAGCGAGGCTCCCGAAGCCGGCGACCGGGCGCCTGCCACCCATGTCACCGCTCTGGAGCTGGCCACGCCGGAGGGCAGTGTGCGGGTGGAGGCCGATGCCTATCTGGCGGCCTGTGATGTGCCCGGCATCCAGCGCATGCTGCCGGCCGCTTGGCGCCGCTGGCCGCAGTTCGACAACATCCATCGCCTGGAGGCGGTGCCGGTGGCCACGGTGCAGCTGCGCTACGACGGCTGGGTGACCGAACTGGGCAACAGCCCCCAGGCCGAGACGGCCCGCCGTGATCTGGCTCGCCCTGCTGGCCTCGACAACCTGCTCTACACCGCCGACGCCGATTTCAGCTGCTTCGCCGATCTGGCCCTGGCCAGTCCGGAGGATTACCGCCGCGAGGGGCTCGGCTCATTGCTGCAGTGCGTGCTCACCCCCGGTGATCCCTGGATTCCGAAGAAAACCGAGGAGATCGTCGCCGCCACCGATGCCCAGGTGCGCCGCCTGTTCCCGTCGGCCGCCGGCCTGAACCTGGTGTGGAGCAACGTGGTGAAACTGGCTCAGTCGCTCTATCGCGAAGCCCCCGGCATGGAGCCCTACCGCCCGGAGCAGAGCACCCCGGTGAGCAACTTCTTCCTGGCCGGCAGCTACACCCGCCAGGACTACATCGATTCGATGGAGGGAGCCACGATGAGTGGCCGGCTGGCGGCGGCGGCGATCCTGGCCCGCCCGGTGCAGCTGGCCACCAATGCGGCAGCCGCCTAGGAGATTCCGATGGGACGATGGCTCGAGCACAGCGTGACCACGGAGATCGACGCCCCCGCGGCGCGGGTCTGGGAGGTCTGGAGCGACCTGGAGGCGATGCCGCGCTGGATGCGCTGGATCGAGTCGGTGGTCACCCTCGACGACCCGGACCTCACCGACTGGACCCTGGCGGCCCAGGGGTTCCGCTTCCACTGGAAGGCGCGCATCACCCGCCGCGTCGAGGCCCAGCAGCTGCACTGGGAATCGGTGGGGGGGCTGCCCACCCGTGGTGCCGTGCGTTTTTACCCCCTCAGCGAGGAGCGCACCGCCGTGCGGCTATCGGTCAGCTATGAGCTCCCCGGTGTGCTCGCCCCCCTGATGGAACCGACGATCCTCGGTAACATCGTCACCAGGGAACTGCAGGCCAATCTTGATCGTTTCAGGGATCTGGTCGAGGCGGGCTGAAGCGCTGCTTCGTGGCGTCGGTGCCTCGCTGCCATTGCTTGCCCTGGCGGGTTGCGGGCTCGACACGCTGTTATTCGGTGGCCCGGCGACAGCGCCGCCACCGGACCCCCTGCCGCCTCCGCGCAGTGACACCACCTCTTGGATGGAGCTGGAGGCCGGTCTGGCTTCGCTGCCCAGCCGCCGCCAGGTCATGACTTCCGTGGCCTTCGGCCGCAACGATCCTTTCGCGGTGCCGCCCGCCGCGCTGCCAGCGGCCACCCTGCCGCCCTCCAGGTCTGTGACTTCCGGCTCCGCCGCCCGTTCTTCCACCGCAGCGGCGGCCCGTGCCGCTTCCGGGAAGGCGGGGGCAACGGCCGCCGAGCGCAACGGCTCCAGCCCGGTTCCAGCCAGACCCACGCCGTTGAAACCGCCGGAGGGCTTTCAGCTCACCGGTGTGATCCGCAGTGGCGGCAAGGCGGAGGCCCTGGTCAGCTACCGATCCAGCAGCGGCAGCCTGCGGCCGGGCGATCGCGGCGGCCGCACCACCGCGTTGTTGCCCGCCGGTTGGGCCCTGGGGGCGATTCAGTTTGAGGGGGCCTCCCCGGCTGATCCACCCTCGATCACCCTGCTCAAGGCCGGCCAACGGGTGAAGGTGAGCCTCTGACCCCAGCGGCGACTGCAGCACATCCCAGTCCCCGTCCTGAGTCCTCAGTCCGCCGCCGGGGCCAGGCAGCTCACACAGGCCTGGCTCAGGCCCTCTAGGTCGTGGGGGTCGGCTTCGGCATCGACACGCCCCAGGCAGGTGCGGCAGCTGAGACTGGTCTGGGGGCCGATCGAGATCAGCTTCAGCCCCTCCAGCGGCTCACGCCAGGCCTCCCCGAAGCTGTCCTGCAGCATCTGTGCCGTGTGCCGCACGGTCTTGGCGCTGCTGAAGGTGATGGCATCCAGCTGGCGGCGTTCCAGCGCCAGCAGTGCCGCCGTCGGCAACCCCGCCGGACAGCGGGTTTCGTAGGCCGCCACCTCCACCACCCAGGCCCCGGCTGCGCCGAACGCCTCCGCCAGCACGGTGCGGCCACCGCTCTGCACCCGCGGCAGCAGCAGCTTCAGGCCCCAGCCCGGCACCGGGAAGTGCTCGATCAGGCTGTCAGCCACGAACTGCGGTGGCACGAAATCAGCGGCGGCCCCCAGCTCCTCCAGCACCGCGGCCGTGCGGCGTCCCACGGCGGCCAGACGGGCGTTGCCGGGCCGTCGGGCCAGGCTGGTGCCGCGGCGCGCCAGGCGCTGTTGCACCGCTTCCACCCCATTGGCACTGGAAAAGAGGATCCAGTGGAAGCTCTCCAGGTCCTGCAGCGCCTCATCCAGGGGCCCCCAGTCGTCGGGGGGCGCGATCACCAGGGCAGGCAGATCCACCACCCGGGCCCCGAGAGCTTCCAGCAGGTGTCGGGCGGCGCCGGCCTGCTGTTCGGCCCGGGTCACGGCGATCGTGCGGCCCTGCAGTGGGGTGGCCTGTGCAGTCATCGGTTCGGGGTTCAGGGGGTGTCCAGGCGCACCATGGTTCCAGCCCTGGCGGCGAGGTTGTCGGCTTCGCTGGTCTGCCCCTGGGCGCGCAACAGGGCGATGGCTCGGCGGAAGCCCTGGCGGGCGGCGGCGATGTCGCCGGCGAGCAGAGAGGCGGCGGCCAGGTTCTGATGGGTGGCGGCATGGTCAGGGGCCAGGGCGATGGCGCGCTGATAGGCGGCGATCGCCTCCGCCAGAGCGCCCCGCTGCCGCTGGATCAGCCCCAGGTTGTACCAGCCCAGGGCCAGATCCGGCGCCGTGGTCGTCACCTGCCGGGCCAGCTGCAGTGCCTCCGCCGCGGAGCCATGGCGCAGCTCCAGAGCCGCCAGGTTGAGCAGCGCCCCGAGCTGCAGGCGGGGATCAAGGGGCAGGGCCAGGGCATCGCGGTAATGGCGCCGCGCCTGGGGTGGATCGCTGTCCGCCAGGGCCAGGCCCAGATGCAGCAGCAGCTCGTAGCGCTCGGCCGTCGCTGTCGGCGGGCAGGCGGCCAGGCCGCGCCGCAACAGGGCAAGCGCCCGCCGGCTGCGACCCTCGCTCAGCTCCAGGCCGGCCAGCTTGGCGCAGGCATAGGGGTCGGCCGGCCGCTGGCGCAGTTCGGCCTGCATCGCTTCACGCAACCGGCGCGCCTTGCGGCCATCCGCCAGCTTTTCGGCACGGTAGCCCCCGTGGCGCAGGGCCGGTGTCGGGCACTGCAGCACCCGCCAGTGGGGCTCGCGGCTGATCAGGGCTGCCACGCTGTCGTCGACCATGGCGTGATGAGCGCCGCTCCAGCGGATGGCGGGGTGGCGACGGAACAGCCGGCTGACGCTCGAGTACGGCGACTGAGCCGCTCCTTCCTCCAGCCGCAGCAGGGTGATCAGCAGCGCGTCCGGGTCGGCCATCAGGGCCTGCAGGGGGGCGCGCGCCTCCGGCAGCAGCTGTTCATCGGCATCGAGCACCAGCACCCACTCGCCCTCCGCCAGCTCCAGGCTGTGGTTGCGGGCAGGGGCGAAATCGCCCGGCCAGCTCAGGTGGTGCACCCGGGCCCCGCAGCGTTCGGCGATCGCCACGGTGCCATCACGGGAGCCGGTGTCGACCACCACCATCTCGTCGACGAAACCGATCACCGACTCCAGGCAAGCCTGCAGACCGTCCTCCTCGTCGCGCACGATCATCGCCAGGCTGAGGCGGGTCATCGCAGGAGGCCCCAGGGAGGGAGCTTGGGGGAGGGGAGGCGGGTCATCCGATCGCGAGGCAGGTGGGCGGGACTCCTCTGGCGGAGCACGGCGTAGGGGGTGCGGCGTAGGGGGGTGCGGCGTGCGAGGGCTGTTGGCCGTTCGCTTCTGGTCGCGGCGATGCGTGGCTGTTGCGGGGCATTGCCGGTGCTGATCAGTCCGTGAAGCCCTCGGTCTCGACCGTGCCCCGCTCCGGGGGCTGCGAGCGGTCGGCGCCGCGCCGCGGGCCCTCGCCCTGCACCATGCCCGGGCCGTCCCCGTTCCCGAACCCCAGGGCCGCCAGCACCTGGCGCTGGGCCAGGGGCATCTGGCCGGGGCTGTAGGCCGCCGCGATGCCGGCAGGGAGCAGGGCGCGCAGTCGCCGCCACAGATAGGGGCTGCCATAGACCGCCAGAGCGCCGAGGCGATCGAGGCGCAGCAGCTGCCGGATCACCGCCTCCCACGGTTCCTGGCCGCCGCCGGCGCTGCCGCGGAAGGGATTGCCGCGCACGAACAGCTGCAGCAGCACGGGGCCGGATCCGAGTCGCTCCAGGGCCAGGGGGGCATCGGGATCCTGTTGCCAGGGGGAGGGGCTGCGTCCATCGATCAGGCAGGTCTGCCATCCCGCCGCCGCCGGCAGCTCCAGGGCCGGGGCGTTGGCGGGCAGGAACGGGCTGGCCAGGGCGTTGTCGAGGCGGATCAGATTCACCCCTGCCGCCGCTCGCTGGCTCCAGATGCCATCCGGCCCGGGGCCCTGGCGCTCCAGGCTCTGCGCCACCAGCTCCAGGGCCAGGGCCTGCTCGCTGGCCTGCGGACCGTTGTGCAGGGCACCGAGCAGCGTTGAACCTGCCGGTTCCCGATCCGCTGGGGGAGGCAGCCCGGCCAGGGCCAGGCGGCGTCGCTCCAGGCTCGCCAGCAGACGCTCCGGGGACAGGCGGCCGTGCTGCACCGCCGCCAGGATCGCTTCGATCGCCGCCTCGGCGTCGGCGGGCATCAGCACCAGATCGGCGCCGGCTTCCAGGGCGAGCACGGCAGCTTCCCCCGCTCCGTAGCGAGCGGCGATCGCTTCCATCACCAGCGCATCGGTCACCACCAGGCCGCCGAAGCCCAGCTCCTGGCGCAGCAGCCCGGTCAGCACCGCCTTCGACAGAGTGGCCGGCCGGTTGGCATCGAGGCTGGGCAGCAGCAGGTGGGCGGTCATCACCGAGGCCACACCGGCGGCGATCGCCTGCCGGAACGGCGGCAGCTCCATCTGCTCCAGCCGCTGGCGGCTGTGGCCCAGCAGGGGCAGCTCCAGATGGGAATCGCTGGCGGTGTCGCCATGGCCGGGGAAATGCTTGGCGCAGCACAGCACCCCCTCCGCCTGGGCGCCGCGCAGAAAGGCGCAGGCCAGGGCGCCCGCCGTCTGCGGATCCTCGCCCCAGGCCCGCACGTTGATCACCGGGTTGTCCGGGTTGTTGTTGACGTCGCACACCGGCGCCAGCACCCAGTTGAGCCCCAGGGCCCGCGCCTCGAGACCGGTGCAGCGCCCATAGCGCTCGGCCAGCTCCAGGGCCGCGGCCGGATCCTGGCCATGCAGCCGGCTCAGGCTCAGCGGCGGCGGCAGCCAGCTGGCTCCGTCGAAGCGCTGGCCCACCCCCTCCTCCACATCGGCGCAGAGCAGCAGCGGTGTGTCGCTCCAGGCCTGCAGCTGCAGGGTGCGCAGTCGCAGCTCGGCGGCGCTGCCCCCCAGCAGGATCACGCCGCCCACGCCCTGCTGCAGCAGCTGGCGCAGCTCGGCGTTGCTCAGTTCCCAGCGGGGATAACGGCGCTGCGTGTCGGCGCCATGGCCGCTGCCGCGCACCACCAGCAGCCGCGCGATCCAGCGGCGCAGGCTTGTGGGGGCCAGGGTGTCGAGCCGGGGAGTGGCGGCGGAGGTCTTCTCCCCGGGGCCGGCAGGCTCAGACGTCATCGCCTCTAAGGAGTGTGGAAGACCCGTCATCGGCGGCGCCGGATCCAGGGGCCTCCGCGGCGCTGGCGGCGCCTTCCAGGGCGGCTGTGTCCCTACCCGTTGGGGCGGTTGGATCGGTGTCCGTTGGGTCGCTGCCGAGGGGAATCTCGCCGCGCTCCTGGCGTTCCTCCTCCAGCTTGTGCAACAGGCTCAGCACCGAGGTGCCCCGTTGCAGGCCCTGATCCAGCTGGAACACCACGTCGGGGGTGCGCCGCAGCTTCAGGCGACGGCCCAGTTCCCCCTTCACGAACGGGGAGGCGGCCTTGAGGCCGGCCAGCACCAGCTGGCGATCCTCGTCGCTGCCGAGCACGCTCACGAAGATGCGGCAGTGCTGCAGATCGCCGGCCACATCCACCGCCGTGACGCTCACCATGCCGTGATGCACCCGTTCGTCGCGGATGCCGCTGGCGATCAGCTCGCTCACCTCGCGGCGGACCAGTGCCGCCACCCGCTCCACCCGGCGTCCCTGGGCCATCGCTAGATCGACGCTTCTGTGGTCACCATCGCACGCAGCACGAAGACGAGGCAGAGCATGCCGCTGATCAGTGCCCCCACCAGGGCGACGGCGGTGACCGGGTTGCTGAGGCGCCGCAGCAGCGGATCGAGCACCGACTGGAACACCCCCAGCCCGAAGGCCACCAGGTAGCGCGGATAGCGCGTCACATTGAGGAAGAAGTCCTTCATCGGCGGTTGTTCTGCGGTGGGTCAGGCCCGGGGGCTGGATGGAAGGCCCCGCGAGCCGGCAGGGCGGGCCCGGAGATGGCTTCCATGGCCGGCCATCTTCGGGCCGGGGCGGCGCGCTCGGTGGGTTGCGGCGGCGGTTACCGTGCCGCCCGAAGGCCTGACCCCGGATTCCGCCCGTGACGATGGAGCTGCACCAGTTCCGCCATTCGGCCTTCTGCGAGAAGGTGCGTCTGATCCTGGCCGCCAAGGGGCTGGAGGTTTCGCTGCTGGAGGTCACCCCCGGGGTGGGCCAGCTGGAGGTGTTCCGCCTCTCGGGGCAGCGGCAGGTGCCGGTGCTTGTCGATGGTTCCACTGTGATCGCCGATTCCACTGCGATCGCCCTGCACCTGGAGGAGGCCCATCCGACGCCACCCCTGCTGCCGGCTGAGCCGCGGGCCCGCGCCCGGGTGCTGCTGCTGGAGGACTGGGCCGACACTGCCCTGGCCAGCGGTTGCCGGCGGGCGTTGCTGCAGGCTGCCGCGGCCGATCCGCTGCTGCGCTCGGGCCTGCTGCCGGAGGCCACCCCGGAGCCCCTGCGCCAGTTGGTGGGCGTCCTGCCGGCGCGGCTGATGGCACCGGTCAGCGAAGCGATCGTCGACACCCTGGCCCCCTGCGAAGCGCGTCAGCTGCAGCGCAACCTCGAGCAGCTCGCTGCGCTCGTCGCCGGCGCCGCCTATCTGGAGGGCGATCGCCTCAGCCTGGCCGATCTGGCCGTGGTGGCCCAGCTGTCGCTGCTGCGCTTTCCCGCCAGCGCCGGGGCCCCTCTGGCCGGGCGCGGTGTCGCCGGCCTCAGCGATAACCCGTTGCTGGAGCCCCTGTTCCAATGGCGGGATCGGATCCTGGCCCAGCTGGGACGAGCCTGAGCCGCAGTCGGTCCGTGCTCAGCGGCGCCGCGCGCAGTCCCTCGGCGGGAGAGCCGTAGCGGGCCTGCCACTGGTCGCCGTCGATGCTGCCATCGGGGCGCAGCTGCCAGCGGCCCAGGGTTTCCACCCGGCTCACCCGCGGCTCGCCGGGACCATGCAGCACCTGCAGGCTCAGTTCGTCATTGAGAAACAGGCCCGGCCGCGGTTCCTCGCCGCGCTGGCCCACCAGAGTCGTCTCCAGCAGAGCATCGCCGCGCAGGCGCGCGAGCTGCCGGCGCGGATCGGCGGGGTCGTCCTGCACCGACAGCAGCCTGTCCCCCAGCAGGGCCCGGCCGGCGGCGTTGGCATTGAAGGCCCGCTCGGCGGCGGCTGCGCCATGGCCGTCGTCGCGGAAGCGGGCCGGCCAGTGGGGAAGCGCCTCCGTCGGTGGGGTGGCCCCGTCCGCGTCCAGCGCGGTGAGGTCCAGCACCAGCCAGTCGCCGCGGAACCAGGCGGGCCAGACGGGAGAGCGCTGCCCCGGTCGTGGCAGGGGGGCGGGCAGCTGCCAGGCGGGCCAGTGTTGCAGGCGCCGGCTCAGCGGTGTTGCGGCGGCGCCATCGCCCCAGCTGGGGTCGGCGGTCGGTGGATCAGGGAGCAGCGCGGTGATGGTTCCAGGCGTGAGCCCGGGCGCCAGCGCTGCTGGAGCTTGCCCGGACGCGGTTGGCGTCGGCGGAGCCGGGCGAGCTGCTTCAGCCGTGGGTGGGGCGGCGGCAGCCGCAGCCTCAGGGCTGGCACTGATCACCAGTAGCAGCGCCACCAGCAGGACAGCGCTCAACAGGGTCCCCAGCCGCGGCAGTCCCGCCAGGATGAGGCTGATCCGCTCGCTGCCCATGTCCGATCCCCTGCTGCGGGAACTCGATCATTACGTGGTGCTGGAGCCCGCCAGTCCCGAGCGCATCCTCAGCGCCGCCGAGACGCTCGACTGGCTCGAGCTGCAGCTCGCGTCCCTGGAGACGGTGCCGGCTGATCTGCAGGATCTCAGCGATGCCCGTGAGCGGGCCCAGCGCCTGCTGGACATCGCCTGCGCCCTGGAACTCTCCCCGGGTTGCAGCGTCCAGTGGTATGCGGTGCGGCTGGAGCCGCCGGGGGGTGGGGAGCGGGCCTGATCGCTTGGTCTGAGGGCTGTCGAGCGCGGCGCTGCAGGCCCCGGCACACCGGCGGGGACAGGTCGCTGCCTCAGTTGAGCGACTGGGTCGGGCGGCCGTCGCTGTCCTGCAGCATCACCGGCGCCTCAGGGGGGAGGCTCCGCTCCCGCAGGATCGAGGGCAGGCTCGCCAGCACCCGCCCGGCCACCGCTGCGGGATCATCCCCCGGTTGTTGCAGCACGCTCAGATCGGCCTGGGCATAGAGCGGCCGCCGCTGCTCGAGCAGTGCGGTGAGGCGCCCGGCCGGATCCTCGCCGGCCAGCAGGGGGCGCGGTGTCGGATCGGCCTGCAGGCGCTGCAGCAGCAGATCGGCCGGGGCATCCAGCCAGATCACCACCCCCTGCTGCAGATGGCCCCAGTTCACCGGCTGGCTGACGACGCCGCCGCCGGTGGCCACCACCAGGGAGTGCCAGCCGGCGATGCGATCGAGCACCGCCGTTTCCAGGGCCCGGAATCCCGTCTCGCCCTCGCTGGCGAAGATCTCCGGAATCGGCCGGCCGGCGGCCTGTTCCACCACCGTGTCGGCATCGATGAACCGATAGCCCAGCGCCTCGGCCAGGGGGCGCCCCACGGCGCTCTTGCCGGCGCCCATCATCCCCACCAGGTACAGATTCACCCCCTGCAGGCGGCGGGCCAGCGCGGCGGTGGAGGCAGGGGGCTGGACCATGCCAGGTGTCGGCAACGGAGATGTCACGTTTCTAAGATGAACGGCCTCGATCAGCGCGGATGACCGCTGCAGGCCTGCAGGCCCCGCCCAGGACCACGGAGCCAGGTCACCGGGATACCCCTCCCCCAGCGCCGGGTGCCCCCCACGGCCGCGGCAGGCCCTGTGTGATCACCCGCCGGGCCTGCTTCAGTTCCAGCCATCTCTACAGGCTGCCGGAGCTCAGCGAGGAGGCCAACCGCGAGCGCTTCGGGCCCTGCAGCCTCAGTCCCGGCCACGGCCACAACTACGAGTTGGTGGTGGCGATGGGCGGTGCACTCGATGCCGACGGCATGGTGCTCAATCTGTCGGAGGTGAAGCACGCCATCCGCCGCGAGGTCACCGAGCCGCTCAACTTCCGCTTCCTCAACCAGACCTGGCCCGAGTTCGATCTCAGCCGGCCCGAGGGGCGCCTGCCCACCACCGAGGCCCTGGCGATCGCCATCCGCGACCGCCTCGCCCCCCATCTGCCGGTGATGGGGATCCGCCTCTACGAACACCCCGATCTCTGGGCCGATGTGCTCAGCGGCCCTGCCCTTGATCCCATGGATGCCTTCCTCTCGATCCGTACCCACTTCGCCGCCGCCCATCGCCTGGCCCGGCCCGAGCTCAGCCAGGAGGAAAACGAGGCCATCTACGGCAAGTGCGCACGGCCCCACGGCCATGGCCACAACTACCTGCTGGATGTGACCGTGCGCGGTCCGATCGATCGCCGCACCGGCATGGTCTGCGACCTGGAGGCTCTGCAGCGGCTGGTGGAGGATCGGGTGGTGGAGCACTTCGATCACACCTTCCTGAACAAGGATGTGCCCCACTTCGCCAGCTGCGTGCCCACGGCGGAGAACATCGCGCTGCACATCGCCGATCTGCTGCAGGCGCCGATCGCGGCCCTCGGCACGGTGCGGCTGCACAAGGTGCGCCTGCAGGAGAGCCCCAACAACGCCGCTGAGGTCTACGCCGAAACCGCCCAGCTGGGCATGGTGCCTGCCACGCTCGAGGTGCTCGCCTGCGCCTGAGCGATCCGCCGCGGCCTGAGCTGCGGCTGGTGCTGGCCGTCAGCCTGGATGGCCGACTGGCACCACCGGAGGGGGGCGCGGCCCAGATCGGCGGCCGCGGCGATCGGCGCGTGCTGGAGGAAGCCCTGGCCTGGGCGGATGGGGCCCTGATCGGTGCCGAGACGCTGCGGCGCCATGGCACCACCTGCCTGATCCATGACCGGGATCTGCTGCTGCAGCGCCAGCAGCGGGCACAGCCGCCCCAGCCCCATGCGCTGGTGGTCAGCCGCAGCGGCCTGCTGCCGGCCCGGTTGCCGTTCTTCCATCAGCCGCTGCAGCGCTGGTTGCTGCTGGCGTCAGCATCGGAGTCCGGATCAGGGGCGGCGGCGGCAGTTCCCGATCCGCCAGCTGCGGGGCCGGTTTCAGCTCTGGAGCCCAGGGAGCTGGAGCCCAGTGAGCTGGAGCACAGGGAGTCCAGCGGCGGCTTCGATCGGCTTCTGCCGCTGCCCGACTGGGAGCGTGGTCTGCGGGCCTTGGCGGCAGCGGGCCTGCAGCGGCTGGTGGTGCTCGGTGGTGCTGCCCTGGCCGGCAGCCTCCTGGCCGAGGACCGTCTCGATGCGCTGCAGCTCACGGTGGCGCCGCTGCTGCTGGGGGGGCCTCATACCTGGCTGGCACCGCAGGGGGCGCTGCCGGCCGATCTGCGCCGGGGCTGGACCCTGCAGGAACAGCGCCTGCTTGAGGGGGGAGAGGTGCTGCTCCGCTATCGCCGCTGCCGCCAGCCGTCGTGATGCCGGTGATCGCGATCCCTGATCTGGCTAGTTCTGGTCCTGCGATCGCAGTCGCCATGGTTGCAGTGGCGGGTGGAGCTGCGCCGTTGCCTTGAGCCCTTCAGGGCCTGTCCCCAGGGGGCGGTGGCGTCAGACCGCTGAAGCGGCGGGCCAGATCGCGCAGGGGCACATCGCGCAGGGTGTCGGGCGGCAGGCCGAACAGGCGCGCCAGGCAGCGTTTCACCACCACTTCGCTGTCATCCCCGAACTGGCCCCGCACCAGTTCGGTGAGCACGCCCATGCCGCGGCCGCTGCTGTCGGTCTCCTCGATCAGGCACTTGCTGGTGGGAACCGCCAGCTTGCGGCAGGGATCCTTGAGCCGGTTGGCCAGCTCGGGGTTCTCGCCGGCGGCGGCCTGGACGCAGACCTGGGCCAGCCGCGTCTCCAGCTGGGGCCGCAACAGCAGCAGCACCGGTTTCCAGAGGCTGGCCCGGGCGGGGCTGGGAGGCAGGGCGAGTCCCAGCCCCAGCCCCAGACAGGCCGCGACCGGCAGCATCCGGATCCTGGAGGGTCGGGCCATGGGGAGAGGCCTCGCTTGGCGGCGGGATCTGGTTAGTTTTGCGCTTTACCTTCCTCTGTGGCGCGTGAGGCCATGGCCGAGCTTCGGGCGCACTGGCATATGGCCCTGGCGGAGGTGCCGCAGCAGCAGATGCAGGACCTGCTGGCGGCCGCCGCCCGCCGCGGTGAGCCTGTGCCGCCCTTCTTTGCCTGGAGCTGGCTGCAGCAGCTGGAGGCCAGCGGCAGCATCACCCCCCGTCAGGGATGGCAGCCCTGCCATCTGGCCCTGTGGCGCGGCGAGCAGTTGGTGGCGCTGGCGCCGCTGTATCTGAAGGGACACAGCTACGGCGAATTCGTCTTCGATCAGGCCTTCGCCCAGCTCGCCGGCCAGCTGGGGCTGCGTTATTACCCCAAGCTGGTGGGCATGAGCCCGGTGAGTCCGGTGCAGGGCTATCGCTTTCTGGTGGCCGACGACGAGGATCCGGCCCGGATCACGGCGCTGCTGCTCGATCAGATCGACGCCTTCTGCCGCCGCAACGGCATCCTCAGCTGCAACTTCCTCTATGTCGATCCCCAGTGGCAACGCCTGGCCGAAGCGGCGGGCTGCCTGCCGTGGATCAATCAGCAGAGTCAGTGGCACAACCCGGGCCACCAGGATTTCGAGGCCTATCTGGCCAGCTTCAATGCCAATCAGCGCCGCAACATCCGGCGGGAGCGGCGTGCCGTGGCCGCCGCCGGGCTGCAGGTGACACCGCTGGTGGGTGAGCAGATCCCGCCGGAGCTGCTGGGGCGCATGCATCGCTTCTATGAGCAGCACTGTGCCCGTTGGGGCCCGTGGGGCAGCAAGTATCTGAGTGAGGCGTTCTTTGAGGCGGCGGCCCGAGAGCTGCGGCAGCACCTGGTGCTGTTCAGCGCCCACCGGGAGCAGCCCACCGATCCGGTGGCGATGAGCCTGTGCGTGCAGGACGGAGTGTCGTTGTGGGGGCGCTACTGGGGCAGTGACCTGGAGCTCGACAACCTCCATTTCGAGGTGTGTTACTACGCCCCGATCGAGTGGGCGATCCAGCGAGGTCTGCGCCGTTTTGATCCCGGTGCCGGCGGCAGCCACAAGCGGCGTCGCGGCTTTGTGGCCGAGCCGCGTGTCAGTCTGCATCGTTGGACCGATCCCGGCTTTGCGGCGATCCTGCGCGACTGGCTTCCCGGTGCCAACCGTCAGATGCTGGCCGAGATCGAGGCGGTCAACGCCGAACTTCCGTTTCATGCCGATGTCGAACCTCCCCATGCCCAGCTGCGACAGCACGAGCCGGCGCCAGGCGCTGGATGATGCCCTTTCCGGGCGGTTCATCGCCCTTGATCCGGCCGGTTATTTCCTGATCAAGGTGGATGCTGCGGCCGAGGAGCTGGTGGCCGAGCATTACAGCAATGCGATCGACGAGCGCGGTCTGGCGACCGATCCGGACACCGGTGAAGTGCTGGCCTGCCGTGGAGGTGGGCCCCGTCAGCCCCAGGCGATCTATCGCGGCCGCAGCGCCAAGGAGCTGGGGATCGCCCTCGGTGAGGGGGAGGGCCCCCATCCGATCAGCCGCCTCGATCACGCCCTGTATCTGGGCCGTGAACTGCAGAAGGCGGAGCGTTGCCTGGTAGAGGGAATTCCTTACATCCAGGACTGAGGCTCAGCCATCCTCTGCATGGCACAGCAGCTGGGGCCGGGGCAGGCTTGGCTGATCTAGGCCGGCTGCAGTTCGCGCGTGGTCGGCACCGAAGCGGTGGGGGGATCGGGAGGCAGAGCCTTGAGCTGCTCTTGGATTTCCTGCGACACGATGCTCCGATATTCCTGGAAGTGTTCGTTGTGGGCAAGGGTCACCAGGAACTGCTCGAACACCGCGGGATTGCGGCGGGCGATCTTGAGCAGGGAACGCCAGAACCGCCAGCGGGTGTCGCGTCGGATTCCCTGGCGCCAGATCACGATGGCCAGGGCCCGCAGGTCGGTCCAGCTGGGCAGAGTCGCCTTGCCGAGGGCCACCTTGGCGGCGAACTGCTGCCAGCGCGGCTTGCCGGCCTTGAGGTAGTAGTGCGTCACCCGGTCGATGTAGGCATGCGGCTCATACAGCCGGCAGAAGGCATCCACGTATTCGTTGGCGATCTCGCGGATCGGGCGGGTGGGCACGAAGTTCAGCAGGTTGGTCTGATTCACCCCCTTGGCATCCTGCTTCTCCTGAACCAGGCGCCCCTCCTTCTCCAGCCGGTGCCACAGCCCCGTATTCGGCAGGGCTTGCAACATGCCCATCATCGCGGCGGGAATGCCGGTGCGGCTCACGAACTGCACGATCCGATCGCCGGCACCACTTTTCTCACCGTCGAAGCCGATGATGAAGCCGGCCATCACGCGGATGCCGTAGGAGTTGATGCGGTCCACCGCTTCTTCCAGGGAGCTGCGTGTGTTCTGATGCTTGCCGGCGATCGAGAGGGAGGCCTCATCCGGGGTTTCGATGCCAAGAAAGACGCTGTCGAAGCGAGCTTCGCTCATCATCTGCATCAGTTCTTCGTCTGAGGCCAGGTCCACAGAGGCCTCGGTGGCAAAGCTGAACGGAAAATTGCGTTCGATCTGCCATTGCTTCAGGGCTGGCAGCAGCAGCTTGGCGTTGCGTTTATTGCCGATGAAGTTGTCATCCACCAGAAAGATCGAACGCCGCCAGCCGAGGTCGTACAGGAACTGCAGTTCGGCAATCAGCTGTGCGGGAGTTTTGGTGCGAGGCTTGCGGCCATAGAGCACGATGATGTCGCAGAACTCGCATTGGAACGGGCAGCCCCGCGAGAACTGCACCGACATCGAGTCGTAGGCATCCAATTCGAGCAGGTCAAAGCGCGGCACCGGCGTGGCGGTCACGTCCGGCTTCTCGCCATTGGCGCTGTAACGACCGGAGCGCTCACCGCGTTCGATCGCTTCGATGAACAGCGGCAGGGTGATCTCCCCCTCATCGAGCACCTTGAAATCGGCCAGGTCCAGTTCCGGAGCATCGGGGGTGGAGCTGGCGAACGGGCCGCCGACCGCCACCGGCAGACCGCGTGCCTTGGCCTTGGCGATCTGCACGGCCATATCAGCCTTCTGCACGATCATCCCTGAGATCACCACCAGTTCCGCCCAGGCCCATTCCTCCTCGCGGACCTCTCGCACATTGCGGTCCACCAGCTTCATCTCCCAGGCCTGGGGCAGCAGGGCCGCCACGGTCACCAGCCCGAGGGGCGGCAGCAGCACCTTGCGATCCACCAGCTCGAGAATCTTCTCGTAGCTCCAGAAGGTGCGGGGAAATTCGGGATAGACGAACAGGGTGCGCATGCGTTTGGCTCACTCGGAGAGGTCAGGGGGCCCGCAGCGCCGGCACGGCGGTTCGGGGGGCAGGCTCAGAAAGGAGAGAGGATCAAGCGGTCTCAGTGGAGGCAACCCTAGAGGCATCCTTCCGGCGCCGCCGCTCAGACCGTCCATGGCGCCAGGCTGTCCAGGCCTGCCGCCCGGTGGCGCCGCCTGCACCGAACGGTGACACCCGGGGGCGTCCGGCCGCATCGACCGCCTGGCTTCTGCTGTAATGGCGCCAGTTCTCGGACAATCAGCATGGCTGCGGCTCTCTACCTGGCTCTGGTCGGCGGCGGTCTCACGGCAGCGTTCCTGGCCACCGTTGTGCTCAAGGGTGTGCGTCTGATCTGAGCTCAGCTGCTCTGCCGGCGCTTCTGCGGGCTGCTGCTGGGCAGCAGTTCACGCAGCGCCAGAGCTGAGCCGATCAGCCCCAGCAGCAGGAAGGTCTGATCCAGCCCGATCCGTTGCATCAGCAGGGCTGCCACCAGACCGCTCAGCCCCGCTCCGCCCAGGCAGAAAATCTGTTGCAGGGCCGCCATCCGGCCCTTCAGCACCATCGGGGCCTCCATCTGCACCACCAGGTTGCTGCCAGCCAGCAGCAGCGCTGTGCCGCCGCCGATCAGCAGCGCCATCGCCAGTTTCAGGCCAGTCGCTCCTGAGCAGGCCATCCCCAGTTGCGCAAGGGCTGTCACCAGCAGGGCGCCGCCCAGCAGAGTCGAGGGCCGCCCCACCAGCACCGGGCTGAAGCGCTGCAGCAGCACACCGCCGAGCACGCTGCCGGCTGCCATCACTGCGGTGAACACGCCCAGGCTCTGGGGAGTGGGGCCGAGGATCCTGCCGGCGATCAGAGGGGCCAGGCCCGGGTGGAAGAAGCCCACCAGGCAGGCCACTCCGGAAAAGCGCAGCGTGTGCCGCAGCCCATTGCCGCCCTGGTGCCAGGCGGCCAGCAGCGAGGCCTCGCGGCCGCCGCCACTGCGTTGTTCCAGGCTGCGATCCGGCCGCAGCAGGGTGAGCACCACCAGAAGCGGCAGCAGATAGGAGAGGGCGTCGAGGCTCAGGGCTGTCACGGCGCCGCTCCATGCCACCAGCCAGCCACCCAGTGGCGGTCCCACAAGCTTGCCCACGTTGAACACCACCGAGAAGCTGGCCAGATAAGGAGCGAGCTCGGCCGGGCTGTCTACCAGCAGGGCGCAGATCTTGTTGCGCGCTGTCAGTTCAAAGCTGCTGGCGATGCCCACCAACAGGGTGCTCAGCAGCAGCACGCCCATGCGCAGGGGCACCGAGTTTCCCAGCAGGGGCAGCGCCGCGGGCGCCAGCAGACTGGCGCCGAGCAGGGCCCACTGGGAGCGGACCAGGATCGCTTCGCTGCCCAGTCGATCCGTGATCACGCCGGCGGGTCCGCTGAACAGCAGCGTCGGCAGGGCCAGCGCCGCGAAGTGCAGGGCCAGCAGCAGCGGATCGCCGCTGTCCTCGAGCAGGATCCAGGAGCGAGCCGTCAGACCGGCGAAGGAGCCCGCCGTGCTGATGCCGGTCGCCACCAGAAACAGCCCCTTCTGATGGTGGTGCAGCCACCGTTGTGATCGATGGCGAAGTTGCCACCGTCCCGATCGGGGGCTCAACCGTTGTGCTGCTGTGGTTCCCGCAGGCTGGCCACCAGTTGGCGGGCACCCACCACCTCGCCGCGCAGGTCATAGGTGTCGGCGGCGGTGATTCGCACCGGCACCATCGTGCCGGGAGCGGCGCAGAGGCCGCCTTCGCCGGGGCTCACCCGCACCTCGCCGTCGACGTCGGGCGCAAAGCGGCTGCAGCGGCCCAGCATCTCGCCGGTCGAGGGGTTCTCCTGCTCGATCAGCACATCGACGATGCGCCCCACCCAGGCGGCGTTGCGTTCAGCGGCGATCGGTTGCTGCAGGGCCATCAGGCGGTCCTTGCGTTCGGCGGCCACCTCGGCTGGCACGGGGTCGGGCAGGTCGGCGGCCGGGGTGCCGTCCTCGGGCGAGAAGGTGAACACACCGACGTGATCGAAGCGCTGCTCGGCCACGAAATCGAGCAGGTGCTGGAACTGCGCCTCGGTTTCACCGGGATAGCCGACGATGAAGGTGGTGCGTAGCACGGCTTCCGGCAGCTGCTCGCGGATGCGTCGCAGCAGGCCGCCGGTCACCTCCGCTTGCCAGGGGCGGTTCATCGCCCGCAGCACGTCGGGGTGGCTGTGCTGCAGCGGTAGATCGAGATAGGGCAGCACGTTGGGCACGTCGCGGAAGGCGGCCAGCACCTCCGGGGTCAGACCGGTGGGGTAAGCGTAATGCACCCGGATCCAGGGGATCTCCACCTCGCCGAGGGCGCGCAGCAGTTCCGCCAACCGGGGTTTCCCGTAGAGATCGAGCCCATAGTTGGTGGTGATCTGGCTGATCAGGATCAGCTCCTGCACCCCCTGGGCCGCCAGCATCCGTGCCTCGGCGACGATCGATTCGATCGGGCGGGAGCGCTGATCGCCCCGCAGTTTCGGGATGATGCAGAACGAGCAGCGGTAGTCGCAGCCCTCGGCCACCTTCAGGTAGGCCACCGCCTCGGAGGTGGTGCGGTAGCGGGGCAGGTGCTCATCGGCCACGTAGGTGGGGGTGGCGCTCACCCGGTTCACCCGTTCGCCCGCCTCCACCCGCTGCAGCACCTCCACGATGTGCTGGTAATCGCCGGTGCCCACGATCGCCTTGGCTTCGGGCAGGGAATCGAGCAGCTCCTGCTGGAAGTGCTGCGCCAGACAGCCGGCGATGATCAGTTCCTTGCCCTGTTCCGCCAGTTCCACCAGCGTGCGCACCGATTCCTCGCGGGCGTCCTGGATGAAGCTGCAGGTGTTCACCACTACCACCGAAGCCTCGCGCTCATCGGCGCTCACTCCATAACCAGCCGCCGCCAGCAGGCCGAGCATGTGTTCGGTGTCCACCCGGTTCTTCTCACAGCCCAGATGGGCGAAGGCGACGGTCGGAAGTCCCATGGAAAAGGCGCTGAGAGCAGGCGGGAAGCGCAGATCCGCACGGCCGGAGGATCTGCAGGCCAATCCATCACCCTAGGCAACCTGCGGCGGTCTCCCTGCGGGACTGCGAGAATCAGCGCAGCGACCCCTGCCCTGTGACTTTCACCCGCCTGGCCGATCGCCTCAGCAGCAGCCGGCGCCGCAGCGAGCCCAACCGTCGCTGGGTGCGGATCGTGATGGCCGTGCTGGCCACCGTCGGTGCCCTCGATACAGGTTCGATCACCCTCAAGCGTTGGGGGCTGCTTGGACCGCTGCTCTGCCCCGGTGGCGCCGATGGCTGCGACAAGGTGCTCAACAGTGCCTGGGGATCCCTGTTCGGCCAGCCCCTGTCGGCCTTTGGTTTTCTGGCCTACCTGGCGGTGCTGGTGCTGGCGCTGCTTCCGTTGGTGCGCCGCGGCGACAGCCGTGATGGGCTGGTGCAGGCCAGCACCCTGGTGCTCTTCCTGGTCAGTGTCGGCATGGCCGTGTTCAGCCTGGTGCTGATGGGCCTGATGGTGTTCCGCATCCAGGCGGTCTGTCCGTTCTGCATCCTCTCGGCCGTCCTCAGCCTGACGCTGCTGGGCCTGAGCCTGTTTGTCACCGATTGGGACGATCGCGGTCAGCTCCTGTTCCGCGGCGTCCTGACCGGTCTGCTGGTGCTGCTCACCAGCCTCGCCTGGTCGGCGGCGGTCGGCAATCCGCAGACGCTCGGTCGGGGCGTGCCACCTCCGGTCACGGCGCCGAGCACGCCGGCCACCCTGGCCTTGGCTGATCACCTCACCCGCACCGGCGCCAGGATGTACACCGCTTACTGGTGCCCCCACTGCCACGAGCAGAAGGAGATGTTCGGCAAGGAGGCCAGCGCCAGGCTCACGATCATCGAATGCGCTCCGGATGGTCGCAACAGCCAGGCCGCTCTGTGCAATGCCAAGCAGATCCAGGGCTTCCCGAGCTGGGAGATCAACGGCAAGCTTGATTCGGGTGTCAAACCCCTGGCCAGGCTCGCCGAGCTGAGCGGTTTCAAGGGCGGCTGAGCCGGGCGATCGGCAGGGTCTGCGGTCCTGCCGATCGCCAGAGTTCCGCGCCAGCGCAACCTCTGCCCGCAGCCAGCTCACACCATGGGTCTGCCCGTCTTTCTGCAGATGGAAGTGCCGCCTTGCGGCTGTCTGCCCTCAGCTGGGGCGGACCGGTGCGGTGCTGAGCCGCCGGCCACGCTCCTGCACGCTGTGCACCCGCCAGAAGGGCTGGGGGCGTGGGGCATCGCGGCGGAAATGTCCCCCCCGGCTCTCGACCCGGAACAGGGCCGCCTCCATCAGCAGTTCGGCCAGCACCAACCGTTGTCGCAGATCCTGGAGTTGCAGCAGCTCGCCGGCCACCCGGGCCGGTAGATCCCACCGTTGCCCCGGCTGCAGCTGCCAGCAGTGTCGCAGCAGCGGCGTCTGCTCGAGCTCGGCACGCTCCCGCCGCACCTGGGCCAGGGCCGGCGCCAGCGAGGCGGCTGAGCGTTCCACCCCGGCCGCCCGCCAGCAGAGCTGGCGCAGGGCCGCGATCCGCTCGGCCGCGGGCGATCCCGATGCGGCTGGCCCCGAGGTGCTCTGCGGCTCCGGCCCATCCAGTGGCTCCGGCCCGAGCACCTCCTGGTCGTCCTTGGGCGCTGGCAGGGGTTCGAGCCGCAGCTGTCTGAGCCGGCGGGCGAACACCAGGCACTCCATCAGCGAATTGCTGGCGAGCCGGTTGGCGCCATGCACCCCGGTGCAGGCCACTTCCCCGACGGCGTAGAGCCCCGGCACGGTGGTGGCCGCCTGCAGATCGGTGGCCACCCCCCCCATCCAGTAGTGAGCCGCCGGGGCCACCGGGATCGGCGCCTCGGTGGGTTGCAACCCCAGTTCGCGGCAGCGGGCCAGGATCGTCGGGAACTGGCGCTCCAGTCGTGCCGTCCCCACGGGCCGTAGATCGAGCCACAGGTGCTCCACACCCTGGGCCTGCATGCAACGGGCCAGGGCGCGACTCACCTGATCGCGGGGGGCCAGATCGCCGCCATCGAGATCCTGCACGGGGCTGACGCCCTGGCGATCGCGCAGACGGGCCCCTTCGCCGCGCACCGCTTCCGAGATCAGGAAGTGGGGAGCCCCCGGCAGCATCAGGGCGGTGGGATGGAACTGCACGAATTCCAGATCGCGCACCTGGGCTCCGGCTGTCCAGGCCATGGCCACGCCGTCGCCGCTGGCCTGGCTGGGATTGGTGGTGTGGGCGAACAGATGGCCGCCGCCGCCGCTGGCCAGCACCACCGCTCCGGCCCGCAGCCAGCGCAGCCGTGTTCCCTCCAGCACCTGCAGGCCCACGCAATGGCCGGCCTCGATCCAGAGCTGCAGGGCAGGCATGCCGCGGCGTTGCACCAGTCCCGGCCGGTGCAGCACCTCGCGTTCCAGCGCATCGACCAGGGCTCCCCCGGTGCGGTCCTGGGCGTGCAGCACCCGCCGGTGGCTGTGGGCGGCTTCCAGGGTGGTGCTCAGCTCCTCGCCGTTGCGATCGAAGGCCATCCCCAGCTGCAGCAGACGCTCGACGCAGGCGGGAGCCTCCCGCACCAGCACCTCCACAGCATCGCGGTCGCACAGGCCGGCCCCGGCCCGCAGGGTGTCATCGATGTGGCTGTTGAAACTGTCCTCGTCGCGGGTGACGGCGGCGATGCCCCCCTGGGCCCAGCGACTGGCGGAGGGGGGGGCATGGTTCTTGCTGAGCAGCAGCACCCGTAGTTCCGCAGGCAGCTCCAGGGCCGCCATCAGGCCGGCGGCACCGCTGCCGACCACCACCACGTCCCATTGGCCGGGCAATGCCGTTGCCGGGTCATCAGCGCGGTCGGCCGCTGAATCCGGGGAACAGGCAGCGGTGTCGTTGATCACGGCGCTGCCGCGGGGGCCCCGAGCCTATGGGATGCAGGTGCGCCGGAACACACCAAAAAGCCGCCGGGGGGACCGGCGGCTGGAGAACGCAACACGGATGCGATCGGGATCAGCGGTACTGGCCGTCGTTGATGCGATCGAAACCTTCGTTGAGGGCGATGGCCGAGGGGGTGACGGTGAAGTTGTCTTTGTACTTCTCGAACAGCTCCTTCTGGCGATCGGTCAGATCCAGGGCAAGCACGTCATCGACATTGGCGTAGGGGCCACCCAGGACGATCTTGCCGGCCAGGGTGGGGTACATCCCGGGAAACTGCTGAAACCGGCGCACCGAGCAGTTGTTGAGATCGATCTTGCCGGCGCTCTCGGCAATCTTGTCATCGGCCAGGTTGCGGCGATCAGCCGCGAGGGCAGGAGCCGGCAGCAGCAGGCTCACGAGCAGACCGGCCATCACGACACCACTCATCAGCCAGGCGAGCAGCCGCTTCATCACTTCACTCCGAGGGAGAAGGAACAGGGACGGGCGCGACAGGGATCGCGTCCCGGATCGGGTGGGGCAGGGTTGAGGCCCATCCACAGCGAGATCCGAATCAACGTTACAGAAGAAGGCCCGGCTCAGCCGCGCGATCCCCCGGGCCTTTTGCAGTTCTTCAGACGGCGCGTGCGCCGGCGGTCGCCGTCAGAGCAGGCCGGTGAGCGCTGGTGCCGCCAGGGCGGCCGCCAGGAAGAGGCCATCCACCAGCAGCGTTGTCGCCAGGGTGGCCGCCGCCACTCTGGCAAAGCCTCCCAGCGACCACAGCTGCCGCGAGATCAGCAGCAGGACGGCGGCCGCCGCGCACACCGTGGCCAGGGGAAGCGGCTGCAGCACCCTCAGGGCAGCAGCCTGCAGCAGTGGTGGCGCCTGGTTCAGCGGGGCCTGCAGCACCTCTGGCCAGAGATGGATCACCCCTGTGATCGCCATGGCTCCATCGGTGGCTGCGGTGCCGAGCAGGGAGGCGAGATAAAAACAGCCGGCCAGCCGCCAGCGCCCCGACAGCCCGGCCACGGCCAGCGGCAGGGCGAAGGCTTCGATCGGCAGATGCCAGAGGGGATGCAGACGGCACCAGCCCCAGAACAGGCAGCCCCCCAGCCAGCTGCCGCTGAATCCCACCAGCAGGGGCCCCAGGGCGGCGAGACGGCGATCGCTGTGGCGTTCCAGCAGGATTCCTGCCGCCAGGAGCACGGCGGTGAACAGGGCGGCCGCCATCGGAGCGCTGCGCACCCAGGGGGCCTGGCCGAACACCGGCAGGACGACCAGCACGGCCGCGAGCAGGGGCAGGGGAGCACTTGCCGCGGCGGCGTCCACCCGGGGTGTTGCGGTGCCACTGGGGGTGGCGCCGGTGGTGACGGTGACCCTGGAATCACGGGCCCTGATCCCTGAGCCGCTGGCCGGCGGTGCGGCCGGGGAGGCCGGCGGGCGGGAGATGAGCCGTGAGGAAACCGCGACCAACGCTGCCTGCCCGATGGGCCGCAACCCTAGGTGCGCCGCTCCTGGCTCCGTGATCGGGATCCCGGTAGCGTCAGACCCTCTTGCGCTTGCCAGGCATGTCGATCCCCGCCTCCGCTGGCGAGCTCAGCCTGGCCGAGGCCTGCTGGCATGCCCTGGTGCTCGGTGTGGTGCAGGGGCTGACGGAGTTTCTGCCGATCAGCAGCACCGCCCATCTCAAGGTGGTGCCGGTGCTGCTGGGCTGGGGCGATCCCGGCGTTGCTGTCACGGCGGTGATTCAGTTGGGCAGCATCGCTGCAGTGCTGGCCTATTTCCGTGAGGATCTGCGCGCCGTGCTGGCTGGTGTCGCCCGTGCCTGCAGGCGAGGCAGCTGGGACGATCCTGAGGCGCGGCTCGGCCTGGCGATCGCGGTGGGCACCGTGCCGATCCTGATCGGGGGTGTCGCTCTCAAGCGCTTCGTGCCCGATTACGACCATTCCGCCCTGCGCAGCCTCACCTCGATTGCCATCGTCTCGATCGTGATGGCGCTGTTGCTCGCTGTGGCCGAGCTGCTCGGGGCCCGTCGTCGCAAGCTCGCTTCCGTCAGCCCCCGCGATGGCCTGCTGGTGGGGCTGGCCCAGGCCCTCGCCCTTGTGCCGGGGGTGTCCCGCTCCGGCAGCACCCTCACCGCCTCCCTGCTCGATGGCTGGCAGCGCCCGGCGGCGGCCCGCTTCTCCTTTCTGCTCGGCATCCCGGCGATCACCCTGGCGGGACTGGTGGAGCTGAAGACCGCCCTGGGCTCCTCAGCCCACGGCGGCCTGCTTCCCACCCTGGTCGGCATCATTTCGGCCGCCCTGGTGTCCTGGCTGGCGATTGCCTGGCTGTTGCGGTTCCTGCGACAGCACAGCACCTGGGTGTTTGTGGCCTACCGGCTTGTGTTCGGGCTGGTGCTGCTGATCGGGTTCCGCCACCTCGAGGCGCCGCTCCCCTGAGCCAGGCCGCCGGCAGGGGGCGGTCGCCGGACAGACTGGGGCATCGATCGCCCCGATCTGCCCTGTGTGGAATGAGCCCCCGGCCGGCATCCCGCTCGCCCCGGTGGACGGGGAGGGTGCCCCTGACAAGAAGATCAGCCTGCCTCGTCCTGCTGTGGTGACGGCGGTGGAGGCCGGATCGATCGCCGAAGAGCTGGGCTTTCAGCCTGGCGATCGCCTGCTCAGCCTCAATGGCATCCGGCCTCGGGATCTGATCGACTTCCAGGTGCTGCAGGGGGAGGAGGAGCTGGTGCTGGAGGTGGAGGATCCTTCCGGCACGCGCCATCAGGTGGAGCTGGAGAAGGATGCCGATGACAGTCTGGGACTGGTGTTCAGCGAGGCATTGTTCGATGGTCTGCGCCAGTGCAATAACCACTGCCCTTTCTGTTTCATCGATCAGCAACCCCCCGGGCGGCGCAGCAGCCTCTACCTGAAGGACGACGACTTCCGGCTGAGTTTCCTTTACGGCTCTTACCTCACCCTCACCAATCTCACCGCGGCGGACTGGCAGCGCATCGAGGAGCAACGACTCTCACCGCTGTATGTGTCAGTGCATGCCACCGATCCGGAGTTGCGCAGCCGTCTGCTGGTCAATCCGCGGGCCGCGCTGCTGTTGGAGCAGGTGCGCTGGTTTGCCGCCAGGCGCCTGCAGATCCATGCCCAGGTTGTGGTTTGCCCGGGGCTCAACGACGGTGAGGCTCTGCAGCGCACCCTTGAGGATCTGGCGGGTTTCGGCGGTGGCGACTGGCCCGCGGTGCTCTCCACAGCCGTGGTTCCCGTGGGCCTCACCCGCTTCCGGCCGGCCGGCGATGCCCTGCGCCCGGTGGACCGCGAGGCGGCCCGGGCTGTGATCGCGCGGGTCGAAGCCTTGCAGGACGCGTTCCAGAGCCGACTGGGCAGCCGCTTCGCCTGGCTGTCCGATGAGTGGTATCTGATCGCCGGTCTGCCGTTGCCCCCCAGGGCCAGTTATGAGGATCTGCCCCAGCAGGAGAACGGCGTCGGCAGCATCCGCGCCTTTCTTGAGGAGCTCGATCGCGCCACTCTGCAGCTGCCCGAGGCGGTGGATCCACCGCGCCGCTGCAGCTGGGTCGTCGGACGCCTGGTGGCCGAGGCGCTTGAGCCGGTGGTGGCTCGCCTGAACCGTGTGCGGGGACTCACACTGCTGCTGCATGGTCTGCCGAGCCCCTACTGGGGCCAGGATCAGGTGGTCACAGGGCTGCTGACCGGATCAGATCTGCTGCAGGGTCTGGCAGATCAGGATCTGGGGGATGAGCTGTTGTTGCCGCGGGTGATGTTGCGCCAGGGCGAGGATGTCTTCCTCGATGACTGCACGCTGGAGGCTCTGCAGGACGCCCTGCCGGTGCCGATTCATCTGCTGGGGGGGGCAGACGATCTGGTGGCCGTCTGTCTCGGCAGGCGACGGCAGGATGCCTAAGCTCTGGGCCGCTTCTCCGGAATTCTCAGTGGGTCGTCACCATCCTCTGCTCGTGGCACTGATGGTGTCCCAGCTCACAGGCTTAGCCGCCGCTGAACCGACGAGGGCACAGCAGGGGGCAGCGGCTCCGGCTGCCCCCTCGCCAGCTGCTCCTACCGTCGAGGCCAATCCTGCGGCTGCGGCATCTCCGGCGGCCAAGGCCCTCCCCGCGCCCCCGGCGGCCAATGCCTTGCCGCTCGCCCCGGCCATCAAGGGCAGTCGTCCCCTTTCCGATCCCACGGTGCTGGCCCCGGCGGCCACCGAGCTGCCCGCCACCCTGCAACCCCTGGCCGCTCCTGCCAGCCTCGCTCTCCCCGACAAGACCAACCAGGTACGGGTGCGCGAGCTGCGGCCCCTCGGCCTCTCCGAGGTCGAGACCCTGGCGGAGGTCAACAATCCCAGCCTCAAGGCCCTGGCCAGCCAGGTGGAGCAGGCCCAGAGCAACCTGCGCGCCCAGATCGCGCTCTGGTATCCCAATATCAACCTCAACGCCAATTCCTTCCCGACCTTCACCGGCGGTCAGCAATTCAGCAAGGCTGGTGTCGCCAGTGGTGGCGGACAGCTGGCGGATGGCTACACCACCACCCGGATCACCCGGATGAACGCTGCGCTGGAGGCGAGCTGGAGTCTGATCAATCCCCAGCGCACCCCCCAGATCGCCGCCGCCCGAGATCAGTACGAACAGGCAAAAAATCAGTATCTGATCGGCTTGCGTGATCTGCGGCTGCAGGCGGCGCAGCTGTACTTCAATCTGCAGCAGGCCGACGAGCAGGTGCGCATCGGCAAGGAATCGGTCCGCTCCTCCCAGGTGAGCCTGCGCGATGCACGCGCCCGCTTCCAGGCCGGCGTCGCCACCAAGCTGGAGGTCCTGCAGGCGGAAACCCAGCTGGCCCGCGATCAGCAGTTGCTCACCGATGCCCTTTCGGAGCAGTCCGTCTCCCGCCGCAATCTGGCCGCCACGCTCAATCTGCCCCAGGACGTCACCCCCACGGCCAAGGATCCCTCTCGGGTGCTCGGCACCTGGTTGCCTTCGCTGCAGGAAAGCATCGTGGCGGCCTACACCTTTCGCGAGGAACTCGACCAGGCCCTGCTTGATATCTCGATCGCCAACAGCCAGGCCAATGTCCAGCTCGGCGAGGTGCAGCCGTTTCTGAGCATCGTCAACAGCCTGTCGGCGGGTCGATCGACCGGTTGGGCCAATTCCGATCCGATCACGGGCAATTACGGCTGGAACGTGGACACGACCCTGGGGCTGAGCTTCAGCTGGAATCTGTTTGATGGTGGCGCCGCACGGGCCCGCTATCGCCAGCAGAAGCAGCGCGCCGAGGAGAATACTTACCGCTTCGCGCAGCGCCGCACCGAGGTGCGCCAGGAGGTGGAGGAGAGCTACTACAACCTCGAGCGCAACAATCGCAATATCACCACCACCTCCCGTGAGGTGATCTCCGCCCGCGAATCCCTGCGGCTTGCGCGTCTGCGTTTCCAGGCCGGGGTCACCACCCAGCGGGAGGTGGTCGATACACAGCGGGATCTCACCCAGGCTGAGGTGCGCTACACCCGCGCCATCGCTGATTACAACCGCAGCCTGGCGGAGCTCCGTCGTCGCACCGGGCTGGATCAGATCGCGCTGTGCGAGCCGCCACGTCTGCCTTCCACCCGGCCCGTGGTCGAGGAGACGAGCGATGTGCCGGTGGAGCCCCAGCCCCTGCTGCCGGCCTGTCTGGCCCGAGTCCGTGGCGGTGCTGCCGCCATGCCGTCCCCTGCCCAACCCTGAAGAGCGCGATGCGTCCCTCCGAGACCGGACTGTCGATCCCCGCCACCCTGCGGCTGGGGCTGTTTCAGGCCTGTCTCGGCTGTCTGGCTGTCATTTTCTCGGGCCTGCTGAACCGGGTCATGCTGAGCGAACTGGCCTTCCCCGGCCTGCTGGTGGGTGGAGCTCTCGCTTTTGAGCAGTTCGTGGCGCCGGCGCGGGTGCTGTTCGGCCAGATCTCCGACGCCCATCCGATCGCGGGGCGGCGGCGGGTTCCTTACGTGCTGATCGGTTCGGGCCTGTTCTGCATCCTGGCGGTCCTCTCCGTGCCGCTCACCTTCCAGGTGGCCCGCCTGTTCCAGAGCGCAGAGCAACCGGCCCTGGCCCTGGGCATTGCAGCCCTCTGCGGTCTCTATGCCCTCTACGGGCTGGGCATCTCCCTGGCAAGCACCCCTTATCTGGCCCTGGTGATCGATCGCACCGGCGAGGAGGAGCGCTCCCGGGCTGTTGGCATCATCTGGTGCATGCTCACCGTCGGCATTGTTGTGGGTGCCGTGATGATCGGCACCAGCTTGCGCTTTCTCGATGGCGTCACCGATCCTGCCGTTCTCGAGCAAGGACTCACCGCCTTCATGGTGCGGGTGGCTGTGGCCGTCTTCCTGATCACCGTGCTGGCCACCTGGGGAATGGATCCTGCCCGCTCCCGCCGTCGCGTCGCCGGCGCCCAACGCGAGGATGGCGTCAGCCTGGGCCAGGCCTGGAGTCTGATCCGTTCCAGCCGTCAGGTGTTGATTTTCTTCTCCTTCCTGATCCTCTTCACCCTCGGGCTGTTCCTTCAGGATCCGGTGCTTGAGAGCTATGGGGCCCAGGTCTTCGCCATGCCGATCGCCGCAACGGCCCAGCTCAATGCCTTCTGGGGGGTGGG
>JBJTQH010000037.1:0-7348 GCA_046075505.1 Cyanobium sp. | reverse complement strand
GGAACTGGCAATGCCGTGGGTGTACCAGGAGGTGGCGAAGGTGGTGCCGGTCAGCCAGCCCCCCAGCGCCAGGTAGGCGGTGGGGAACAGCAGCAGCCCGGACCACCCCACGAAAACGAAGCGGTCGCGCTTGAGCCAGTCATCGAGGACGTCGAACCATCCGCGAGAGGTCTGTGCGCGCCCTACAGCGATCGTCATGGGGGAACGGTGGTGGGTCGCAGGTTCAGAAAACCCGCGAGCTGTTGGGTTACCACGCGATGGTAACAACGTTGCCCCATCTCTCGCGTCGGCCTGACATGGGCCGAAACGGCAGCGATGGAGCGGATTCCGCCCCTGCCGCGCCTCGGCTGCCGCCCTGATCCCTGCGTCGGGGCCGAAGTTGGTCTGGATCGCTGCGCTCGGCGTTGGAGTGGATCGCTGCGCTCGGCGTTGGAGTGGCTCGCTGCGGCGCCGATCCCGACCGCAACGGCCATGCCGCCGGCCGGACGCCAGGATGGCGCCTCGATTCCTTCCCTCCCGATGGCCTCCAGTCAGGCTTCTCCTCCTCCCCAGAAGGGCACTCCCCAATCGGGCACGGCCCTCCAAGGGGCTGCGCCGATGGGCTCACCCCAGTCCGACCCCAGCCTGCTGCTGGAGCAGCCTGTACTTGGATCCCGCCGCCTCTCCAACCTGCTGATGGCCGCGGTGGTCAGCCTCGGTGGACTCGGTTTCGTGCTGGCCAGTGCTTCCAGCCGCCTGGGGCGCGATCTGCTGCCCCTGGGCCATCCCTCGCAGCTGATCTGGGTGCCCCAGGGTCTGGTGATGGGGCTCTATGGCGTGGCGGCCGTGCTGCTCGCCACCTATCTGTGGCTGGTGATCGCCCTGGATGTGGGATCCGGCTTCAACCGCTTCGATCGCCGCTCCGGACAGGTGTGCATCAGCCGCCAGGGATTCCGGCAACGGATTGCCGTCGAATTCCCGCTGCGGGACATCCAGGCGGTGAAGGTGGAAGTGCGCGATGGTCTGAGCCCGCGCCGCCGGCTGGCCCTGCGGGTGCAGGGACGCCGCGATCTGCCGCTCACCCGGGTGGGTGAACCGCTGCCGCTGGCGGAAGTGGAACTGGCAGGCGCCCGTCTGGCCCGCTTCCTCGGTGTTCCCCTCGAAGGCCTGTGACCGCGATGCGCCCCTCTGCATGGATGGCTGCCCCTGAGCACGCCGCGTCTGTGCTCCCACAGACAACCGCTGCCGCACCTCGGCGGCACCCCTGGCTGCGACCGCTGCTGCTGGCCGCCCTGCTCGCCCTGCTGCCCCTGACCCTGGCGGCCTGCAATTCCGAAGCCGGCAACCGCCCCCTGGGCTGTTCCAGCGCCGCTGCTCCCTGCCTGCAGGGCACGGCGGTGGTGGAACTGGAGACCAGCAAGGGAACGGTGCAGCTGACACTGGACGGCAGCAATGCACCGCTGACCGCCGGCAATTTCGTGGATCTGGTGCGCCGTGGCACCTACAACGGCACCGCCTTCCACCGGGTGGTACGTGATCCCAAACCGTTTGTGGTGCAGGGCGGTGATCCCACCAGTGCCGATCCCAAGGTGCCGGCCAGTACCTATGGCCTGGGCAACTTCGTCGATCCGGCCACCGGCGAGGCCCGTCTGATTCCCCTGGAACTGAAACTCACCCGGCCGCAGGAGCTGCGCTATGGCACCGAGATCACGGCGGCCGCCAAGGCCCGTGATCTGGCGCTGACCCATCAGCGTGGCGCCGTGGCCATGGCCCGTTCCAGCAATCCCAATTCCGCCAGTGCCCAGTTCTATGTGGCCCTGGAGGCCCTGCCGGAGCTCGATGGCCGCTATGCCGTCTTCGGACGGGTGAGCCGTGGCATGGAGGTGATCGATCGCATCGAGCAGGGAGACCGACTCGTGCGGGCCAGGGTGGTGCAAGGGGGCACCCTGGTGAAGGAGCAACCGCAAGGCTGATCCGGCACCACCTCAGCGGCGTTCATCAGCGCTCAGCCCCTGGGGGTGCTCCACAGCCTGGGCCGTGCCGGTCGAGGCCGGCGGGACACCCCCGAACAATCAGGCCGGAAACCTCAGGCCGGCACGCGCTTCTCGGAAGCGGTGGCCTTGAGCCATTCGGTGTTCACACCGGAGGCGCGCTCCAGAGCGACCTTGCCGGTTCGGGCGATCTCCAGGATGCCGTAATTCTCCAGCAGACGCTCCAGGGCCACCAGCTTGCCGGGATCGCCCACCACCTCAAGGGTGAGGGCATCATCAGCCACATCGACCACCTTGGCGCGGAACACCTGCACCAGATCAAGAATGGCGCTGCGGTTCTGGGCCGGAGCCGCCACCTTGAGCAGCATCAGTTCCCGCTCCACCGCCGGAATGGTGGACAGATCGATCACCCCAAGCACATTCACCAGCTTGTCGAGCTGCTTGGTCATCTGCTCAACGGTGCGGTCGTCACCCTCGACCACCATCGTGAGCCGCGAGACACCTCGATTCTCGGCCGGCCCGACCGCCAGGCTTTCGATATTGAAACCCCGGCGGGCAAACAGACCCGAAATGCGGCTGAGCGCTCCGGATTCGTCTTCCACCAGCACCGAGAGGGTGTGCTTCATGGTCCGGGTGGCAGGGGGGGAGACATCGAGCCCCAAAGGTACGCGGCGGCGGGGGGATCAGGGTGCGGCAGAGCCGCCAGCCACTCCAGCAGCGCCGCCTGGAAGCGCTCAGGCACCTCATCGTGGGGACAGTGGCCGGCGTCCTCGAGCACCCGCAGCGGCAGGCCGGGACGACGCTGCAGGCACTGCTCCGCCACCAGCAACGGCACCAGCCGGTCCTGACGGCCCCAGAGCAGCAGCAGCGGTCGTTGCAGCCGCGGCAGCAGCGCCGGCGCCGTGGCGCCGTGGGGCCGCAGGGCCATGGCGATGCTCATCGCCCGCAGGGCCCGCGCTGCCGTGGGACGCCGGGCCGGTCGGGCGATCAGACGCTGCAGCTCCCGGTCATCGAGCACGGCCCGCTGATAGGCCGACTGGATGCCCAGGGCCAGCAGGGGCGAATGGGCCAGCAGCGGCACCACCAGCTCCAGCGGCAACAGGCGGCAGAGCAGTTGCACACTCCAGCGCTGCAGGCGGCGGCGCCAGGGAGGCCGCCGTGGCGACGCCAGCGCCGGCCGGGCGGCCAAGGACAGGGCGACGCTGAGCAGGGCCGGATCCGGCAGCGGCGCCGCCACCACGGCCCGCACCCAGGCGGGGAAGAACACGCTGCAGCTCAGGGCGACCAGTCCGCCCAGGGAATGGCCGACGATCACGGCAGGGCTCTGCACCACCTGCTCGAGGAAGGCCTGCAGCTGGCGGGCCCAGAGCCGGTTATCGAGGCGGAGATGACGGCGGGGGGGCGGCTGACTGGAGGCACCGAAGCCGATCAGATCCAGTGCGTAGACACACCAGCCCGCGGCCGCCAGGCCCGCGGCGTTGTGGCGCCAGTGGCCGCTGGCGGCACCGAAACCGTGCACCAACACCAGGGCCGGATGCTCGCGCCGCCCCAGCACCCGCCAGTGGCAGCCATGGCCGCGCCAGTGCCAGGTGCCATGTCTGCCCCAGTCGGCACCGCCGGCAGGAGGGGGGATCGGCCCATCCGGAGCAGCTGTTGCAATCTGGTCAACGTCTGACAAGGGGGAGGCTCCGGCGATGTCCCAGGCTGCCGAGGCTGACCACTATTGCGAAGGCCGCGCCCGGGTGGATCTCGGCGGCGGCTTCTTCCGACCCGACTCCCGGCCCGCCCGCGATCTGACCGTGCTGCTGGCCCGCCTGCAGGCTAGCAGCGGCCCGGTGAAGCTGCTGGATCTGATGGCCGGCTGCGGCATCCGCAGCCTCCGCTGCGCCCTTGAGGCCGGCGTCACCACGCTCTGGGCCAACGATGCCGATCCGGACCGGCTGGCCTTGCTGCGACGCAATCTGCAGGCCCTGCCGGCAGCCGTGGACCAGCGCTGCACCGCCCGCAGCGCCCTTCAGGTGCTGGCCACCTGTCTGCAGAACCGAGAGCGTTTCGATCTGCTCGATCTTGATGCCTTCGGCTGTCCCAGCGCCCTGGTGCCCCTGGCCCTGGAAGCGGTGGCCTTCGAGGGGATCCTGGTGCTGGCCAGCAGCGATGGCCGCTCCCCCACCGGCCACGACCGCCCGGCGGCGGTACGGCGGCTGGGGGCCTCCGCCCGGGCCCATCCCGCCAGCTGGGAGCTGGCCCTGCGGCTGCAGGTGGGGGTGATCGCCCGCACCGCCTGGGCGATGGGGCATGGTCTTGACCCCCTGCTGTGCTTCAGCGAAGGGCGCACCTTCCGCACCGCCGTGCGCCTGCGGCGTCGCTGCCGCCCCGGCGAAGAACGCAACCTGGGCCTGATCGCCCATTGCCATCGCTGTGGCGATCAACAGGTGCAACCCCTGCTCACCCTGCGTGCCTGGGCCCCCTGCCTGTGCGGCGCGGCCGGCGGGGCCCTGGCGATCAGCGGCCCCCTGTGGATCGGCCCCCTGCAACAGCCGATGGCCCTGGAGCAGCTGCAACAGGAAGCCGAGCGTTCGCCTGAAAGCCTGGCGGCAGCGGGCCAGCGATTGCTGCGACGCCTCAGCGCCGATGCCGGGGACACAGCGCGCTGCTGGCCCACCGCCCTGATCGGCCGCTGCCTCGGGGGTGGGCCACCGCCCCTGGCGGAGCTGGTGGAAACCCTGCGGCAGCGCGGCCATCAGGCGAGCTGCAGCGGCGTGATGGAGGGCCAGCTGCGCAGCGGAGCCCCCTGGGGAGAGATTCTGGCAATCGCCGCAGATCTGACAGCTTCACGCCATTGAGCCACGGACGGGCCGCACAGGACACCAGGGCTGCTAAACAGGAGGCCCTTCACCGCTGGACCGGGACATGGCCTCAGAGATCTTCGGCACCGCTGCCCTGTTCTGGGTGCTGATCCCGGTCGGTCTGGCCGGTGGCGCCCTGCTGCTGAAACTGCTCAAGGACTGAGCCAGCGTGGCTGCAGCGGCGCGCCCCGGACGGGTGCGGGCCTAGGCTCAGCCCCCCTCGGACAGCAGCGATGCAGGTACTGGTAGTCGGTGGCACGGGCACCCTCGGACGCCAGATTGCTCGACGGGCCCTCGATGCCGGCCATACCGTGCGCTGCATGGTCCGCTCACCACGGCGAGCGGCGTTCCTGCAGGAATGGGGCTGCGAACTCACCCGCGGTGATCTGCTCGAACCCGACAGCCTCGATTACGCCCTGGAAGGCCAGGAGGCGGTGATCGATGTCGCCACCGCCCGCGCCAACGAGAGCGTCAGCGCCTACGCCATCGACTGGACCGGCAAGCAGAATCTGTTCGCCGCCTGCCGCCGCGCCGGCGTGAAACGGCTGGTGTTCCTGTCATTGCTCGACGCCGCCCGCCACCGGCAGGTGCCGCTGATGGACATCAAGGCCTGCACGGAGGCCTGGCTGGAGGCATCGGATTTCGACTACACCATTCTGCGGGTGGCAGCCTTCATGCAGGGGCTGATCAGCCAGTTCGCGATCCCGGTGCTGGAAAACCAGACCGTGTGGGTGAGCGGTACGCCGACACCGATCGCCTACATGAACACCCAGGATGTGGCTCGCTTCGCGGTGGCGGCCCTGGAGCACCCTGAAACAGTGCGCGGCGCCTTCCCGGTGGTGGGTCCTAGGGCCTGGACCACCGGCGAGATCACCCAGCTGTGCGAGCGCTCCAGCGGCAAATCAGCCCGACTGATCCGGGTGCCCCCCGTGCTGATGGGGCTGCTGCAGGGCCTGACCAGCTTCTTCGAGGGCAGTCTCAACGTGTCTGAGCGGCTCGCCTTTGCCGAAGTGGTGAGCGCCGGCACCGCCTTTGATGCCGACATGAGCGAGAGCTACGCACGCTTCGGCCTCGACCCAGCGGACACCACCCGGCTGGAGGACTATCTGCGCGAGTACTACGACACGATCCTGCGCCGGCTGCGGGAAATGGAATCCGATCTCGACAAGGAAGCCAAAAAGAAGCTGCCGTTCTGACCAGAACACCCTGCAGCGCCGTCGGCCCTGCTGGCCTGATAGCGACTGCAGCGGGGTGGTCGCATCGCCATCGGCCCCTGTTCAGGCCGTGCATCCACGCCGGCATCGAGCCGTTGCGCCACGCCTGAATGGCGGGCTCCAGAACTGCCGGCTCCAGCCCTGAAGCGGCGAGGATCACCGGAACAGTTCATGTGTACCGTGTTTGATTGCCTCGGGCGCCGGCCTGGGGCCGCTGCTTTTCCTTGCCATGGCTATCGCTCAGATCAAGAACCTCCAGCGCCGGCTGGGCGTCCTCGAAGAGGAGGCCGTCGCCGAGATCAGCCGCTCCTGCGGCCACGAGCTCTGGCAGAGCCTCGGTTTCGATGCCCTCGATGCGATCGAGGATGCCGATCGGCGCGCCCGCGCCAACTACTACTACGGGCAGCTTCAAACGGTGCGCGAACTCAGGGACGCCCTCGGCTGAGCAGGGCCATGAGCCGCCGCTGTTCGTCGTGGGTCACCGGGCGCCACTGCCCCGGCTCCAGCCCCTCGAGACTCAGGGGCGGAGCACCATCCATCAGATCGATCGCCACCCGCAGCAAGCGGAGGGTGGGCAGGCCCACCGCCGCGGTCATGCGCCGCACCTGGCGATTGCGCCCCTCCCGCAGCGACATCTCCAACCAGCTGGTGGGCACCGACAGGCGGTGGCGAATCGGTGGATTCCGCTCTGGCAGGGCCGGCGGCGGCAACCGCTCCACCTGCGCCGGCAGGGTGAGCCGGCCCTGCACCGGCACACCCCGACGCAGGGTGAGCAGCGCCTCTGGATCCGGTTCCCCTTCCACCTGCACCCAGTAGCGGCGCCAGTGGCCCCAGCGGGGATCGGTGAGCCGTTGCTGCAGCCTGCCCTGGTCGGTGAGCAGCAGCAATCCCTCGCTGTCGGCATCCAGACGCCCGGCGGCATACACCTGCGGCACCGCAATGTGATCGGCCAGACAACGCCAGCGACTGCCAGGCTCCGGCGTGAACTGACTGAGCACCCCATAGGGTTTGTGAAACAGCAGCGTCGTCACAACGACATCGTCTGAGCAGAGATCTCCAACGCCACGCTGCCAGTGACCGTCGCCAGTGCCCGTCGCCTCTGAGCGCTGCCGCTCGAAGGTGCAGGTGGCAGATGCCGCTGCAGCGCGGCTGGCTGGCTGCCTGGCTGCATGGCTGCTCCTGATCAGCAATGAAACTCCGCAGAGCCCAGCAAATCCCGTCTATGTCTGACGTCCGGCCCTCAATGAGGGCACAAAAGCGAGGCGCCACGGAAGATATGCCTCTATGCGTTCTTAGGTATTCCAGTTGTGCGGCGCTT
>JBJTQH010000036.1:0-9178 GCA_046075505.1 Cyanobium sp. | reverse complement strand
GCGCTCGGTGAGCAGCGCCTTCGCCCTCGGCCTGGTGCTGGCGGTGGCGGGCGGTCTGCTGATGCCGCGGCTCACGCCGCAGGCCTGGTGGCAGCAGCGCTGGACGCCGTTGCTCGGCACCGGCAGCTGGATCGTGAGTGGTGGCATCGGCATCGGCATCGCCTCCGCCATCGGTAATCAGCGCGCCCTTGATCAGCCCTGGTTCAGCGCCCGCAACATCGACGTCACCGCCCCCACCTGGCTGCGCGGCTCGATCGATGTGGGTGCCGTGAACATGCCGGCGGCGCGCCTGTTCATCATCGCGCTCACGATCGTGGCCCTGCTGGCGGTGAGCTGGTTCCTGCAGAAGAGCGTCTGGGGCATGCGCATCCGTGCCGTCACCCAGAACCGCTCGATGAGCGACTGCCTCGGCATTCCCACCAGCAAGGTTGACGCCCTCACCTTCCTGATCGGCTCCGGCCTGGCCGGTGTGGCCGGTGTGGCGGTGACGCTGCTGGGTTCGGTGGGCCCGAACCTCGGCGGCAATTACATCGTCGACTGCTTCATGGTGGTGGTGCTGGGCGGCGTCGGCAAACTCGCCGGCACGGTGCTGGCGGCCCTGGGCATCGGCGTGCTGAGCTACATCGTCGGCTCGGGCTCGCTGCTGCTGGTCTGGCCGGCGATGCCCGAGGGCCTCAACGCCCTGATCACCTTCTTCGCCACCACCTCGATGGCGAAGGTGCTGGTGTTCGCCCTGATCGTGGTGTTCCTGCAGATCAGACCGGCCGGTCTGTTCCCGCAGAAGGGCCGCATGGTGGAGGCCTGAGCCATGGCTGATGTGCTCGCCAACCGTCAGCTGCGCCGCTGGCTTCCCTGGGTGCTGATCGTGGTGGCGGCCCTGGTGCTGCCCGCGGTGCTGCCGCCCTTCCGCCTCAACCTGCTGGGCCGCTTTCTGTCGCTCGGCATCGTCGCCCTGGGCATCGATCTGATCTGGGGTTACACCGGCTTGCTCAGCCTCGGCCAGGGTATCTTCTTCGCCCTCGGCGGCTATGCGCTGGGCATGCATCTGCAGCTCAGTTCGCTGCAGCCGGGTCAGCTGCCGGAGTTCTTCTCGCTCTACGGCGTCAAGAGCCTGCCGGCTTTCTGGCAGCCCTTCAACTCACCGCTGTTCACGTTCTTCGCCATCTGGGTGATTCCAGCTCTGGTGGCCGGCGTGCTCGGCTATCTGGTGTTCCGCAACCGCATCAAGGGGGTCTACTTCTCGATCCTCACCCAGGCGGCCCTGCTGGTGTTCTTCAACTTCTTCAATGGCCAGCAGAAGCTGATCAACGGCACCAATGGTCTCAAGACCGACACCGCCCGGATCTTTGGCGAACTGGTGGGCAGCGACAGCATGCAGCGTCTGCTGTTCTGGATCACGGTGCTGCTGGTGATCGGCAGCTGGTTTCTCTGCCGCTGGCTCACCCGCGGTCGCTTCGGTGATGCCCTGATCGCCGTGCGCGACGACGAACCCAGGCTGCGTTTCACCGGTTACAACCCCACCGCCTACAAGACGTTGGTGTTCACCGTCGCCGGAGCCCTGGCGGGGATCAGCGGTGCCCTTTACACCGTGCAGTCGGGCATCGTCAGTCCCCAGTTCATGGCGGTACCCTTCTCGATCGAGATGGTGATCTGGGTGGCGGTGGGCGGCCGCGGCACCCTGCTCGGCGCCGTGTTCGGCGCGGTGATCATCAACTACGCCAAGAGCCTGATCAGCGAACAGCTGCCGGAAACCTGGCTGTTCATCCAGGGGGGACTGTTTCTGTTGGTGGTCACCGCCCTGCCCGATGGGGTGGTGGGCTGGTGGCGCCAGGGGGGACCGCGCCAGATCCAGGCGATGGTGGGCTGGCCGCCGGTGGCGCCCACCTATCCCGGTCTGGATCTCGACCCCGAGGTGCAGGCCGAGAAGCGGGCGATCGAACAACGCCTGCGGGCCCAGGCCGCCGCTGATTCCCCCGACCCGCAATGAGCACTGCGATGGACACCCTGCTTGAACTGCAGGGGGTGAGCGTCAGTTTCGATGGCTTCTGGGCCCTCAATGACCTCAACCTCCGCCTGGCCCCCGGTGAGCTGCGGGCCGTGATCGGTCCCAACGGCGCCGGCAAGACCACCTTTCTCGATGTGATCACCGGCAAGGTGAAACCCACCCGCGGTGATGTGCGCTTCCGCGGCCGTTCGCTGGTGGGCCGCAGCGAACATCAGATCGCCCGCCTCGGCATCGGTCGCAAATTCCAGACGCCACGTGTGTATCAGAACCTGACACCACGCCGCAATCTGGAGCTGGCGATCAAGGGCAGCCATTCGCCGCTGACCCTGCTGTTCGGCACCCTGTCGCGGCAGCAGCGGGAGCGGGTGCAACAACTGCTGGCGGTGGTGGGCCTCGAGAGCCACGCCGGCCAGCTGGCCGGCAGCCTCTCCCATGGCCAGAAACAATGGTTGGAGATCGCGATGCTGCTGGCCCAGGATCCCGATCTGCTGCTGGTGGATGAACCGGTGGCCGGCCTTTCCGATGAGGAAACGGAACGCACCGGGGCGCTGCTGCGCAGCCTGGCCGGCGATCACACCGTGCTGGTGATCGAACACGACATGGAGTTCATCCGTGAGCTTTCCTGTCCGGTGACTGTGCTGCACGAAGGCCATGTGCTCTGCGAAGGGAGCATGGAACAGGTGCAGAGCGATGCACGGGTGATCGAGGTGTATCTCGGTGCCCCGGAGGAGGATCAAGCTGCCGGTAGGGCCCCATGACACCCCAACCACCCTCGGCACGATTCATACCTTCCAGCGTGCAACAAGCCCGAGCCAGATCTGTCGCGATGGAGAGGAAGAAGCCGCTGGCGATCAGCAGCCATCTGGCCTTGATCCCGCCAAGCCCACGGCTCAGAGACATGGCAGCAGATGTTGCCCCGGAGACCACGATCAGGAGCCCGCGATGACCAGCACCGCCCCATCCCGCACCGCCCATCCCCCCGCCGGGGCGGGCGGCCACCTGCTTGAGATCCGCGATCTCAACGTCTATTACGGCGAAAGCCACATCCTGCGCAACGTCGATCTTTCGATTGCCCCAGGCCAGATGGCCTGCCTGATCGGTCTCAACGGCGTCGGTAAGACCACCCTGCTCAAGACGATCATCGGTCTGCTGCGCCAACGCAGCGGCAGTGTGCGCCTTGAGGGTGAGGAGCTTTCGGCCCTGCCGCCGCATCGCCGCGCCCGCGCCGGGGTGGGGTATGTGCCCCAGGGTCGCGAGATCATCCCGCAACTCACGGTGAAGGAGAACCTGTTGCTGGGCCTGGAGGCGCGCGAGGGGGGCATCAGCCGCCATCGCCACATCGATCCGCTGGTGTTTGAGCTGTTCCCGATCCTGGAGAAGTTCCTGTCGCGCCGCGGCGGTGATCTCTCCGGCGGCCAGCAGCAACAGCTGGCGATCGCCCGGGCCCTGCTGGGTAAACCGCGGCTGCTGCTGCTCGATGAACCCACCGAAGGCATCCAGCCGTCGGTGGTGCTCGATATCCAGCGTGCCGTGGCCCGCATCCTGCGCGACACCTCGATCGGTGTGCTGCTGGTCGAACACCACGCCAGCTTCGTGCGACAGTCCGACTGGTACTACGCGATGCAGAAAGGTGGCGTGGTCGCCAGCGGTGCCACCGCGGATCTGAGCAGCGAGATGCTGCAGCGCTTCCTCAGCGTCTGAGGGGCAGGGCCGGCTCCGGCCGGCCTCGGGCGCAGCGAGTGGCACACAGGGCGAAGGGTTTCGGCCGGCCCTCACGATGGGCGCCTGCCTCTCACCCATTCCTGGCGGTCGATGGCAGCCGTCTCTCGGGCCCGCCAGACGCCTGTGGTCAGGCGGCGGCGCCCTTGCTGAAATGGCAAGGCTTCCTTCTTGCCCACCTCTCTTGATCTCCTCTTCCATGCTCCGTCCCGCCCAGCGCCACCTGGCCCTCGCCTGGCTTGCCGGCGCCACTCTGGGCCTGGCCGGCATGCCGGCCCAGGCGCAGACCTGTCAATTCCTGAATCCGGTGGGTGGGAATGGCATGACCAACATCGTCACCAAAACGATCAGCGCCGGCAATCCGCTGGGGCGCCCCAACTGGAACACCGATTTCTTCGTCACCAAGCCCTACAGCAGCTACAAGCTGTTCTTCACCGCCGATTCGTCGGTGAGTGCCACCTATCCGATCCAGGCCTATCTGAAATTCAGCGATGGCTCGAATCTGCGTGTCTACGACGGCAACATCACCCCCACCCCTGGCACCGGCGGTTCGATTGATGTGCCGAGTACTCCAGGCAAGATGACCACCCAGGTGAACATCAAGGTGGGCGCCTCCAGCAACATGGCCGCCACGGGTTTCACTTATCGGATTTCGGCGCAGGGCTGCAATTGACCTGAAGCAGCCACCAGCGGCCGGTCGGCCGCATGCCGTCCAGCCCCACCCTTGACAACAGGAACAGTACAGGCGCACCATTGACGAAGCTTCGCTCGTCCGCTCCTGTCTCCTCCCGCATCCACGCCGCAGCCCGGTTCCACCCCTGAGGAAGCTCCCGCCCCAGGCCCCCTCCCCAGCCCTCCAGACCCGCCAGAATCAGAACCAACTCCCACTCTGTGGCTGGGCCTGGATGGCTCTGGCCTCATCCAGGCCATCGGTGGCCTCGCCGTCGGCCTGATCGCCCTGCTCAGTTCCTATGACCACATCAACCTCTCCGGCCACATCCTCACCCTCCCCCAACAATGGGGCATCCCCATCATCATTGCCTCGGTGGCGATCGTTCTTGTTGACGCTCAACTGGCGACGCGATCCCGGCTACGAACAGCGCAAGAGGCAGCACGAGCTGCGGATGAAACAGCTCAAGAGCGAGATCGAGCAGATCGAGAAAGAAACCGAGCTGCTCAGGCGCGAGAACGCCAGGCAGAGAGCTTTGAGCGCCTTGATCAGGCAGCAGTGCTTTCCGGACGAGTCCAGCTCGATCCCAGCAGCACCAATCGAGCCCGATACCGTGCCTTCCTCGCCCTGATCAGCGGCCCCCTGCCGCCGGATGCAGGCAGGCAGTGAACGGGATCCAAATACAGCACCAGCACGCTACACATCACCCGCGTCAGAACGCCTCCTCGGGAGCAGCAGCAGGCGTGGGCTTGGCCTTCACGCCCCCTCCAGAACGCGCCTCCAGAACATCTCCGCCTCGGCGGGCTGCAATCCCGTCAAGGCCACACCCTCACCACGCACAATCGGGCGGCAGCCGAGGCTGTTGAGCAGCAGCGCTGCCCGCACCGTGCCATCGCCCAGGGCCTCCGCAGCGATCGGTTCGGGGGCTTCCTCCACCAGGCCCCGCTCCAGGGCGCGGTGACGCATCACCCCCGGCAGGCAGCCACTGGCCAGGGCAGGCGTCAGCCAGCGATGCCCCACCTGCAACAACAGGTTGGCGGCGGTACCGCAGCAAAGACCACCGGCCGTGCTCAGCAGCAGCGCATCATCGGCACCGGCAGCGTGGGCCTGGCGCCGCGCCTGAATCGCCGAGCCATAGGCGAAGGTCTTGATCCGGCTCAGCTCGCTGCTGGCACAGCGCCGTTCCGTGGGGCTGACGATCACGATCACAGGCGTGAACACAGGCGCGCAGGCCGTGAGCTGCAACCAGAAGCGCCCGGCCGCGCCTGCCGATGCGTCGATACTCTTCTGGCCGTGCGCCTGGCGACTTGCCGGGGCCGAGGTGTCGGCGACTGAGGTGTCAGCGGCTGAGATTTCGGCGGCTGGGGTGTCGCCGATCGCTCCGCCATGTTCTGCCGCGATCGGCTCCACCACCGGTGGATCCAGCCCCCGCCCGCCGCTGCCGCGGCTCCAGTTCAGCCGCAACGCCCCAGTGGCGATGCCGCTGCGGCGCATCGCCTCGGCGGCCAGCTGCCGCACTCGCTCCAGATCCGGCGGTGGTGCCATCCCCAGCACCGCAGCCCCCTGGTGCCAACGCTGCAGATGCCGCTCCAGCAACAGCGGCACGCCTCGCTCCACCAGCACGGTCTCGAACAGGCCATCGGCCAGCAGCAGGCCCCGGTCGTCCAGCGGCAGGCTCAGATCGCCAGGAGCTCCCCACTGGCCGTCATCGCCAGCAGCCACGCCATCCGGTGGCCCGATCCAGGCGATCGACAGGGCGCCGCTGCTCTGGCTGCCGCCCCCGCTACCAGGCCGCTCGCGCACCCCGTCCGCCCTCTCTGCCTCCCCCCTCAAGCCAGCGCCTCCAGCAGCGGCCGGATCTTCCAGCCCATCTCCTCGGCTTCTGCCGCCGGATCGGAATCGGCCACGATGCCGCCACCGGCATGCACCCGCAGCCGCCGGCCCCGCTGCATCACGCTGCGGATCACGATGCTGCTGTCAAAGCCGCCATCGGCCTGCAGATGAAACAGCGAGCCGCAATAGGGGCCGCGCGGCACCGGCTCCAGGGCGTGCAGGCGGCTGCAGGCACGCACCTTGGGGGCACCGCTGATCGACCCACCGGGCCAGCAGGCGCGCAGCAGAGCCACCAGATCCCGACCCGGCTGCAGCTGGCCGCGCACCACTGAGGTGAGGTGATGCACCTGGGCGTAGCTCTCCAGGGCCACCAGCTGCGGCACCTGGATCGAGCCCGGCTGGCACACCCGCCCCAGGTCGTTGCGCAACAGATCGACGATCATCACGTTCTCGGCCCGATCCTTGGGATCGCACACCAGGGCTGCGGCCGACCGTGCATCACGATCAGGATCGGCACTGCGGGGGCGGGTGCCCTTGATCGGCCGCGTCTCCACCCCACCATCGCGATGGAGCCGCAGAAACCGCTCCGGCGACGCCGAGATCACCGCCTCGCCACCGGCTGCGATCGCCACCCCGGCAAAGGGAGCGGGACAGGCATGGCGCAGCCGCTGCCAGAGCGCCAGCGGATCGGGAGCGACCGCCAGCTCCACCTCACAGCAGGCGGTGAGATTGGCCTGAAACAGATCACCAGCGGCGATGCGCCGCAGCAGCCGTTCCACCTGGTCGCCGTAGCGCTGCGGTGTGGTGTGCCAGCGCCAGGCGGAGAGCGGGATGGGGGGGGCCGCCAGGGCATTCGGTTCCGTCGGGGTCTCTGGCTGCCCGGGGGGCATGGTGCGGGGCCGCGTTGCGGCCGAGCCGACCGCTGCCTGCAGCCGGGGTGCTGCCGCCGCATCTGTGCCGGCGCCAAGGGCGATCCCAGCCATGCCCGATGGGGAATCCAGCTGTGCAGCGGCGACCACCGCCCGTTTGGCTGCTGGCGCTGGGGTGTCTGCTGCCGCCAGCGCCTCTGAGGCGGGGTCTGCTGCGGCAGGGGGCAGGGCGGCCAGCAGCGCCGCCATCGCCCGCAGCCGTGCCGGATCGCGGCCCTCCAACCAGCAGCGGCGACCGCCCAGATCAAAGTGCAGCAACGGATCGTGGCGCACAGCCCAGAGGGTGGCCATGTCGCTGCGATGCCAGGGGGCGCTGGGTTCCACCCAGGCGCCGGCCTCATAGGCGAGCCAGCCCAGCCAGGGGCCGCCCCGCTCCACCAGCGCCGCCAGCGCCGCGAAGGGATCCGTGGCACCGGGGTCCCCGGGCAGGCCGCGGCAGCACACGGTTTCGAGCGGATCCACCCCCAGCACCGCCCGTTGGCCCAGGGGGCTGCCATCACCCTCGAGCAGCACCAGCCCCTGCGACCCCAGACGGGCGGCCAAAAAGCAGGCCACGGCGGTGGGATCGCGCCAGGGCAGCTCCAGGGTGCGCAGCGCCGCCATACTCAGCTCGGATCTCGGTGCAGCCCCACCAGATCGCTGCGGCCGACGGCGCGCAGGGCCTGATCGCGGATGCGGCAGCTGTCGCACACCCCGCAGGGCTGCTCTCCGCCGGCATAGCAGCTCCAGGTGGCCGCCAGTGGTACCCCCAGCCGCAGTGCCTCGGCCACGATGCGCGGTTTGTCCCATTGCACCAGCGGTGCCCAGAGGCGGACGCCATGCCCCTCGCGCCCGGCCCGACTGGCCAGATCCGCCAGCTGCTGGAACGCCTCCAGGTAATCGGGCCGGCAGTCGGGATAGCCGGAGTAATCCACCGCATTCACCCCCAGCACCAGACGCCCGGCGCCGCAGGCCTCCGCCAGGCTGAGGGCGAGGGCGATGAACACCGTGTTGCGGCCCGGCACATAGGTGCTGGGGATCACCGCCGGATCCACCCCAGTGGCAGGCAGCGGCTGGGAGACATCGGTGAGCGAGGAGCCGCCCCAGGAGGCGAGATCCACCCGCAGGATGCGGTGCTCCAGCAGGCCGAGATGGCGGGCCACGGCGGCAGCGGCCTCCAGTTCGCGGCGATGGCGCTGGCCGTAGTCCAACGACAGGCCGATCACCTGCCAGCCGGCCTCCAGCGCCAGGGCGGCAGCGGTGGCGGAATCCAGTCCACCGGAAAGCAGCGCCACCGCCAGGGGCGGAGCCGAAAGGCCGGCGGCGGCCGGCGCGTCGGCGGCGGGCAGGGGAAGCGGGGCCGATGCGGTCATTGCTCCATTGTGGAAGCCGGTGCAGCGCCAGTGGGTACCGCCGCACGCACCGGCGCGGCCTGCAACAGCCCCAGCCCCGTGTGCTGCCCTCGCCAGGGTCGGTGGCCAGGCCGGTGGTCAGGGCGGTAGTCAGGGCTGAGCGCGGCGAGCAAGATGCACCCACGCCATACCGACCCCGCACACGCCATGCCCTCCTCCTCGCGCCTTCCCGGATCCGCCCACAGGCTGCTGCTGCCCCTGGCGCTGCTCGGAACGCTCGGAGCAACGGCGGTCCGGGCGATCCCGCGGCTCGATCTCCGCCCCTACCCGCAGGCGGCGGCGGGGGAGAAGCGCTGGGTGATTCAGCTGCCGGGCCTGCTGCCCCCCACCTCCGATGCGCGGATCTCAGCGAACCCGGCCGACTGGCGCGTGGAGCTGCTCATCGGCAAGGAGCTGATGGTCGATTGCAATGGCCCGCGCCTGAGCGGTCGCATCCGCCGCAACCTGTTGCCGGCGGCCGGGCTGCCCATCTATCGCGTCAGCGAGGTGAGCGCCTGACTGACGGACACATCTCAGGCGAGCCCGTCATGCGACCGCTGCTGGTGTGGTGCTCGGCAGGGGTGGCGGCAGGTCCACCCGCGAGAACCAGGGCTGTTTCTGCCGTCGCCTGACGCCGCGACTGGGAATGCAG
>JBJTQH010000035.1:0-7913 GCA_046075505.1 Cyanobium sp. | reverse complement strand
AGTGCCGTAGAGCCGCTGGAACTCAGGCAGGGAGAGACCTTTCTGGAACTGGATCGCGCTACGAGCCATGACCGGACTGGCATTTGCGTACCAGTCTAGCCCCGTGGCTTGCCGTTCGCGGAGCGAGCTGGGTAATCAAGTTGAACTTTGGCACTCTTCGTCTTGCCGGAACGAGCCCGCTTGGGCGCCGCGCGTTGCCTTGCGGGGGGTTGCAGACACGTTTCAGAGAGGCCGCCTGTGCTCAGGCCCGCGATCCCTCCCCAGGAGGGCCCGGGTCGCGGGGCGATTCCAGGCTGAATCGCTGATGGCGGCCGCCAGCCTGAGCCGGCGGTGGGCGGCCTGACGGCCGGTCGTGGCAGGAGCTGCCTCTCCGCCACCGGCCCCCTGGGGGCCTGGCGTCAGCGGGGCCGCCAGCGCAGGCCGGGTTCGGGATGCACCAGTCCGGCGAGCTCCAGCTGCAGCAGCTGGGAGGCGAGCTGGGGCGCCCCCACACCCAGGCTCATCTGCAGCTGCTCCAGGCTGGCTCCGGTGCCAAGGGCCGCCAGCAGTCGCCCGTCGGGACTGTGGGGATCGATCCTGGCGTGATCCGACGCCTGGGAGGGCTCCCTGGCCGGGCCGGAGCCCGCATGCCTTGAGCCAGGACAGCCGGAGCGACCCGAATCGCCACCATCGCAGCCGTAGCCCGTGGCGCCCGCTGCGGGCCGGCGAAGAGGCCTGAGGCCGGAGCCGCCGCTGCGGGCCAGAGGACCTGGACCCAGTTGGGCGGTCAGGTCGTCCGGGCGCAGCAGGGGCGTCGCCCCCCGCGCCAGCAGGCGGTTGCTGCCCAGGGCGGAGAGGCGTTCGGCATCGGCGGGCACCGCCCACAGGGGCAGGCCCTGATTCCAGGCGAATTCGGCCGAGTGCAGCGCACCGCTGTCCTCCGGGCACTCCACCACCACCACCGCCGCGGCCAGGGCGACCTGCAGGCGGTTGCGGCTGGCGAAATGCCCGGGCCGCACCTGGGCGTCGGCCGCCCACTCGCTCACCAGCAGCCCCTGCTCCCCCACCTGCTGCTGCAGGCTCGCGTGCTGGCGGGGGTACACCCGCTGCAGAGGGGTGCCCAGCACCGCCACCGGCGCACCACCCTGCTCGAGACAGCCCCGATGGGCGGCTGCATCGATCCCTTCCGCCAGACCGCTCACCACCGGCCAGCCCTCGGCCGCCAGCTGGGCACCGATGCGACGGGCCATGCGCAGCCCGTGCTCGGACGGGTGCCGGGTTCCGACCACGGCGATCGCCTGGCGGCGCGCCAGCGGACTCCAGAGACTGCCCCGCCCGCGCCAGTACAGCCAGAGCGGTGGGCGTTGCAGGGCCTGCAGGGCGGGCGGCCAGCGACCATCCCCCGGCAGCAGCAGCCCCCGCCCCCCGCGCAGCTCGCGATCCAGGCGGGGCAGGGGATCGGCACCGCAGTGGTGTCGATAGGCCTCAATCCCCTCGAGCAGGTTGGCCGACCAACCCAGGGCCTGGGAGAGATCGGCCGCCGAGGCTCGCCAGGCCGGCTCCAATCCGCCGAAGGCCCGCTCCAGCTGGGCCAGGCGCACCACCCCCACCCCGGGACAGCGGTTCCACAGCATGCGCCACAGCCGCTGCTCCCGTCGCGGCAGCGGAGCCTGCCCTGCCTGCGGCCCGAGGGGCCCATGCTGCACCGGTAGATCCCGCTGCAGAGGTCGCAGCGGCACCACCCGAGCCCGGGGCGCGGCGGGGGAGGGGCGGTCGATGGCAGGGGCGGGAGCGTCGGCCGGGGGAACGGTGTCGGGCGGGTGGCGCGGGGCCGCGATTGGGCGGGATCGGGCCACGGGCTCCGGTGCAGGTCTCAGGGAGGGCAGGGTCGACTGCTCCCGGCCAGCCTGGTGGGCATCCCTGCCCGCCCGAGCAGGCGTCTCCGCCGCCGCTGAACCCTCGTTCTCCGGGTGCCGCTGCTCTCCGCACCCCCGCACGCCAGAACCCGCTGCAGCCACACCACTCCTCGCAACCCGGACAAACGTACTATGCCAGAGGTGGGTTCGGGCCTCGTTCCAGCGCGGTGAGTGCCTGTTGCAGGTCGTCGGGAAAGCGGCGCATCAGGCGGCGGCGCCCGGCCCCCCCGGAGAGATCGACCAGCACCAGCTCCACCCTCGCCTCGGCGGCCACCTGGCCATCGGGGCTCCGAAACAGGCTGCGCCAGGGCAGCTTCACCCCCCGACGGGGCAGCGCCTCGCTGTGCAGCTCCACCAGATCCCCGTGCAGTAGCGCCTGGCGGTAATCGATCGCCAGGGACACCACCGGCAGCTCCAGCCCGCGGGCGGAGAGCTCGCTGTAGGGCAGCCCGGCGGCGGCCAGCGCCTCGACGCGGGCCTCCTCCAGCCAGGCCAGATAGGCCCCGTGCCACATCACGCCGGCGTGGTCGGTGTGCTGGGGCAGCACCCGCCGCCGCAGGCACCAGGGCGACGCCGGGGCGGCGTCAGCGGCGGCTGCAGGGTTGATTTGCATCACGGTGTTCCTCATCGGAAAGGAGCGTCGCGATCAGCCATAGGCTGAGGGCCAGCCTCTAAGCAGCCAGTGTTCCGCAATCTTCTCGTCGCCGACTCCGGCAAGGGCCAGGTCGAGGACATGGTCCGCATGCTGCGCGAGATTCCCCCCTGCCGCCAGGCGAAGCTGACCCTGCTGCACGTGATCCCCGAGCAGGCCGGTGCCGATCTTGAGGCGCACCGCCAGCGCTCGATCGCGATGGTGGAGGAGGCCCTCTCCCGCATCGGCATGAGCAGCGGTGAGGCCACCACCCTGGTGCGTCAGGGCGACACCAAGCAGACCGTGCTGCAGGTGGCCGAGGAGATCAATGCCGATCTGATCGTGATGGGCTCACGTGGTCTCGGCCGGCTGCAGTCGATCCTGTCCAACAGCGCCAGCCAGTACGTCTTCCAGCTCTCCACCCGGCCGATGCTGCTGGTGCGGGACGACCTCTACATCCGCGCCATCAACCGCGTCATGGTCACGGTCGACGGCACCGGTGTCGGCGATGACGCCCTGCGGCTGGCCTGCGAGATGGTGCGGGATATCCCCGGCGGCAGCCTCACCGGCGTGCATGTCACCCGCCAGGACATCACCCCCTCCCGCGGTGGCCGCAATCCTGCCGATGAGGTGCTGGAGCGGGCTGTGCAACGGGCCCGCAGCCTGGGGGTGACCCTGGACCCCCTGCATCGCACCGGCGACATCGGCCGCACCGTCTGCGCGACAGCCGAGGAGGTGCGGGCTGATCTGGTGGTGATCGCCTCCCAGGATCGCCGGCCGCTCGTGGCCAAGGCGCTCGTCGATCTCGACCGGTTGCTGGGCAGCTCGGTGAGCGACTACATCCGCGTGCATGCGCCGGCACCAGTGCTGCTGGTGCGGGAACCCGAGGGGCGTCGCTGATCGGGTTCCCGGCCGGCAACGGGGCCTGGGCGAACAGCTGCACAGGCTGTTGGCCCAGTGCCCCCTGCCTGGGGGCTGGTGCCCCCCTCCGATGGCGTCAGGCAGGGCTTCGACTAGGAGCTCCAGCGAGCCGGTGGCTCCAGAGCGGCAACATTCCACTGCGGCCCACTGCGGCGACAGGCTGCAACCGATCCAGCCGCAGCCGTTGTTGCAGAGCTTCGAAGGCACCGTCACCGACCAGGCGGGGCTGATCCGCTTCGGAGCGATCGCGGATCCCAGAGACAGGACGCTCGATCAGCCAGCAGCCCAGATCGATCACCCTCCAGGCTCTGGACGACTTCTCCGAAACTGTTTGAGTAGTCAGAAAGCGCTTGGGATGGTGGCCGAGGGGGGTGGGGCAACTGGCCCAAACATCCCCATCACAGGCAGCACCTCTCTGCTCAAGGGGAGTCGACTGGGTCTGTGGCTTCAGAACAACGACAGCACAAAGCAGCACCCGATTCAATCGGGCAGTGACCGCGCCACAGCTCCAGGGCGGCTGTGCGCACTGGAGCTGTGGCGAGCAACCCCGCTGTCAGCTGCCCTGACGGCTGTTGGTCTGGATGTAGAGGATGATCAGGAAGACCGCCGGAACCAGAACGAACAGGAGGCTGGCAACGAAGCCGAGATCGTTGGTTTCCATGGCTGTCGGGAAGGTCCGACCGAAGGTATCACCGCCCCCCGGGTGCTCCGGCGGGGCTTCACCGGCCGTAGCGGTTGCCGGCTCACTGGGGGTCTGAGGTCTCCTGCGGGGCCTCGCTCTCGGCGGGATCGGTGCCCTCCTCCACCTCCTCCTGCGGCGGGGTCGGCCAGGCGGTCGGGCCGGGCGGCAGGGGGGTCTGCAGGGCCGCTGCGAGAGCGTTCTGGCGATCGGCCAGCCCCACCTGGGGCCGGGTGATCACCACCAGCGACTGCTCCACCAGGGCCTGGCAGGCGAGGCGCCAGCCCTGGGAGCGGCTGCGCAGCTTGCGCTCCTCCACCGCGGTGCGGGGGGTTAGGGCGGCGGGATCGGCCCCCTCAACATCGACGAAGCAGGTGATGCACTGGCCGCAGCCGCCGCAGTTGCCCAGCTTTCCCTTGAGGCCGTAGAGCTCAATGCCCTCCCTCAGGGCCACCTCGCGCAGGTTCTCGCCGGGGTAGCACTCGACATCGCGGCCTTCGCGCAGGAATCGGATCACAGGCATGGCTGGCCACAGAGGAGCTGGCCCCATTCTGAAACCGCTCCGTACCAGGGCGGTTGCGGACCGTTACCACCGCCCCGTGCGGCCATCCGCACCCTCTACCATCGCCAGACGGATCGGCCTGGCCGATCGCCAACCCACCCAGATCTGACCCCCATGGGATTGCCCTGGTACAGGGTGCACACGGTCGTCATCAACGACCCGGGCCGACTGCTGGCCGTGCACCTCATGCACACAGCCCTGGTTGCCGGCTGGGCCGGCTCCATGGCGCTCTACGAGCTCGCCATCTTCGATCCCTCCGACCCCGTCCTCAACCCGATGTGGCGGCAGGGCATGTTCGTGATGCCCTTCATGGCCCGTTTGGGTGTGACGGGCAGCTGGGGTGGCTGGAGCATCACCGGAGAAACCGGTGTCGACCCCGGCTTCTGGAGCTTCGAGGGTGTGGCTGCCGCCCACATCATCTTCAGTGGCCTGCTGTTCCTGGCCGCCATTTGGCACTGGACCTACTGGGATCTGGAGATCTGGCAGGACCCGCGCACCGGTGAGCCGGCGCTCGATCTGCCCAAGATCTTCGGCATCCACCTGCTCCTGGCTGGCCTCGGCTGCTTCGGCTTCGGCGCTTTCCACCTCACCGGTGTGTTCGGCCCGGGCATGTGGGTCACCGATGCCTACGGACTGAACGGCCACATTGAGGCGGTGCAGCCCGCCTGGGGACCGGAGGGCTTCAACCCCTTCAACCCCGGCGGCATCGTGGCGCACCACATCGCTGCCGGCATCGTCGGCATCATCGCCGGCATCTTCCACATCACCACCCGCCCGCCGGAGCGCCTCTACAAGGCTCTGCGCATGGGCAACATCGAAACGGTGCTGGCCAGCGCCATCGCCGCTGTGTTCTTCGCCGCCTTCATCGTGGCCGGGACCATTTGGTACGGCGCCGCAGCCACCCCGATCGAACTGTTCGGCCCCACCCGCTACCAGTGGGATCAGAGCTACTTCAAGACCGAGATCAATCGTCGCGTGCAGACCGCGATCGACAACGGTGCCAGCAAGGAGCAGGCCTGGGCTTCCATCCCGGAGAAGCTGGCCTTCTACGACTACGTCGGTAACAGCCCGGCCAAGGGCGGCCTGTTCCGCGTCGGCCCGATGGTGAACGGCGATGGCCTGCCCACCGGCTGGCTGGGCCACATCAGCTTCACCGACAGGAACGGCGATGAGCTGGAAGTGCGCCGCCTGCCCAACTTCTTCGAGAACTTCCCCGTCGTCCTCCAGGACAGCAACGGTGTGGTCCGCGCCGACATCCCCTTCCGTCGCGCTGAAGCCAAGTACTCGTTCGAACAGCAGGGCGTCAAAGCCACCGTCTACGGCGGTGCCCTCAACGGCAAGACCTTCACCGATCCTGCCGATGTGAAGCGCCTGGCCCGTCAGGCCCAGCTCGGTGAGGCCTTCGATTTCGATCGTGAGACCTACCACTCCGACGGCACCTTCCGCAGCTCGCCGCGCGGCTGGTTCACCTTCGGCCACGCCTGCTTCGCTCTGCTCTTCTTCTTCGGCCACATCTGGCACGGAGCCCGCACCCTGTACCGCGACGTGTTCGCCGGTATCGATCCGGATCTCGGTGAGCAGGTGGAATTCGGTCTGTTCCAGAAGCTGGGCGACAAGTCCACCCGCCGTCTGCCCGAGGGTTACGTGCCCCCGGCCGACAGCCCCCTCGGCTGATCTCCAGCCCTCCTCCTCCTCCGCCGACCTCCCATGGAGAGCTTCGCTTACATCCTTATCCTGGCTCTGGCCCTGTCGACCCTCTTCTTCGCGATCGCCTTCCGCGATCCCCCGAAGATCGGCAAATGAGCCTCCCGGTCGCTCAGGCGACCCTTCAGCCCCCGCCTCGGCGGGGGCTTTTTTCATCGATGTTGTTGCTGCCCGCCCGTTCGCCCTTTGCTTTGGTACGGGAGCTGTCTACACTTCCGCTACACGGACGCGGAGCGACTCCGGGGATGCAATGCCCCTCCTGCCAGCACACCGACAGCCGGGTGCTCGAATCGCGGGCCGCCGATGGCGGTCGCAGTGTCCGTCGCCGCCGTGAATGCCTGAACTGCGAGCACCGCTTCACCACCTACGAACGGGTGGAAACGGTGCCGATCACCGTGATCAAGCGCCTCGGCCACCGCGAAACCTTCAATCGCTCCAAATTGCTGCACGGCCTGCTGCGGGCCTGCGAAAAGACCGGCCTGGCCCCCGCAGAGCTGGAGACGGTGGTCGATGACATCGAACTGGCTCTGCAGCAACGCAGCGGCCGGGAGGTGAGCAGCCAGGAGATCGGCGAGCTGGTGCTGCAGCGTCTGCGCGACATGAGCGAGGTGGCCTACGTGCGTTTCGCCTCCGTGTATCGCCAGTTCCAGAGCGTCAGCGACTTCGTGGCCACTCTCGAGGGTCTCAACCGCAGTCCGTCCCGTAAGGGGCGCAACGCCCTGGTCGCCCTGGGCTGAGTGCCGCTGCCGGCTGTGTGCGGGGACGATCTGCCAGAGAGGCGCTCTCCGCTGGTCTTCCCGCAGGCCTTTGCTAGGATCAGGGATTACGTTCACTCTGCAGGCGGCAGGTGGGCGTCATCTCTCTCGCACTGCCACGGGCAGACCGCCACCTTTCCATGACCCTGACGCCCACCTCCGATCGCGACCTCTCGGCGCAAGAGGCCCTGGACCTCGACGACCAGGCCGCATCCGATCCGGGCAGCTTTGATGCCGGTCTCGATCCGGCGCTTCTGGAGGATGTGCCCGCCGCCGATGATGCCGGCAGCAGGGTCGCTGCCCGCGATGGCGACGGCGTGGGCTTCACGCTCGATGAGTTCGCCGCTCTGCTGAGCAAGTACGACTACAACTTCAAGCCTGGTGACGTCGTCAACGGCACCGTCTTCGCGCTCGAATCCAAGGGCGCGATGATCGACATCGGTGCCAAGACCGCCGCTTTCATGCCCCTGCAGGAGGTGTCGATCAACCGGGTGGAGCATCTCTCCGATGTGCTCGAGCCCGGCGAGGTGCGCGAGTTCTTCATCCTCAGCGAGGAGAACGAGGACGGTCAGCTCACCCTCTCGATCCGCCGCATCGAGTACATGCGCGCCTGGGAGCGGGTGCGCCAGCTACAGAAGGAAGACGCCACCATCTACTCCGAGGTGTTCGCCACCAACCGCGGTGGTGCCCTGGTGCGGGTGGAAGGCCTGCGCGGCTTCATCCCCGGCAGCCACATCAGCACCCGCAAGGCCAAGGAGGAGCTGGT